>NZ_JAXOFX010000004.1:0-414708 GCF_034427655.1 Robertmurraya mangrovi
ACCCTCTCAGGTCGGCTACGCATCGTCGCCTTGGTGAGCCGTTACCTCACCAACTAGCTAATGCGCCGCGGGCCCATCTATAAGTGATAGCCGAAGCCATCTTTCAATGTTCCTTCATGAGAAGAAACATATTATCCGGTATTAGCTCCGGTTTCCCGAAGTTATCCCAGTCTTATAGGCAGGTTGCCCACGTGTTACTCACCCGTCCGCCGCTAAGTTTCAAAAGCAAACTTTTAAAACTTCGCTCGACTTGCATGTATTAGGCACGCCGCCAGCGTTCGTCCTGAGCCAGGATCAAACTCTCCAATAAAGAGTAAGATTAGCTCTTAAAAAATAAAATTAAACGTTGACGTATGATTTGTTTAGTTTTCAAAGAACATCTCAATCGCTCAAGGCGACTTTAATAATATATCATTTTTTCTTAACATGGTCAACACTTTTTAAAAGATTTTTTCTATTAATATATCTTCTATTGTCGACTTGAACTATTATAGCATGATATTTACTAATTACAACGGTTTATATAAAAAAAGACTGATAAATTTTATAATCAGTCTTTTACATTATTTCCTCTATAAACAATTGCCTTTGTTTTTCTAAATGAATAATTACTTCAGTTTCTATTATTTTCACTAATGGCCTTGTAGGAGATTTATCTTCTATAAATAGAATCTCACCAATTTGACCATTTGATAATTTCACCTTACTGCCTATTGAAAAATTCATGATCCCTGACTGCAGGGCATTTATGGCGGTAATATCAAACTTTCCGAAATTATCTTGAGTAATCATTTCTAACACCTTAAATGGAGATTGCTTTTTTCTATAATGACGTTCAGAAGTCATAGCATGAAATGTATCAGCTAAAGCAATAATTTTTGCAAACGGGTGTATCTTAGGGCCTTTTTCTCCCATAGGATAACCACTGCCATCTAACCTCTCATGATGCTGAAAAATAGATATCTTCACACTATCTCTTACTAGTGGAGAGTTTTGGATCATTCTATAGCTATAAGTTGAATGTCTTTTTACTTCTTCAAACTCTTCAGAAGCTAAAGCTGTTCGTTTGTCTAAAACTCTTTCAGGAATTTTTGACATTCCGCAGTCCGATAAACAACCAGCTAAAGATAACTGAACAATATCACCTTTATTATAGTTTAATTTTCTTCCTATGAATCCACTAATCAAACCAACAGCAATGGAATGTTGATATAAATATTCTTCCTCATTCGAAAAATGGTGTAAATTAAAAATTTCTGCTGGACTACTTTCTACTCTTTCAATCAAAGGGAGTATTAAGGCTCTGATTTTTGATATATCAACTGGCAAACCTGATTGCCATGATTTAAATTCCCTTTTGTAGTCTTTAGTTGCCTGAAGAAATAAATCTATAAAGGTTAACTCGTCTGATTGATTGATGGTTTGGTTGCCTTTTGTTTCATCTTCTATTATTTCTGCCGGAATAAAAGGTGACCCATTGACAAGAGTTTTTTCAACAACAACATCATTAATGAGGAACACCTCTAAGATTTCAAGCAAATCTTTAGTTAGAATAGACCTTTTAGCGATAATAGGACGGTTCGTTCGACTAAAAATGTCCTCTGAAATGATACAACCCTCTTGAAGCTCTTTTACTTTCACTCTCACCAAGATACACCTCTAAACATGTAATGTAGGTCTTAATATCCATTTTACATTATTTTAAATCAAAAAAATAGGAAAAAGGAACACTATTGTGTTCCTTTTTCCATTAGTCTTCACTAGTTTCAATATCAGTTGGTGTGTCTTCTAGTTCTTGATTTAAATTTTCATCATCTAGTAATTCTTCATGATCTTTTTCTTCTTCTTTTTCGACTTTCGCTACTGTTGCAACATACTCGTCTGTATTCTCATTTAATCGAATTAGTCGAACACCTTGAGTGTTACGACCCATTGTTGAGATATCATTCACAGCCATTCGAATAAGAACCCCACCTGTTGTGATTAACATAAGGTCTTCTTCTCCCGTTACAGCTTTCATGGAAACTAAATCCCCATTTTTGTCAGTGATATTAGAAGTTTTAATTCCTTTACCACCTCTACCTTGAACTCGGTATTCATCAGCAGGTGTTCGTTTACCATAGCCTTTTTTCGTAACAATTAGAATTTCCGTATTTTCTTCTAATACTTCCATTCCTATTACTTCATCTTCAGGTACTAATGTAATCCCTTTAACACCAGTTGCTGTTCTACCCATTGAACGTACATCGGTTTCTGGGAAACGAATTAACATACCATTCTTCGTTCCAATAATGATTTCCTTACTACCATCTGTTAAGCGAACCGAGATTAGTTCATCATCTTCTTTTAAGTTAAGGGCAATTAGACCATTATTTCTAATATTAGCAAAAGAAGTAAGTGGTGAACGCTTAGAAACACCTTGTTTAGTCGTAAAGAATAGGAACCAATCATCTACAAATTCCACAACAGGAATAATGGCATTTACCCATTCCCCTTTATCTACTCCTAAAAGGTTAATAATTGGAATACCCTTAGCTGTTCTTGAGTACTCAGGAATCTCGTATCCTTTTGCTCTATATACTTTACCTTTGTTCGTAAAGAAGAGGATGGTATCATGTGTGGACGTTGTAATCAAATGTTCTACAAAGTCATCTTCATTTGTACCCATTCCCTGTACGCCTCTACCTCCACGTTTTTGCGCACGGTAAGTAGATACTGGTAGGCGTTTAACGTAACCATTATGTGTTAATGTGATAACAATATTCTCACGAGGAATTAAGTCCTCATCTTCAATATTTTCTATACCACCCGTCACAATTTCTGTTCTACGTTTATCGTTAAAGCGGCCTTTAATTTCGGAAAGCTCTTCACGAATAATTTCTAAAACTTTTTCTTCATCAGCTAAGATGGCTTTTAATTCAGCGATTAATTGAACAAGACTTTGATATTCATCTTCAATTTTTTCACGTTCTAAACCTGTTAAACGTTGAAGACGCATATCCAGAATTGCTTGAGCTTGTTTTTCAGACAGATTAAACTTTGTCATTAAGCCTTCACGGGCCATGTCCGTTGTTTGGGAGCTGCGAATCAAGTTAATGACTTCATCTAAGTGATCAAGAGCAATACGTAAACCTTCTAAAATATGAGCTCTAGCTTCCGCTTTTCTTAATTCAAATTCTGTTCTTCTTCTGATTACCACTTTTTGATGGTCTAAATAGTGAACTAAACATTGTTTAAGGCTTAATACTTTAGGTTGACCATCAACTAGTGCAAGGGTGTTAATCCCAAAACTTGTTTGTAGAGCAGTTTGTTTATATAAGTTATTTAAAAGGACATTGGCATTAGCATCTTTACGAACTTCAATGACAATACGCATCCCTTTACGGTCTGATTCATCACGAAGATCTGTAATTCCATCAATCTTTTTATCACGTGCTAACTCAGCTATTTTTTCAATTAACCTAGCCTTATTCACTTGATATGGTAACTCATTGACAATAATGACTTCTTTTCCATTTGCTTTTTGTTCAATTTCTACCTTTGCACGGATGGTAATTGAGCCTCTACCAGTCTCATATGCTTTACGAATTCCGCTTCTACCAAGGATCATACCCCCAGTCGGAAAATCAGGACCTGGGATAATTTCCATTAGTTCTTGTGTTGTTAACTCAGGGTCTTTACTGATGGCTAATACACCGTCAATAACTTCTCCAAGTTGATGAGGAGGAATATTGGTAGCCATCCCAACCGCGATACCTGTTGTCCCATTCACTAAAAGATTTGGAAATCTAGCAGGTAGAACAACTGGTTCTCTTTCCTCACCGTCATAGTTATCTTGATAATCAATCGTGTCTTTATTAATATCTCTTAGTAATTCCATCGATATTTTTGACATACGTGATTCTGTATAACGCATTGCTGCTGCAGCATCACCATCAACCGATCCGAAGTTCCCATGCCCATCAACAAGCATATATCGATAGTTAAAGTCCTGCGCCATACGTACCATTGTTTCATATACAGCTGAATCTCCGTGTGGATGGTATTTACCTATAACATCTCCAACGATACGAGCTGACTTTTTATACGGCTTGTCTGCATGGATTCCAAGATCATGCATAGCATAAAGAATACGGCGGTGAACTGGTTTTAAACCATCACGAACATCTGGAAGTGCACGGGAGACAATAACACTCATCGCATAGTCTAGGAAAGAAGACTTCATTTCCTGACTAATATTTATTTCTTTCACTTGGGGATTTGGTGTTTCAGCCATCTTTAAAACCTCCTTAGGCAAAACTAACAACTAGAATAATAAAAATTAACGTTTATTTGAGTTTGATTAATAGGCCAAAAAGATAAAAGGAGGATAGTGGTTATCCCTCTATCCTTACTTTTACAAGCCTAATCATTAAATATCTAAATTTTTAACGTAAGCAGCATTTGCTTCTATGAAATTACGTCGTGGTTCTACCTTATCGCCCATTAGCATTTCAAATGTTTCATCTGCCTCAATAGCGTCTTCAAGACTTACTTGAAGCATCGTTCTAGTAGATGGATCCATCGTTGTTTCCCATAGCTGTTCCGGATTCATCTCACCTAGCCCTTTGTAGCGCTGAATATTTGGCTTCGGTTGACTTGGTAACTCGGCAAAAATCTTTTCTAATTCTTTATCGTTATAAGCATACTCTATACGTTTACCTTGCTGAACCTTGTATAGTGGTGGTTGAGCAATATAAATATAACCAGCTTCTAAAATTTGTCTCATATAACGGTAGAAGAAAGTTAAAATAAGAGTTCTAATATGTGCACCATCAACATCCGCATCGGTCATAATCACGATTTTGTGATAACGAGCTTTAGAGATGTCAAAGTCTTCTCCAATACCCGTTCCAATCGCTGTTATCATGGCTCTTACTTCATTGTTTGAAAGAATTTTATCTAAACGAGCTTTTTCTACGTTAAGAATTTTACCTCTTAAAGGTAGGATAGCTTGGAAGTGTCGGTCACGCCCTTGTTTCGCAGATCCACCCGCTGAGTCACCCTCAACGATATATAGTTCACTTATAGAAGGATCCTTTGATGAACAATCGGCTAGCTTACCTGGTAAGCTGGATACCTCTAAAGCACTTTTACGACGTGTTAATTCACGAGCCTTTTTAGCTGCTAAACGAGCTCTTGCTGCCATCAAGCCTTTTTCTACAATTTTTCTAGCTACTGTAGGGTTTTCTAAAAGGAACTTATCAAAAGCTTCAGAGAAAATCGTATCAGTTGCCGCTCTAGCTTCTGAGTTTCCTAATTTCGTTTTCGTTTGACCTTCAAACTGAGGATCTGGATGCTTAATCGAAATGATCGCCGTTAAACCTTCACGCACGTCATCACCAGAAAGATTAGCATCGGCATCTTTAATTTGTCCTTGTTTCCTAGCATAATCATTTATCACTCTTGTAAGAGCTGTTTTGAAGCCTGATTCGTGAGTTCCACCTTCATACGTATGAATATTGTTAGCGAAAGAGTATATATTACTTGTATAGCTATCATTATACTGAATAGATACTTCTATCGTAATTCCTTCTCTTTCACCTTCAATAAAGATAGGTTCTTCATGTAGAACTTCTCTAGATCGATTCAAATGCTCTACGTACGACTTAATTCCGCCCTCGTAGTGATATTCATTACGTTTATTTTCTACACGCATATCTTCAATCGTGATTTTTAAGCCTTTATTTAAAAATGCTAGCTCACGGATACGATTAGCAAGTGTTTCATAATCGTATTCTAATGTTTCAGTAAATATTTCTCCATCTGGTTTAAAGTGAATAGTCGTACCTGTACGATCCGTTTCCCCGATAATCTCTAGATCGGCTGCTGGTACACCTCTTTCAAACTTTTGATAGTGAATTTTACCGTCACGGTGAACAAATACTTCTAGAACGGTTGATAGTGCATTTACAACTGAAGCACCTACACCATGAAGACCACCTGAAACCTTGTAGCCTCCACCGCCGAATTTACCACCAGCATGAAGGACAGTCATAATGACTTCTACAGCTGGCCTACCCATTTTCTCATGAATACCAACTGGGATCCCACGGCCATTATCTATAACCGTGATGCTATTATCCTCTTCGATTTTAACAATAATTTCCGAACAGAATCCTGCTAATGCTTCATCGATACTATTATCTACGATTTCCCAAACGAGATGGTGGAGTCCTTTAGCACTTGTGGAACCAATGTACATTCCTGGTCTCTTTCTAACAGCTTCTAGACCTTCTAAAACCTGTATCTGATTCTCATCATAGGAATGTTCCTGTAAAGCGTTTTGTTCCATTGCCATAACAATCACCTACACTTTCTAATTAACTTCCATGCTTACCCTAATATAATCGTGAACAAAAATAATAATCGTGAGTAACCATTTATATAAAAGCACCACTATTTTTAAAAATCTCTACAAAAATGTTAATCCCTCATGTGCAGGCATTTTTGTAGATCGTTTTTTCAATGTTCCTGATGCTAAAGGTGAGTAATATATTTTTTCTTCTGTAACAACAATTGATTTAAAAGATCCCTTTGAAAGATTAAAAACATGCTGACTATGGTGATTTAGAAACTCTTTGACAAAAGGTGAAGAGTTTACACTTTCTTTATCAATAATTGCGATAATATCCTTTGTTCGAACGAGGATATCTTCACCTACATGGACATACATGTTTTTTCACCTCATTGGATTTTTTTCATGCTCCCAGCTTCAACTTGGTAAGCAGCCGCTTCTTTTAGAGTTTGATGATCAATACCATCCACACTGGTCGTAGTTACAAATGTTTGTACTTTTCCTTGAATCGTGTTTAAAAGATGGGATTGGCGGTAATCATCTAATTCAGAGAGAACATCATCTAAAAGTAAGATTGGATATTCCCCAATTTCTGAATGTATTAACTCTATTTCTGCTAACTTGACAGATAAAGCTGTTGTTCTCTGTTGTCCTTGAGAACCAAATGTTTGAACATCTCTTCCATTCACAAAAAAGAGAAGATCATCACGATGTGGGCCAAATAATGTGACCCCTCTATCAATTTCTCTATTCTTTATTTTAACAAATTTATCCTGAAATACTTCTATCATTTTCGACAAGTCTTGGTCTTCTGATACATCCACTGATGGCTTGTACTCAATTTTTAATGTTTCTAAGCCCCTAGAAATACCTTGATGTATAGGCATTGCCCATTTTTCAAGCAAGTGAAGGAATTCAAACCGCTTAGAAATAATTTTCACAGCCATTTGAATAAATTGCTCCGTTAGTATCTCTAACATGGTTTCGTCTTTTTGCTTTTTTGTTTGCAACAACTTTAAATAATGATTTCTTTGCTGCAAAATTTTTTGATATTGACTCATGTCATGAAGATAGATGGCCGAGACTTGGCCAATCTCCATATCAATAAAACGACGCCTTACTTGAGGGCTCCCTTTCACAAGATGGAGATCTTCAGGCGCGAACATAACAACATTCATATTTCCTATATATTGACTCAGCTTTTGCTGTTCGATGTGATTGCACTTTGCCTTTTTACCTTTTTTGGATATGACTAACTGTAATGGCAAAGAACCATGTATTTTTTTTACCCTACCTTCTATTTTAGCATATTCCTCATCCCAGCGAACAAGATCTTTATCATTTGAAGTTCGGTGAGATTTAGCCATTGCCAAAACATAGATGGATTCCATTACATTGGTCTTTCCTTGAGCGTTTTCTCCTAAAATCACATTCACTTTATTTTCAAACTGTACTTCTAAGTCATCATAATTACGATAATTCTTTAAAAGTAATCGCTCTATATACATAGCATTACGTCCTTTATACTACTGTGTAACAACAAAAGACCCGAATCCTGGAATTTCTACTTGATCGCCGTCTCTAAGTTTTCTTCCTCTTCTTTGGTCCTGCTCCCCGTTGATGAAAACATCATGTTCACCTAAAAACCATTTAGCCATTCCGCCTGTATCTATGACTTCAGCCAACTTTAAAAATTGACCTAATGTAATATACTCTGTACCGATCTTTACTTCGTTTCTCATGGATGGTTTCACTCATTTCAGTTTTTTGGGATTATTTTTCCCATTTCTTTCGGTTTGTATTGGCCTTTTTAAAACTTTAATAAAGTAAAACTAGCCTTTGCAGAAGATGTAATGTGAAATAATCTATTCTCTTATTTTACTAAATAATTTCTCTATACACAAAGTAAAGCTAAAAATATAATTTTACACTCATTTTCTTTATATAAACAGAGTCATTTGAACTTTTTGATGTATCCATAGTTATTCTTGAAGTCTTTTATTAGGTTTATCTAAAGGAAAAGCCACCAGCTCAGGCTGGCAGCTATAAATTTAATATGTTCTTACAGGTAAAATGAGTTGAAGGATAGACTCATCATTTAGCGGTTTAATGATAAATGGTCTCATAGCTCCTGTAAAACTGATTTTAATTTCTGTTCCCTCTAAGGCTTTTAATGCATCCATTACATATTTAGCACTAAAAGAAATTTTCAGTTCTTCACCCTCTATTGATTCACTTTGAAGTTCCTCTACAACCTTACCTACCTCTGGAGTATTAGAAGAGAGTTCAATTGTTCCACCATCAATTGTTGCGAACTTAACAACGTTATTTCTACCTTCACGTGCTAATAGGGATGCACGATCTATAGAGTGTAAAAATTCTTTTGTATTTAGAACGACATCTGTTTTGCTCTCTGCTGGAATCAATCTAGTTGTATCAGGATAATTTCCTTCTAGTAATCTTGAGAAGAATAATAAATGTTTTGCTTTAAATAAAACTTGGTTTTCAGTGATTACAATATCAACTGGATCATTATTATCATCTAAAATTTTACTTAACTCACTTAAACTTTTTCCTGGAATAACTACATTGTAGCTTACATTACCTTCGTGTTCGATTTTTGCTTTTCTTAATGCTAGTCGGTGACTATCTGTTGCAATACAGATTAATTCGCTATTTTCTACTTTCCAGTTTACACCTGTCAACACAGGGCGTGTTTCTGAGGTGGACACTGCAAAGACAGTTTGACGAATTAACATTTTTAATAAGTCAGTAGGAACTTTAAAAACATTATCCTCTTCAATTTGAGGTAAATGAGGATACTCTTCTGCATCAAGTCCATTTAGATTAAATTCAGATTTACCTGAACGAATTACCGTTTGTAGATGGTTTTGTACTTCAATTTCAACTGTATCTGTAGGTAATTTCCTAACAATTTCACTAAACACTTTTGCTGTTAAAACGATGGCACCTGTTTGTTTGATTTCAACAATTTCATCACCAGTCTCTTCAACTGGAATAAATGACTCAATTGAAATATCTGAATCACTACCAGTGAACGTAACACCTTCATTCGTTGCTACAATTTTTATCCCCGTTAAGATAGGAATCGTTGTACGGCTAGTTACAGCTTTCATAACGTCTTGAACACTTTGAACCAGACGATCTCGTTGGATAATAAATCTCATGTATTTTAATCCTCCGTCGTAAGCATATTTTCAAATATTTTATATATAATTCTTTTTAAAAAAATAGTAGAAGTAATAGTAGGGCCTGTTAGTATGTGGATAACTCTATTTTATCAAAGTAAATACAGTCTATCCACATGTGGACAGACTGTGTGTAAACGGGGTAAAGTTATTCACATTATTCACCTTATCGATTGCAAGGAAAAAAAGAACCTAACAAAATAAGGAACTATATTTTCAATATTTCATTGAGTTCCTTCATCTGCTTTTGCAGTTGAGGATCTGTTTGAATGAGTTTAGAAATTTTTTCATGAGCATGAATAACCGTTGTATGGTCACGTCCACCGAACTCTTCCCCAATCTTTGGTAGAGAGAAGTCCGTTAGTTCTCTAGAAAGATACATAGCAATTTGACGAGGGAAAGCAACGGATTTTGTGCGTTTTTTTGCTTTAAAATCCTCAAGTTTAATATTAAAGTGTTCCCCGACTACTCTTTGAATCTCATGAATCGTAATTACTTTCGGCTTGGAGCTTGGAATGATATCACGCAAAGCCTCAGCTGCTAAATCAGCATTTATATCTTTATTGATAAGAGAAGAATAAGCAACGACACGAATGAGTGCACCTTCTAATTCTCTAATATTGGAATCAATTTGGTTAGCAATATAAAGCATTACTTCGTTTGGTATATCTAAACCCTCTGCTTTTGCTTTCTTTCTAAGAATAGCAATACGTGTTTCAAGGTCGGGAGGAGTAATATCTGTAATAAGTCCCCATTCGAACCTAGATCGTAGTCGATCCTCTAAAGTCGGTATTTCCTTAGGTGGTCGATCACTGGAGATGACAATTTGTTTACTTTCCTCGTGTAAGGTATTAAATGTATGGAAAAATTCCTCTTGAGTTTGTTCTTTTCCTGCTAGGAATTGAATATCATCAATTAATAAAACATCCACATTTCGATATTTATTGCGGAAATCTACTGCTTTATTATCTCGAATAGAGTTAATAAATTCGTTTGTAAATTTCTCTGAAGATAAGTATACGACCTTAGCAGATGGATTATGATCTTGTACATAATGTCCGATTGCGTGCATTAAGTGAGTTTTCCCTAATCCTACGCCCCCATAAATAAATAGTGGGTTATAAGCTTTAGCCGGAGCTTCTGCAACAGCTAAAGATGCAGCATGGGCAAATCTATTCCCAGATCCGATAACGAATGTATCAAATGTATATTTAGGGTTAAGCATATTAAGAGGGAGTTCTTGGTGATCGTCATCCCTTTTAGGCTTTTTTGGAGGAACAGGCAAATTTACTTCTTCTTCATTTTGATTTTGCGGAATGATAAATTTTACCCCGAGCTCTTCTCCCGTAATCTCATAAAGAATACCGGAAATGAGTTGAGAATAACGCTCTTCTAGCCAATCTCGTGCAAATTCATTAGGAGCCGTTACGGTTAAAGTGTCCCCTTGAAGTGAATGAGCTTTAGTGGATTTCAGCCAAGTATCGAAGCTAGGCTTACTGATTTTTGTTTCAATCGTGGCAAGAGCATTATTCCAAAGATCCGCAATATTCTCCAACAGATATCCCTCCTTTTTGTTATTTTTAACGAGTTATACAACTTGTACAACCCCGAATTTATAAATATACGAAACTACTTATGTGGAAAAACATATTATAGGAAATAATGTGGAGTTTCGACAATATCCACTGCTTGTGGACAACGTTTTACAAAGGCTGAGAATAACCTGTCCACAAGATATCCACAATCTGTGGATAATATAGTTATGCACAATAATTTATCCAGAGTGAAAACAAAATAATAATATCAAATAAAACTAATGGTTGCAATGATTTTCTTATCTTATCCACAACACACCCATCCTGTGCATGGAAATTGTCCACAAGACAATAATGTGTGAAAAAGCTGTCAATATGTACTGTGGATAATAAAAAAACTGTCGAAAAGTTATTCACAAGCTGTCGTAATTTGAAAAAAGCTATTCTAGTGAGAATAATTTTATAAAGCTTATCGAGGAATTTTGATTTTTGTTTTCAGAGAAAAAGTTGATTTCAAATCATCAAAAATGGAAAAGTTTAAAGAGGAAGTAGTTGGTTGCTATTTAACCTTAGAGGAATTAGTCAACGAAAGGTTTCCGGGTACTTTTTTATAAGATAGTTATACTAGAGGGTATTTTCCATAAAGATTACTACTTTAATAACCTGAGTGGATTGAAGCGGAGGGCACTTGACTCCTGCAGGAATAGAGAGAATGGGAGACCCCACAGGCGGTAACGCCGAGGAGGCTCCCATCTCTCCCTGCGGAAAGCAAGTGCCTGGAGCGGAAAGTAACGGGCAAAATAAATGAACAAAACCTCTTAGTAAACACCTACTGAAAAGAGATCCAACTAATCTTTTTATTAATAGGATAAATTTTCTCGTGACAGACGAAGGAAAAACGAGTAAAATCTATCGAGTAAGAATTTTTTAACTAAAAATCAGCTGTTTAAGTAAATTTACAATTAAGGTTGACATTTTTTAGTGACCCTTTATATAATTGATAGGACTGTCTTTAACAGCTATTCCTCAGGGAGGTGTCATATAATGAAAAGAACTTACCAACCGAATAAACGTAAAAAAAGTAAAGTTCATGGATTCCGTAGTCGTATGAGCTCTGCAAACGGACGTAAAGTTTTAGCTCGTCGTCGTCAAAAAGGAAGAAAAGTATTATCTGCTTAGGCCACTGAAAAGTCAGTGGTCTTTTTTCTCATTTTGGCCTTTTCGTTAATTAATGTATAGATGCGTGAGAAGTGGATGATAATTCTATCAGAAGGAATCATTCTAGTCCGAGAAGAGATCCAAGTGGATGATTGAAGGTGTAAATGAATGAAGAAAGAAAATAGAGTAAAGAAGAATAAAGATTTTCAAGAAGCTTTTAAAAAGGGAAAATCCTTTGCCAACCGACAATTTGTTGTTTACTTATTAAAGAAGGAAGAGCAAAGCCATTTCCGAATTGGCCTTTCTGTAAGTAAAAAATTAGGGAATGCGGTAAAGCGAGTTCAAATAAAGAGATACATACGACAAGCATTTCTAGAATTAGAAGAAGAACTACGTAATGAGTATGATTATGTAGTCATTGCTAGAAAACCAGCTGCTGATATGGACTTTCACGAAATAAAGAAAAGTCTTATGCATGTATTAAAGATCGCTAGGGTGTTGAAAAAGTAGATTAAAAACTGGTCCATAAACCTAGCAAAATTCGTGGGGATTTTTAAATTCGGATAATTCTAGAACAAAAATCGATATAAAATATGGCCCGATATCAAAACTTGGCGATATTTTAATTGTGTCTTATTAGAGATTTTACGATTCATATTGTAAAAAAGATGTTACAATACATTTGGACTCTTTAAGGTCTAAATTATATGCTAGCCTTAAGTCTCTTAAAAGATGGACAGGCTTTATTTTTGTTAGTTATGTTAAAGGATCCTGGTTACTGAAATGTCACCATTTCCTTTAATTTAAGCTGTCATATAGATTCTGTTGCAAAATAAATGTGTACTTGTGTGCAACGGTAAAAGCAGCAATAACTTAAAAAGATCATTCTTATTTAAGGAGGAAATAACGGTTGAAAAAGAGAATACTTCTTTCAATTGGTTTGGTTTTTATCATGGCTCTTTTGACAGGGTGTACGGAATACAACCAACCAATTACCGCTGAAAGTACAGGTTTTTGGAATGAGTATATTGTGTATCCGCTATCATTATTGATTGTAAAAGCGGCAGAGCTTGCAGGTGGGAATTTCGGTGTCTCCATTATTCTCGTTACGATTTTAATACGACTAGCCATTTTACCATTAATGATTAAGCAAACAAAAAGTTCTAAAGCAATGCAAGCTTTACAACCAGAAATGCAAAAATTAAAAGAAAAATATAGCTCTAAAGACCAACAAACACAACAAAAGCTTCAACAAGAAACAATGGCATTGTTCCAAAAACATGGAGTAAATCCTTTAGCTGGATGTTTCCCGTTAATCGTCCAAATGCCAATACTGATTGGTTTTTACCATGCCATTTCTCGTACAACTGAAATCGCTGAACACAATTTCCTATGGTTTGACCTAGGTTCTCCAGATCCACTATACCTTTTACCATTGATTGCAGGTGTAACAACATTTATTCAGCAAAAAATGATGATGGCAGGTGTAGAAAATAATCCTCAAATGCAAATGATGCTTTGGATTATGCCAGTTATGATCGTTGTTTTCGCTGTTAACTTCCCAGCAGCTCTATCTTTATATTGGGTTGTAGGTAATATCTTTATGATTGTTCAAACGTATTTTATTAAAGGGCCAGATTTAAAAAAGGCTAAAGAAACTGCAAATGCGGGAGGAGCCAAGAAGTGAAACAAGTAACTGCTACAGGACAAACCGTCGAGGCAGCAGTAGAGTCGGCTTTAGCTCAATTAAACACCACAAAAGACCGCACAGAAGTAACTATCATTGATGAAGGTAAAAAAGGGTTTTTCGGCTTTGGATCTCGTCTAGCTGTTGTAAAAGTTACGGTTAAAATAGACCCCATTGAAGAAGCAAAACAATTCTTATTAGATGTTAGCAAGAAAATGGGAGCAACCATTGATATTGAAGTAATAAAAGAAGGAAAACAGGTTCAGTTCATTATGTCAGGTGAAAAAATCGCCTTACTAATTGGAAAACGTGGACAAACTTTAAATTCGTTGCAGTATTTAACTCAATTAGTCATCAACCGCTTCTCGGATCAATATTTAAATGTTTTACTTGATGCGGAAGACTACAGAAAAAGACGAAATGATACCTTGATTCAATTAGCTGAGCGATTAGCACTGAAGTCTTTAAGGACTGGTCAAAAAGTCGCCCTAGAGCCTATGCCTTCATATGAGCGTAAGGTGATTCATACAGCTCTAATGGAGAACAAACGAATCAAAACCTATTCTGATGGAGTAGAACCAAACAGACATATTGTCATTACTCCTAATAGATAATTCAAAACCACCATTCAGTATTTCTGGATGGTGGTTTTTTTAGTTTAAGAAAGTATAAGCTTTTTGAAGTTAAAAAACTGTCTAGCGCTTTTCTTATGGAACAAGACAAAAAAAGCCAATAATCATCTAGATTTATTGTTATTCACATGTGGATAAGTTAAAATAGAGCATAATAATGACTATTAGTGTGGATAACTGTCTAAAAAGAAGACTTTATACTTTTTTAAGAAATTAGCCTGTGCTATTCTAATATTTTGAGTAAAAAATTAAGTGACTTTAAAACTTGTGGATAAATTAATAGTAGGGAATTTTTTTTGAAAAGAGGTGACACCGTGGAATTTGACACAATAGCTGCCATATCGACTCCGATGGGGGAAGGGGCAATTGCCATTGTTCGTTTAAGTGGAGATGATGCAATTCCAATTGTAAACCGCCTTTTTAAAGGTAAAGGTGGTAAAGAATTAAAGGATGTGGCATCGCACACGATCCATTACGGGTTATTAGTGGACCCCAAAACGGAAGAAGTGGCTGAAGAAGTAATGGTTTCTGTTATGAAGGGACCTAGAACATTTACAAAAGAGGATGTTGTTGAAATAAACTGTCACGGTGGGATTGTATCTGTTAACCGAGTATTGCAACTAGTTCTGAATTTAGGTGCAAGACTAGCAGAGCCAGGAGAGTTTACAAAACGAGCCTTTTTAAATGGACGGATTGACTTATCTCAAGCAGAAGCGGTTATGGACTTAATCCGTGCCAAAACGGATCGAGCGATGAACGTAGCTCTTGGACAAATGGAAGGCCGTTTATCTAACTTAATTCAAAGATTAAGACAAGAAATCTTAGAAACGTTAGCACATGTTGAAGTGAATATAGATTATCCAGAGTATGATGATGTAGAAGAGATGACTCACAATCTTCTATTAGAAAAAGCTTCTTATGTAAGAAGCGAAATTGAAAAACTCTTAAGAACCTCTCAACAAGGTAAAATTTTAAGAGAAGGGCTTTCTACAGTCATTGTAGGTAGACCGAATGTAGGGAAATCTTCGCTACTTAATAGCTTAGTTCATGAAAATAAAGCCATTGTAACTGATATCCCAGGAACTACTAGGGATGTAATTGAAGAGTACGTAAATGTTCGTGGTGTTCCATTACGATTATTAGATACTGCAGGGATTCGGGAAACGGAAGACATCGTTGAAAGAATTGGTGTTGAGCGATCAAGACAAGTTCTAAAAGAAGCAGATTTAATTTTACTTGTTTTAAATTACTCTGATGACCTAACGGCTGAAGATGAGAACATTTTTAAAGCGGTTGAGGGCATGGATGTTATTGTCATCGTGAATAAGACAGATTTACCACAGAAAATTAATATGGACCGAGTGAGAGAACTAACGAAGGGCCATAAGCTAGTAACAACTTCTCTTCTAGAGGATGTTGGAATTGATGAGCTTGAAGAATCGATTGCTGCTTTATTTTTTGACGGTTCAATTGAAGCGGGCGACATGACATATGTGTCAAATAGCCGCCATATTGCTTTATTAAACCAAGCATATAACTCAATAGATGAAGCCATTAATGGGGTTGAGAACGGGGTTCCAATAGATATTGTGCAAATTGACTTTACGAGAACATGGGAACTACTTGGAGAGATTATTGGTGATAGTGTCCATGAAAGCTTGATTGATCAGCTTTTTTCTCAATTTTGTTTAGGAAAATAATTTTTTATGATATCACTTAGGTCTACTAATAGTTCGGAAGATAATTAAGGAGGCAGCATAATGCAATTTGATGCTGGAAGCTATGACGTAATTGTCATAGGTGCTGGGCACGCTGGCTGTGAGGCAGGATTAGCTGCAGCTCGTCAAGGTGCCAAAACACTAATGATCACGATTAACTTGGATATGGTTGCTTTTATGCCTTGTAACCCTTCAGTGGGAGGACCCGCTAAAGGAATCGTTGTAAGAGAAATCGACGCACTTGGCGGAGAAATGGGTAAAAATATTGATAAAACCCATATACAAATGAGAATGTTGAATACAGGAAAAGGACCAGCTGTGCGTGCACTTAGAGCACAAGCGGATAAGTTTTCTTATCAACATGAATTGAAGAAAACACTTGAAGATGAACCGAACCTAACTCTTGTACAAGGAATGGTTGAGCGACTCATTGTCGAAGATGGGGAATGTAAGGGTGTTGTAACACAAACGGGAGCAACCTATGCATCTAAAGCGGTTGTTATCACGACGGGAACTTTCTTACGTGGAGAAATTATCTTAGGTGAGCTTAAGTATTCAAGTGGTCCGAATAATCAACAGCCATCCATTAAGCTATCGGAGCATTTAGAAGAACTAGGCTTTGATTTAGTACGCTTTAAAACAGGAACACCTCCAAGAGTTCACAGTAACTCTATTGACTATAGTAAAACAGAGATTCAACCAGGGGATGATGTTCCTAGAGCGTTCTCTTATGAAACAACAAAGTATATTACGGATCAACTTCCTTGTTGGTTAACGTATACGAACGACCTCACACATCAACTGATTGATAATAACTTACATCGATCTCCTATGTACTCAGGAATGATTAAAGGAACAGGTCCACGTTATTGTCCATCTATTGAAGATAAAGTGGTTCGATTTAACGATAAGCCAAGGCATCAAATCTTCTTGGAGCCAGAAGGTAGAAATACTCATGAAGTATATGTTCAAGGATTATCAACTAGCTTACCTGAGGATGTTCAACATCAAATTTTAAAAACCATTCCAGGTTTAGAAGAAGTAAGAATGATGAGACCTGGGTATGCCATTGAGTATGATTCCATTGTACCAACTCAACTTTGGCCAACACTGGAAACGAAAAAGATTAAGAATTTATATACAGCAGGACAAATCAATGGAACATCTGGTTATGAGGAAGCGGCAGGTCAAGGTTTAATGGCAGGCTTAAATGCTGGAAGAAAAGCTTTAGGTAGAGAAGAAGTAATCTTAGGCCGATCAGAAGCTTACATTGGAGTATTAATTGACGACTTAGTAACTAAAGGAACAAATGAGCCGTATCGTCTATTAACATCCCGTGCAGAATACCGATTATTATTAAGACATGACAATGCCGATTTACGTTTAACAGAGATCGGTTATAAAGTTGGATTAATAAAAGAAAATCGATATCAAAGATTTCTGGCTAAAAAGGAAGAAATTGAAAAAGAGAAAGAGCGTTTAAAATCCATTATTATTAAGCCGTCACCAGAGGTTCAAGAGATTATTAGGAATCAAGGCGGCAGTGAGTTAAAAGATGGAATTAAGGCAGCTGATCTACTGAAAAGACCTGAAATGACATACGAACATATTCATATGATTGTTCCAAGTGAAACACCTTTAGACTTTGAAGTAACAGAACAAGTAGAAATTCAGGTTAAGTATGAAGGCTATATTGAAAAATCATTACAGCAAGTGGATCGTTTAAAGAAAATGGAAGACAAAAAAATTCCAGATAATATTGATTATGATGCCATTTCAAGTTTAGCGTCTGAGGCGAGACAAAAGCTTAAACAAGTTAGACCGCTTTCGATTGCTCAGGCATCAAGAATTTCTGGAGTAAATCCTGCTGATATATCTATCTTACTTGTTTATATTGAACAAGGTAAAATAGCACGTGTTTCTAACGAGTAAGTCTAACTAAAAAGTATGTTTAGAAGGGGATTCTCCCTTCTAAACGTAATATGATTGTAGGAAGGATGGACTAATGAATACGGAACAATTTGCAAGTATGCTTGAAGAAAAAGGAATCGTCCTGACCGCAAAACAATTAGAACAGTATGAAACGTATTATAAAACACTAGTTGAATGGAATGAAAAAATGAACTTAACGGCGATAACGGACAAGCCGGAAGTGTATTTAAAGCATTTCTATGATTCTATTTCAGCTTCCTTTTATTTTAACTTTAATAATCCTATTCATTTATGCGATGTTGGAGCGGGTGCAGGGTTTCCGAGTATTCCCATAAAAATAGCTTTTCCTCATCTACATATAACGATTGTTGATTCTTTAAATAAGCGTATTCACTTTTTAGATAACTTAGCAAAAGAATTACAATTAGAAAATGTCCGTTTCATCCACGATCGTGCAGAAACATTCGGACAAAATAAAGAGCATCGTGAAACTTATGATGTTGTAACAGCTCGGGCTGTTGCTAGGATGAGTGTTTTGAGTGAATTATGTATGCCATTAGTAAAAGTGGGAGGCAACTTTATTGCTATGAAAGCTGCCCATGCTAATGAAGAACTAGATTCCGCGAAAAAAGCGGTTACTGTATTAGGAGGAAGGATAGAAAATATTTTTTCATTTACTCTTCCGATTGAAGAAAGTGAAAGAAATATTATTTTGGTGAAAAAAGAAAAACCTACACCTAAAAAATATCCAAGAAAACCTGGGACTCCAAATAAAACTCCAATAGAGTAAATGGTCTTTACAAATAAAGCCATTATCAAAATCCTTAGTTAGGTCATTTACGAATAACTAGAAACATGCGAGAATAGGCTTATTGGTTTATCAAAAGTTTCTTATATTAGTTATAAAATATTCTATTGTTCATGTTAAAAATAAGCTCAATTTATCCATAAAAGCCTCAGTGCAAAGGCATAAGTCTTTTGATGTATCGTGTGCAGGAGATTATTATTTGATAGAGAATACTATATTAGGGAGTTTCGTAAAGGTGGTGCAGGGTGATGAAGCAAACTTTCACACGCTTTTTTGGCCTAGGCGAAAAGGGAGAACAAGCTCAAGTTGAAATAGAAGAACAAATTGATCTGACTCGTGCAGAGGCAAATGAAGAAATCAAGAAGATTCCTATTCAAAATATTGTCCCTAACCGTTTTCAGCCAAGAACGGTTTTTGATGAGGATAAAATAGAGGAACTTTCTAGAACGATTCATACACATGGAATTATTCAGCCAATTGTTGTAAGGGAATTCCAAGCTGATACGTTTGAAATCATTGCAGGGGAACGTAGATGGCGTGCAATGAAGAAGCTAGGTTGGACTGAAGTACCCGCAATAGTAAAGAATATGAGTGATACAGAAACCGCTTCTGTAGCATTGATAGAAAACTTACAACGGGAAGAACTTTCTCCTATTGAAGAGGCCATAGCGTATGGAAAATTATTAGAGCTACATAACTTAACTCAAGAAGCTCTAGCCCAACGTCTAGGTAAAGGGCAATCAACAGTAGCAAATAAGCTACGTTTATTAAAGCTGCCTGAAGAAGTGCAAGAAGCATTGTTAAATAAGACTATTACTGAACGTCACGCACGTTCACTTATTCCTCTAAAGGATGCTGAAAAACAAATTAAGTTATTACAAGAGATTATCGAGAGAAACTTAAATGTAAAGCAAACAGAGGATAGGGTAGTAAAGCTTCTTGAAGAAAAAAATGCCAAGCCTAAACAAAAGAGAAAAGCTTTTAGTAAGGATATGCGTATTGCTGTTAATACGATCCGACAATCGTTATCCATGGTATCGGATAGTGGAATTAACTTAGATACGGCTGAAGAAGAATTTGATGAGTTTTATCAATTCACCATTAAAATACCTAAAAAGAAATAATGACTTCATTCAGATGAGAGATTAAACACCGATGTTTAGTTTCTCATATTTTTTTGTTCAAAAATGGAAAATTCGCAGCATAGTAAGGTGCTTAAGACAAGAAATTCTTGGTCTAATAAAAAGCAACTTCCCCTTAAATAACAAACTTTACTAAAAGAGCCTATAGAAAAAAACTGATTCTCTAATCTTTTTCATGCTAAAATAGATTACATGATTGTTAGTCTATTATTAGGTGATAGGTTTTCATCATTCAATTTGTCCAAGAAAATGATTTTGTGAGGCATAATTACATATTAAGATGGTGATAGAATATTCTTTCTATCAATTCTTCAAGCGATATGTATCATGGATTTCACGAATAGATAAGTACAAGCTCTGATAAACAGGGTAATTTTTTATCGTAAATGAAAGTAGGTGACATCGTGGGTAAAATTATCGCGATTGCAAATCAAAAAGGGGGAGTCGGTAAAACGACAACTTCTGTGAACTTAGGCGCCTGCTTAGCATACATAGGGAAAAAAGTATTACTAGTAGATGTGGATCCTCAAGGAAACGCAACAAGTGGAGTAGGACTTGAAAAAGCGGATGTTGAACAATGTATTTACGACGTTTTGGTTGATGACGTGGAAGCTAAATATGTGATTAAACCAACATCAGTAGAAAACCTATATGCTATTCCGGCTACTATCCAGCTTGCTGGTGCTGAAATTGAACTTGTCCCAACGATTTCAAGGGAAGTTCGTTTAAAACGTGCTTTAGAAGAAGTGAAAAGTGAATTCGACTATATTATTATTGATTGTCCACCTTCACTTGGCTTATTAACATTGAATGCATTAACTGCTTCTGATGCTGTCATTATCCCAGTTCAGTGTGAGTATTATGCTTTAGAAGGGTTAAGTCAGTTACTAAATACCGTAAGGCTGGTACAAAAACATTTAAATCATGACCTTAAAATTGAGGGTGTTCTATTAACGATGTTAGATGCTAGAACTAATCTCGGATTACAGGTAATTGAAGAAGTAAAAAAATATTTCCAAGATAAAGTATATCAAACCGTTATTCCAAGAAATATTCGTCTTAGTGAGGCTCCTAGCCATGGGCAACCTATTATTATTTATGATCCGAAATCAAGAGGGGCTGAAGTCTATTTAGATTTAGCAAAGGAAGTGTCTGCTAATGGCTAAAGGATTAGGAAAAGGTTTGAATGCTTTTTTTACAAATATTGAGCCAGCAAAAGAAGAAGAATCGGTAAGAGAAGTGAAAATTCAAGAATTACGACCAAATCCATACCAACCACGTAAGGTTTTTGACCAGGAAGCTATTCTTGAATTAAGAGATTCTATTATTGAACACGGTATTTTGCAGCCTATCATTGTTAGAAAAAGTATTAAAGGTTACGAAATTGTTGTAGGGGAAAGACGTTTTCGTGCAGCAAAAGAAGCAAAATTAGAAACAGTACCTGTAGTGGTAAGAGAATTATCCGAACAACAAATGATGGAATTAGCGGTACTAGAGAATTTACAGCGTGAGGATTTAAACCCGATAGAAGAAGGGGCAGCTTATCAACTTTTAATGGAGAAACTTTCTTTAACACAAGAACAATTAGCTAAGCGTCTAGGTAAAAGTAGACCTCATATTGCTAATATTGTCCGTTTACTCTCTCTACCACCAAAAATCCAACAATTAATCTCTGATGGTAAGGTTTCAATGGGCCATGGACGAGCACTTTTAGGATTAAGGAAAAAAGACTTGCTATCAAGTGTAGTTGAAAAGACCATAAAAGAGGGCTTAAATGTTCGTCAACTTGAACAGCTTATTCAACACTTAAATGAAAATGTTCCACGTGAAACAAAGAAACCTAAACAAGAGAAAAATGTATTTATCCGTGAGCAAGAAGGCTTCTTAAGAGAACGTTTTGGTACAACAGTAAATATCAAACAAACCAAAAACAAAGGTAAAATAGAAATCGAATTCTTCTCAAATGAAGACTTAGAAAGAATTTTAGAACTTTTAGAGTCTAAAGAGTCTTAGGTACCAACTCAAGCAACTATTTAAAATTAGCCATCTTATTGATGGTTTATTTTTTTAGACTCTAATTAAAAAGTTAATTCTTTATTTTAGCATTGAGTTGATTGGAGCGGAAGGCACTTGACTCCTGGAGGATTAGCGTTTCAGGCGAGACCCCGCAGAAGCGTAAGCGACGAGGAGGGTCGGCGAACGCCCCCCGGAAAGCAGGTGCCTGGAGCGGAAATCAACGGACTAACTTCAATGTAACCAACCTAAAAAAATAATGCAAAATAAAAACTAACCAATAATTAAAAAGACATCTATTAAAATGGTAAAATCCATGGTAAATTAATAGAAAAAATCTTTCGTTTAGCGAAACAAAAAAGGTGAATAATCATGTTTTTACTTGGGACAATTGTAAATGGATTATTGATTATCGTAGGGACATTAATAGGGAAATTACTAACACGTATTCCTGAACGCATAAAAGGAACAGTTATGCATGGAATTGGATTAGCTGTCATTGTCCTAGGTTTACAGATGGGAATTAAAAGTGAAAACTTCCTTATCGTCATTCTAAGCCTAGTGTTTGGAGCGGTGATTGGGGAGTATTTTGATTTAGAAGCAAAGCTAAATAACTTAGGTGATTGGTTAGAGAAAAAAGTAGGTTCGAATGGACAAGGGAGTATTTCTCAAGGTTTCGTTACAGCTACTCTAATTTTTGTTATTGGAGCAATGGCGATCATTGGCGCACTCGATAGCGGGATTAGAGGAGATCACGATGTCCTTTATACGAAAGCGATAATTGATGGTTTCACAGCCCTTATCTTAACGACGACATTAGGAATTGGTGTAATGTTCTCCGCTATTCCTGTTATGCTTTACCAAGGTGCTATAGCCTTGTTTGCTACTCAAATAAATAACCTTATTCCACAAGCTTTATTAGATAGTTTTATACTTGAAATGACAGCAACTGGGGGAATCATGATCTTTGCTATTGGGCTAAACTTAGCCGGGATAACCAAGATTCGAGTAGCCAACCTTTTACCTGGTATATTAGTAGTTGCTATCATTGTAACGGTCATGTATTATTTTCAACCATACTTTGCCTAAAGAGGAAAAGGGAGTTTTTACTTCCCTTTTCTTTTTATAAAGTTAAGAAAGTATAAGCTTTTGAAGTTAGACAACTATCTAGCTCCAGCGCCTAGCCCATCGAGTCAAATAACCTTCCATCCTAAAAGTCAAAAAACAGACTTTTAGGTGGAAGAACATTTGCTTGTCGGGGCTGACCAAGGCGCCTGCGCTTTTCTCATGTGGTTTGTTCACGGTCTACATTCATTTTAAGGTTTGACCAAGAATTACTTGGATGATAAGTTAAGCTTGCTTCATGGATACCCGCAGCAATCATTTTTGCCATTTTTAGCACTAAATTTAGCCTCGTATTTTGAAGTACAAAGAACTCCATGAAACCACTAACATTCACAATCCCTGTTATATGCAGGTCTCCAACTGGAGGTAAATCTTTATTAACTCCAGCTCCCGGCTTTACAGGACCTTCTCCTATTTGAATCACACCAACACTTTTGAGTCGACCAAGACAGGCATCAATTCCTATAATAATAGGATTAAAATGCTTCTTTTTAATTTCAATTAATTTCTCTTCTAAATTCACCGCATGAATAGGATCTTCAAGTGTCCCATAAACATGGAAAGGAGAAATAACTTTTTCACTTAATAATGTTCCAACAAGTGGCCCTAATGAATCTCCTGTTGAACGGTCGGTCCCAATACAAACAAAGACAACTGGACGGTTCGTTAAACTAACCGGCATTAAGGAAATTAGTTCGACTGCAAGCTTATGAGAAGCTCTCGGTTCATCATGTAATATCCTTGCCCCATCTCCACCTCTTTTATCGAACAAGCTAGTTTTTAGATTCATTGGGTCCACTCCTTAAATTTAGTAGTATCAGTATACGGAAAAAATTTGCAATGTATACATAACTGTTAGATGAAAAAGGGAAACAAGGGTCAAAAGGAGTATGTCCTATTAAACATAGTTAAATAGTCACGAGTGGAGAACGTTCATCTTTTTTACACTTCAAAGCTGTTAAGAAAATTGTTAAAATGAATTTTGCTCAAGTTTTAACAGAAAACCTAATAAGTGATAAGATTATAAGGAAATAGAAAAATTCATTCCCTGGGAAAGAAACCGGTAAGTATTTTTAAAAAGCAGGTGATTAGATGAATGAATATGAAAAGTTATATAACTCGCTTGAAAGTAAGTTGTTAGACGAAGGGCTATGGTTAGCCATTGGAACAGGGTTTATCAAAATCATTGGAATTTTAATCATTTCTGGTTTGGTCATTCGTTTAGGTAAAATTGCTATACATAATATTTTTAAAGTGAGAACGCGCTCTCCTTTGCAGGTCTCAGAAAGACGAGAAGCAACCATTATGAAGCTTCTTACTAACGTCCTTTCTTATGTGGTTTATTTCATCGCTATTATGACCATTCTTTCAACATTAACGATTGATGTAAGGGCTATGCTTGCGGGGGCTGGAATTGTTGGATTAGCTGTAGGGTTTGGAGCACAAAACTTAGTTCGTGATATTATCACAGGATTTTTCATTATTTTTGAAGATCAGTTTTCAGTGGGTGATTTCATTCGTATTGGACAGTTTGAAGGAACAGTCGAGGAAATAGGACTTAGAACGACGAAGATTAAGAGTTATACAGGGGAACTTCATATTGTTCCTAATGGAAGTATTATTGAAGTAACGAATTTCTCCATCCATAATAGCTTGGCCATTGTCGATGTTAGTCTTGCATATGAAGGGGATATTGTACGTGCTGAAAGAGTCCTAGAGGAATTACTTCAAGAAGTGCCTGAAAAATATGAGGATATAGTCAAGCCACCAGAAATACTAGGAGTTCAAACTCTTGGAGCTTCTGAGGTTGTATTAAGAATCGTGGTTGAAACCACACCAATGAAGCACTTATTTATTGCTAGACAGCTACGAAAAGATATTAAACTATGTTTAGATCAAAATAACATTGAAATTCCTTTTCCTAGGCTCGTTATGTATTCTCGTCAGGAAAAAAGTGAACAAACAAAAAACCTTGGTAAAGCATAGGAGTGATTGTAGTGGAGCAAAAAGAGTTTGGGCTTAATGATGTAGTGGAAATGAAGAAACAGCATCCTTGTGGTACAAACAAATGGAAAGTCATTCGTTTGGGAATGGATATAAGGATTAAGTGTGAGGGATGCGGACACAGTGTATTAATCCCAAGAAAAGAATTCTCCCGCAAAATCAAGAAGATATTAGTGAAGCATGAAGAATAATCTTTCTTTATGCTTCTTTTTTTTACCTCTTCTTTAAGGGGAATGGTTCAAATCAGGTAAGAATTACTTTTTGAGATTAATATCTAATGATAGTCAGAATTTTTATGACCATGTTATATTTATGTATAAACAATTTATAAACAATTTTTATAAAAATGATGAAAAATAGAGACTAGCTTAGTATTGGGGTGGAGAATATGTCAAAGGTAGCTACATCTGCTTGTCCCTTGAATTGTTGGGATAGCTGTGGGTTTAAAGTAACGATAGAAGACGGGAAAGTATTAAAAGTAGATGGTGATGATAGCCATCCAATAACAAAGGGAAAAATCTGTGGTCGTGGCAGGATGCTAGCTGACCGCACCAACTCCAAAGAGCGGTTATTATACCCTTTAAAAAAGGTGAATGGTAAATTTAAACAAATTTCTTGGGAACAGGCTCTTGATGAAATTTCAACTAAGTTGCATGAATACAAAGAGAAATTCGGGACGACCTCTATTTTGCATAGCCATGATTATGCGAATAGTGGACTTTTAACGAATCTTGATCAAAGGTTTTTTAATGCTTATGGGGGAGTTACAGAGTTAACAGGTTCTATTTGCTGGGGAGCTGGAATAGAAGCTCAAACCTGGGATTTTGGTGATTCATATGCTCATTCTCCTACTGATATTCAACATAGTAAGAATATTATCGTTTGGGGAAGAAATGTTGCACGTACTAATATGCACTTGTATGAAGTGCTACAGGAAGCAAAAAGAAACGGAGCAAATCTATATGTAATTGATCCTATTCCAAATGCGACAGCTAAAATTGCTCACAAATATATTTCTATTAAACCTGGTATGGATGGTTTATTAGCTATTGGTATTATGAAAGAGTTGTTTAGACTTCAGTTAGTAGATAATGAATTTATTGATAATTTTACTTTAGGTTTTGAAGATTTAGAGGCTCTCCTACAATCTGTCACTCTTGATCAAGTGAGTGAGATGACAGAAATACCATTGGACATTATAACGGAATTGGCACATGTATATGGGGATTGCCCGACAGCAACCCTGCTTGGTCTAGGAATGCAAAGATATGATAATGGGGGTAATACCATTCGTCTAATTGATGCATTAGTAGCCGTAAGCGGAAATGTAGGGATTCCTGGCGGTGGAGCAAACTATGGAAACAAACAGGTTGGCCAAAGCTTTCAATTTAATGAATTAACCCTGCCTAATATGAAGAAAACTTCTCGAACTTTTACCATGATGAAACAGGCTGAAGGGATTTTAAACGCTATTGATCCAGAAATAAAAATGATTATTGTGACATGCGGGAATCCTTTGACACAAGTACCAGATACAAATGTAGTAAAGGACGCATTCTCCTCAGTTGAAACGTTAGTCGTCATCGAACAGTTTATGACCGATACAGCTGAATTAGCAGATTATGTCTTACCAACTACAACCGTTTTCGAACAGGAAGATATCTATTATGCCTCCATGTATCATCATTATGCTAATTATGCTCCTAAACTAGTTGATCCTCCTGGAGAAGCAAAGTCTGATTTGTGGATATGGACTCAGCTTGCTAAAAGACTAGGATTTGGGGAAGTATTCGATTTTACGAGAGAACAGTTTATGGAGATGTCTATAAAGGATCTAGCCAAAAATGGCATCACATTAGATCAGTTTAAAAAGGAATTTCATGTAGAATTACCAGTTCAAGGAGTTCCTTGGGAAGATAGAAAATTCAAAACTCCAAGTGGAAAATTCGAGTTTACCTCTCAATTAGCGGAGAAAAAAGGCTTTAATGGAAAGTTAACGGCTTCTCTTCCAAAAGAATCAGTTTGGAATGACAAACCATTAGCTGAGAAGTTTCCTTATACTCTATTGACCATTCATCCAATGAGATCTAATCATTCTCAACACTATCATTTATTCCCTGTAGAACCAAAGGTAAGAGTGGAAATCGCGGAGAATTTAGCAACAAACTTAAAATTAAAAGAAAATGATTATGTTCAAGTATGGAATGAGCGTGGAACAATAGAAGGATATGTGAAAATCTTAAAAAATGCTCATCCAAACACCATTAATATCGATGAAGGTATATGGTCTAAATACGGTGGAGTCGTAAATAGACTGACACCAAGTAGAGAATCAGATAATGGTCTAGGCAGTACACTTTATGATTGTTTAGTGAATATCAAGCTTTTATCGTAATATGTGAGGGTACCACGATATACTTGTGGTACTTTTTTTATGTAGACAAGTAAAGTAAAACCAGTAGCACTTATGGAAAGCTTGTCTTTTTACTACCAAATCTCTATAATTGTTAGAGGCTGAAAAGTTTTAATATGATAAATGAGAGTTTATTTTATTTGAAATAGATACTTTTTCAATTAATTAATAACATCGTGCGAAAACGAAAATTGATAGATTATATTATGAGGAGTGACCTTGGATGGCATTAACAGCAGGGATTGTAGGATTACCGAATGTAGGGAAATCTACATTATTCAATGCAATTACACAAGCGGGAGCGGAGTCAGCAAACTATCCGTTCTGTACGATTGATCCTAACGTAGGAATTGTAGAAGTTCCAGATGAGCGTTTAACAAAATTGACTGAGTTAGTACAACCGAAAAAAACAGTTCCAACCACTTTTGAATTTACTGATATTGCTGGTATCGTTAAGGGTGCTAGTAAAGGTGAAGGGTTAGGAAATAAATTCTTATCTCATATTCGTGAAGTAGATGCTATTTGTCAGGTAGTACGTTGTTTTGCTGATGACAATATTACACACGTATCTGGTAAAGTAGATCCTATTTCAGATATTGAAACCATTAACCTAGAGCTTATCTTAGCTGACTTAGAGTCTGTTGAAAAACGTATTGCTCGTGTTGGTAAAATGGCTAAACAAAAAGATAAAGAAGCTATGATTGAATTTGAAATCTTAGAGAAACTAAAAGATGCTTTTGAGTCAGACCGCCCAGGCCGTACAGTTGAATTCACAGACGAACAAAAGAAAATTGTTAAAGGATTACATTTACTTACAACTAAACCGGTTCTTTACGTAGCAAATGTTGGGGAAGATGATGTTGCAGATCCTTCAGACAATGAATACGTGCAACAAGTTAAAGAATTTGCAGCAAAAGACAATGCAGAGGTTATTGTTGTATGTGCAAAAATCGAGTCTGAGATTGCTGAACTTGAAGGGGAAGAGAAAACGATGTTCCTTCAAGAGTTAGGAATTGAAGAGTCTGGATTAGACCAACTAATTCGTTCTGCTTATAATCTTTTAGGATTAGCAACTTATTTTACGGCTGGTGTACAAGAAGTACGTGCATGGACTTTCCGTAAAGGAATGAAAGCTCCTCAATGTGCTGGAGTAATTCACAGTGACTTTGAAAGAGGGTTTATCCGCGCAGAAACAGTTGCGTATGAGGATTTATTAGCTGCTGGAACGATGGGTGCAGCACGTGAAGCAGGTAAGGTTCGCCTTGAAGGTAAGGAATACGAAGTAAAAGACGGAGATGTTATCCACTTCCGCTTTAACGTTTAAAATAAGTAGTATGTAAGACACTTTGTAAGGATACAGAGTGTCTTTTTTGATTATTATCCTTATTAAAGCTCTAAGATTTCTGTGTAGAAGAGGATTTGAATTTAGAAATATTATAAGGACATTGCACTTCATTGTATACTGTGCTATAATTTCTTCTTGTGAGTAATGAACAATTGCTCCTTGCCCAATTGGGGATCTTTTTTTAGATCTTCGGGCCGTTTAGACCAAAAGGAGGTGAACGTGATGAGAGCGTACGAAATTATGTACATCATCCGCCCAAATATTGAAGATGAGGCTAAAAAGGCACTAGTTGAGCGTTTTAGCGGAATTTTAACTGATAATGGTGCGGAGGTTACTGAAGCGAAAGAGTGGGGCAAACGCCGCTTAGCTTATGAAATTAACGATTTCCGTGATGGTTACTACCAACTAGTGAAAGTTAATTCTGAAGCTCCTGCTATTGATGAGTTTTCTCGTTTAGCTAAAATCAGCGAAGATATCATTCGTCATATCGTAATTAAAGACGAAAAATAAGAGCTTAAATATATACACTTCTAACTTTTGTTTCACGTGAAACATTAGTCTTTAGGGGAAAGGGGTTGAATCTGATGATGAATCGTGTTGTTCTGGTCGGCCGTTTAACGAAAGATCCTGAATTGCGATACACACCAAATGGTGTTCCTGTTGCTTCTTTTACATTAGCTGTTAATCGTACTTTTACGAACCAACAGGGTGAAAGAGAAGCAGACTTCATAAACTGTGTTATTTGGCGTAAACCAGCTGAAAACGTAGCAAACTTCTTGAAAAAAGGTAGTCTTGCTGGTGTTGATGGGAGAGTTCAAACACGCAGTTATGATGGACAAGACGGAAAACGTGTTTATGTCACAGAAGTATTAGCTGAAAGTGTACAGTTTCTTGAACCGAAAAGTACATCCGGTGGAAACGCTGGAAACTTTGGAGGTTCTAGAGAGCAAGGGTCTCCGTTCGGCGGGAATAACTATCAGAATCAACCTCCTAGAAATAACAACCAAGGTTATACACGTGTTGATGAAGATCCATTCGCAAATGACGGTGGCCAAATCGATATTTCCGATGACGATCTGCCATTCTAAAAACACAAAAGTATTAACTTTAATATAGTTCGGTAACTTTATTGATATTTAGTTAAAAAGGAGGGAAATCACATGGCAATGGGAGGACGCAGAGGCGGACGTGCAAAACGCCGTAAAGTTTGCTTTTTCACAGCGAACGCAATCACTCACATCGACTACAAAGATGTAGATTTACTTAAAAAGTTCATTTCAGAGCGTGGTAAAATTTTACCTCGTCGTGTAACTGGAACTAGCGCGAAATACCAACGTAAATTAACAGTTGCTATCAAACGTGCTCGTCAAATGGCATTATTACCTTACGTATCAGGTGAATAATGACAGTAAAAAGACACCTTTTGGGTGTCTTTTTTTATTAAATTTTTTAGTATCATTTTTAGATATAGGGTCAATCTAGTAGCGCAAGTAAATAATTTTTATACATACGATGGTAAGCTTTTAAATAAAAAATTACGTCTGATTTTAGTAAGTTGAACCTAGGTGAATTTGTAGGTAAAATTATAGTTATAGGCTGTTTACATATGGAGGTGATTTTTAATGAGAAGCACGAATAGATTAACGGAGGGTGCTTTATTTCTTGCTATATTTGCTGTTTTATTGTTAGTTACTTTATATGTGCCTGTTCTAGGGCTTGTTATAAATTTATTTTTAGCTCTTCCCTTTATGATGTTCTCAGCGAAAAATGATAGAAAGAGTTCTGGTATATTTCTTGTTGGAGCTGTATTCATTTCATTAATTGTAGGAACACTATTAAGCATTCCTTTGACGCTAGCTTATGGGTTGACAGGGATAGTAATTGGGGACTTTATTAGAGAAAAGAAAAATAGAGTAGCTTCTTTTATTGCCGGTTCTTTAGCCTTTCTAGTTAACCTTGTGGTTCAGTACGCAATAGCTGTGGCCTTTTTCAAAATAGATTTTATTAAAGAATCTATCCAGGTATTCAAGGAATCCATTGAAATGTCAGTGAAAATGCTAGGTGCTGTTGGACAAAGTCCAAATGAGCAATTAATAGAACAGTTTGAAGCCGGGGTAGAAATGATTGGATATTTAACACCAAGTTTGTTTGTAATGGCTTCCTTTTTAATTGTTTTCTTAATCCAACTCGTTTCTTTTCCTATTATAAAGAGGTTTGGAATTCCTGTAGTAGGTTGGAGGCCTTTTAGGGAATTACAACTACCTAAGAGTCTTTTATGGTATTACCTATTTTCTTTATTAGCTTCTGTTATATTTAAAGTGGATGAAGGTAGTTACTGGTTTCTTGCTATCATAAATATTGCATTTGTACTACAGCTATTTATGATTTTACAAGGATTATCATTTATTTACTACTTCTCCTATCAGAAGGGTTTAGCAAAAGCTATTCCAGTGATTATTACCGTACTAGTTCTCTTTATTCCATTTCTTCTTTATATTGTGAGGATATTAGGTATAATTGACTTAGGATTTGATTTACGAAAGAGAATGGAATTGAAAAAATAATTTTCCACTGTTTGGGAGCTGAAAACATGCCTTCTTATCTAGAAAAGCAGTCTATTCGCTATCCCATATATGGGTTGATAGCAATAACAGTGGTACTGGTCGGTGTATTAGCTTATTATAATTGGATGATTGGTTTAGCCGGATTATTAGTCGCTATTATCCCTTTTTACTTTATCTTTATGATTTATAATCTACAACGTAAAGAAACGGAAGAGTACATATCCACTCTTTCTTATAGAGTGAAAAAGGTTGGCGAAGAAGCTTTAATGGAAATGCCAATCGGAATCATGCTAATAAATGATGACTACTGTATAGAATGGACAAATCCCTTTCTAGCATCTTGTTTTGATGAGGATACATTAGTAGGGAGGTCCCTATATGATGTGGGAGAATCACTCATTCCTTTAATTAAGCAAGAAGTTGAAACAGAAACGATTACACTATATGATCGAAAATTTAAAGTCATACATCGTCCTGAAGAACGACTGCTTTACTTTTTTGATGTAACAGAACAAACGGAAATTGAAAAGCTTTATGAGGATGAAAGAACGGTAATCGGAATTATATTTTTGGATAACTATGATGAGCTTACTCAAGGAATGGACGATCAAACTAGGAGTAGCTTAAACAGCCTAGTGACCTCTATTTTAAATAAGTGGGCGCAAGATTATGGTGTTTTCTTAAAAAGAGTTTCTTCTGAACGTTTCATAGCAGTATTTAATGAACATATCCTTCAAACACTTGAAAAAGGCAAATTTTCCATCTTAGATGATGTGCGGGAATCTACATCAAAGCAAAATGTTCCTTTAACCTTGAGTATCGGTGTAGGTTCTGGAGTACCTTCATTACCGGAGCTTGGAACACTAGCACAATCTAGCTTAGATTTAGCACTTGGAAGAGGTGGAGACCAAGTAGCTATGAAACAAGTGAATGGAAAAGTAAAGTTTTACGGAGGAAAAACAAATCCGGTTGAAAAACGTACAAGAGTACGTGCTAGGGTCATCTCTCATGCTTTAAAAGAGCTGATTGTCGAAAGTGACAAAGTCATCATTATGGGACATAAAAATCCTGATATGGACGCGGTAGGGGCTTCTATTGGAATTCAGAAAGTAGCACAGATGAACCAACGTGAAGCTTATATCGTTCTTAATGCCAATGAAATTGACACAGGTGTTAAAAGGCTTATGGAAGAAATTAAGAAGCATGAGCATTTATCTAAACGATTTATTACACCTGAACAAGCATTAGAAATGGCGACAGATGATACTCTATTAGTCATTGTTGATACACATAAACCTTCTATGGTTATTGAAGAGCGCTTGTTAAGTAAGATTGATCATGTTGTTGTAATTGACCATCATCGTCGTGGCGAAGAGTTTATAGAAAACCCATTGTTAGTTTATATGGAACCTTATGCCTCTTCTACTGCAGAACTAGTCACAGAGCTGTTAGAATATCAACCTAAGCGTGGTAAAATAGATATGCTTGAAGCAACAGCCTTACTAGCAGGGATCATTGTTGACACAAAGAGCTTCACGTTGCGAACAGGGTCTAGAACGTTTGATGCGGCCTCTTACTTAAGGGGACAAGGAGCAGATACCGTTCTCGTACAGAAATTCCTTAAGGAAGATGTAACGACTTTCTTGAAACGAGCTAAACTAATCGAATCAGTTTACTTTTATAGAGAAGGCATTGCTATTGCAAAAGGACATCCAACTCAAATAGTTGATCAAGTCTTAATTGCTCAAACAGCAGATACATTGCTAACGATGGATGGTGTATTAGCATCATTCGTTATATCTAAACGAGAAGGCGAATTAGTGGGGATTAGCGCCCGTTCATTAGGCGAAATTAATGTCCAAATCATTATGGAAAGCTTATCGGGTGGAGGGCACTTAACGAATGCAGCCACTCAATTAGCTGAGGTTTCGGTAGATGAAGCTGAACAGCAACTAATATTAGCTATAGAAGAGTATTACGAAGGGAGAAAGAAAGAATGAAAGTAATTTTTCTAAAAGACGTTAAGGGAAAAGGTAAAAAAGGTGAAGTTAAAAATGTAGCTGATGGATATGCACAAAACTTCCTAATCAAACAAGGGTTAGCGATTGAAGCCAATCAAGCTAGCATTAGTTCATTAAATGCCCAAAAGAAAAAAGAAGAAAAAGTAGCAGCTGAAGAGCTTGAAGTGGCGAAACAACTAAAAGAAACAGTAGAAAAAATTACAGTGGAACTTTCTGCAAAAGCTGGAGAAGGCGGACGTTTATTTGGATCGATTACAAGTAAACAAATTGCAGAGGAATTACAGAAGAAACATTCCATTAAGATTGATAAGCGTAAAATCGAACTAGATGACGCGATCCGTACATTAGGATATACGAAAGTTCCAGTAAAACTTCATACAGAAGTAACAGCAACATTAAATGTACATGTAAAAGAAACAAACTAATATTGGAAGTTCCTTTTATTCATAATCATGTTAAAATAGAACTAGCTAAGAATGTGATCGGTTAAGACTGGTCACATTTTTTCTGATTAAGTTATAAACTTTTTTGAAAAATACGAATATGTGTTCTTGTAAATATTATTAAAAACATATATATGATTAGATAAACTATCCTACTGAATGAAAATAGGAGGTTATGAATATATGAGTGATTTGTTTGCTGATCGACTTCCTCCTCAAAATATTGAGGCTGAGCAAGCGGTTTTAGGTGCTATTTTCCTTGAACCAGCCGCACTTACATTAGCTTCAGAAATTTTAATACCTGAGGACTTCTATCGTGCAGCCCACCAAAAAATCTTTAATGTCATGCTAAGGCTAAATGATCAAGGTAAAGCAGTAGACTTGATTACGGTTACAGAAGACCTTGCAGCAACGAAGTTACTTGAAGATACAGGTGGAGTAAGTTATTTAAGTGAGTTGGCAGCCTCTGTTCCTACAGCCGCCAATATTGAATACTACGCAAAAATTGTTTCAGAGAAATCTGTATTACGAAGATTAATTCGCACAGCTACCAGTATTGCTCAAGATGGGTACACACGTGAAGATGAAGTGGAAGCTTTACTAGGTGAAGCTGAAAAGAGCATTATGGAAGTAGCTCAAAGGAAAAATGCGAGTGCTTTTCATAATATTAAAGATGTACTCGTTCGTACGTACGATAATATTGAAACGATGCATAATCGTGCTGGAGATATAACAGGGATTGAAACTGGATTTGCTGAGCTCGACCGGATGACGGCAGGATTCCAGAGAAATGACCTGATAATTGTAGGGGCACGTCCATCGGTAGGTAAAACAGCTTTTGCCTTAAATATTGCCCAAAACGTAGCAGTAAAAGCAGGGGAAAATGTAGCGATCTTTAGTCTAGAGATGGGTGCTGAACAGCTTGTTATGCGTATGCTTTGTGCAGAAGGAAACATTGATGCTCAAAGGCTACGTACAGGTTCTTTAACAGATGAGGACTGGGGTAAACTAACGATGGCAATGGGAAGCTTATCAAATGCCGGAATTTTTATTGATGATACGCCTGGGGTAAAAATTACAGATATACGTTCTAAATGTCGTCGTTTAAAACAGGAGCATGGACTAGGGATGATCTTAATTGACTACTTACAGCTTATTCTAGGAAGTGGCCGTTCAGGAGAAAATCGTCAACAAGAGGTTTCTGAAATTTCTAGGTCCTTAAAAGCACTTGCCCGTGAATTACAGGTTCCTGTCATTGCCCTTTCTCAGCTTTCTCGTGGGTTAGAGCAACGTCAAGATAAGAGACCTATGATGTCTGATATTCGTGAATCTGGAAGTATCGAGCAGGATGCGGATATTGTTGCGTTCTTATATCGTGATGATTACTACGATAAAGAATCGGAGAATAAAAATATTATTGAAATCATCATTGCTAAGCAACGTAATGGTCCAACTGGTACCGTTTCATTAGCTTTTGTAAAAGAGTATAATAAATTCGTAAACTTAGAGAGACGGTTTGATGATGCTTCTATTCCACCAGGAGCTTAAACAATAAAATAATAGTTCAGTTAAAGAAGGTTAATCTTAATTATAAGATTAACCTTCTTTTTTATGGGAATATTAGTGTTAGAGTCAGTAGTTACAAACGTTTTACGAACAAAAAATATTATTTTAAATAAAATTGTTCGTGTTTTATTGACTTTTACTATTATAAATTGGTAAACTTAGTATGTTTGAAGATGGTACTTAAATTATTTATGATTGTTTACCTTTGGAGGTGCTTTTAATATGTCATCTGTAGTTGTAGTTGGAACACAATGGGGAGACGAAGGAAAAGGGAAAATCACTGATTTTTTATCAGAAAATGCTGAAGTGATTGCTCGTTATCAAGGTGGTAACAACGCTGGTCATACAATTCGTTTCGACGGAGAAACTTACAAACTTCACTTAATTCCATCGGGGATTTTTTATAAAGATAAAACTTGTGTAATTGGAAACGGTATGGTTGTTGATCCAAAGGCACTTATTAAAGAACTTACATACTTACATGATAAAGGGGTTACAACGGATAATCTTCGTATTAGTAACCGCGCCCACGTTATTCTTCCTTATCACTTAAAGTTAGATGAAGTGGAAGAAGAAAGTAAAGGTGCAAATAAAATCGGTACAACGAAAAAGGGTATTGGTCCAGCTTATATGGATAAAGCAGCTCGTGTTGGTATCCGTATTGCCGATTTATTAGATCGTGAAATTTTTGAAGAGAAACTAGCTCGTAACTTAGAAGAAAAGAACCGTTTATTAGAGAGAATTTACGAGACAGAGGGCTTCAAAATTGAAGATATCCTTGACGAATACTATGAGTACGGACAACAAATTAAGCATTATGTTGTAGATACTTCTGTTGTTTTAAATGATGCATTAGACGAAGGTCGTCGTGTTTTATTTGAAGGAGCACAAGGGGTCATGCTTGATATTGACCAAGGTACTTATCCGTTTGTTACATCTTCTAATCCAGTTGCAGGTGGAGTAACGATTGGTTCAGGTGTTGGACCGACAAAAATTAAACACGTTGTAGGTGTATCCAAAGCTTATACAACTCGCGTAGGAGATGGACCATTCCCAACTGAATTAGATAATGAAATTGGTCATCAAATCCGTGAGGTTGGCCGCGAATATGGTACAACGACAGGACGTCCACGACGCGTTGGTTGGTTTGATAGTGTGGTTGTACGCCATGCACGTCGAGTAAGCGGAATTACTGATTTATCACTAAACTCTATCGATGTATTAACAGGAATTGAAACACTGAAAATTTGTGTAGCTTATAAGTATAAAGGGGAAGTCATTGAACAATTCCCTGCAAGCTTAAAAGTGTTAGCAGACTGTGAACCGGTTTATGAAGAGTTCCCAGGCTGGACAGAAGATATTACAGGATGTAAATCACTAGATGAACTACCTGCAAATGCTCGTCATTATTTAGAAAGAGTGGCTCAACTAACAGGTATACCATTATCGATTTTCTCTGTTGGTCCAGATCGCTCACAAACAAATGTAGTTATGAACCCTTGGCGCCAAAGCTAAGTTTGGAGGAGTCTTATTATAGGCTCCTTTTTTTCAATTAAAAAAATAACGAATAAACATAAATATTGAAACCTGTAAGTATGATAATCCGTATCTTACCTTAGAAAAAAGAAAATGAGTTGATATGATGATTTTAGAGTATAGGTTATGGAAAGATGATGAATCTTACGTTCCCCTTTATCATTATGAGGATATTCAGTTAGAACAAATTCTAGCCAGGAGAGAGTGTGAGTTTTTTGTTAAAGATGGGGTTACTTATAAACAACTTTCATCGTCTGTAGAGGGCTCAATTGTAGCCATTTATGTAGAACAGTATGAAAAAGAACTTCTTATTAGCAAAAAAACAGATAAGAACACCGACTTAAGGCTTGAGATTAGAGAATTAAATCCTTATAAAAAAAATCCTTTGTTAGAGGAGAAATATTTATCCTCCCACATGGAAGTATTACTTTATATTGGTTCTGTATATACTTATTTGAATCAATTGGAATGGGAGCGCGATTCAGCTGAATTAGACGAAGACCAGCTTTGTTACATTTTATATGTAACTCCAACAGGTTATAAATGGGAGGGTGATTTCAATTGAATAAAACAAAAAAAATGATGGCAGGGGTTTTGGCTATTATGTCTACATCTTTAGTGGCCTGTTCAAGTCAGGAAATACCTGCCGAACCAGTAGATGAAGAGTGTGATGATTGGGATTGGGATAAAAACACCCAAACCTATTATTGTGATGATGAACACTCTAGGTATTACGGTGGATATTATCATGGTGGTAGATATTATAAGAATAAATCAACACTATTAAACTCTTCGGAATATAAAAATTATAAAAATAGTATCAAAACAGGAATAGGATCTGGCTCAAAAGGTGGTTTTGGTGGGTAATGAAGGATAATGTATCTTTCATAGAGAAAAGGAAGACATTTTATGAAACAATTCCAAACTTTTGGCATGACTTGTTTGAGGAGGAATATGCCCTTTTTGATATCAAGCTAGAAAAAAGAGAGAAAATTAACCAACTCAGAGTAGCCTCTAATCAAATATGGAGGATTTTTAAGAAAACCGTTCCATTAATACGTGAATTAAAAGATGAAACACTTGTAGAGTTAGGGTTTCCCGTTCAAACTCTTCCATATGTGAGGATACTATCAAAAATGGACATAGAAACCGTCATAGGTCGCTTTGACTTTTCCTATGATAAAGGATATTTTAAACTATTGGAATTTAATGCAGACACACCAACTTTTATTAAAGAAACGTTTTCCATCAATCAATTTGTATGTGACCACTTCAAAGTAAAAAATCCAAATAGGAATATGGAAAAGGATTTAGCTTTTTCTATTAGAAAAGCGGTAGTTGAATCAACTGATATAGAGAATCCAAAGGTCGTATTTACATCCCATAGAGACCACGAAGAGGATTATTTAACGACGAGATATCTACTAGAAATTAGTGGTGTACAAAACGCAGAATATATTGCTTTAAGTGATCTTCATCTTGTATCCGAACCATTTGAAGAATCTGATAGAGTGATGGAAAGAGGATTATATACCCCTAATGGGGAAAAGATTGATGTTTTATACAGACAAACGTATCCTCTTGAACACTTAATCGAGGACCGTGATCCTAGTACGGGGGAATATGTAGGGAAATTACTACTCGACCTTGTTAAAGAAGGTAGATTAACCATCATTAATCCTCCTAGTGCCTTTTTACTTCAATCAAAGGCGATACAGGCATTAATTTGGGGATTACATGAAAATGGACATTCATATTTCACGGAAGAAGAGCACCACGTGATACAAACTTACTTCTTACCAACCTATCTAGATCCTGATTACTTTTACGAAAAAAAAGAAAGATATGTAAAAAAACCTTCTTTTGGTCGAGAAGGAGATACAATAGTCATTTACGAAGGTACTGGAGAGAAAATACTAGAAGATAAAAATAAAAACTATGAGGAATCTTTAGCGGTTTTTCAGAAATTTACAGAGCTTGAACCACACTTGATTCAGACTGAAAAAGGTCATATGAAAACGAGAGTCATGTATGGATGTTTCATCATTAGCAGTAAAGCAAGTGCAGTGGGAATTAGAGCAGGTGGACAAATTACTGATAACACTTCGTATTTCTTACCAATAGGAGAAATTGAATAAGGAGGAATGAAAGATGAATGAGATATTATCATTGGATTTATTTTTAAATTTTCTAATCCATGTGGGAATGGGTTTATTATTAATATTAATAGGAATTGTTGCTTTCTCATACACAACTAAATTTTCAGAAAGAGAACTTATCAGGGAAGGGAATTTAGCTGTTGCGATGAAACTATGGGGAAAAGTATTAGGATTAGCCATTGTAATCTACACAGTTTGGTCGAGTAGTGTAAGCTTGTTAGATGCATTTATTTGGGGATTGGTCGGAATAGTTGCCCAGGTAATATTTTATTTAATTATAGAATACATCCTAACTCCTAAGACTAACTTAGCAAAGAAGGTAGAAGAAGGAAACCTTGCTGTTGGTTTCAGTCTATTAGCAGCCGGAATAACTGTTGGAATTATTGTTGCTGCCAGCTTAACTTATTAATAGAGATCTGATTTTTTGACCTAAGTCGCAAATATATAATGCGGTTTAGGTCTTTTTTAATAGAATAGGAGAGTAGTAAAACAACTTTATGAAAATTATTTTGAAAAAAGTATTGCAATAGACGAAATTAATATGATAATATAATAAACGTCGTCACAGTTAAGACGCAGATTGATAATATTGAGAGCCATTAGCTCAGTCGGTAGAGCAACGAGCAAAACATCCATGTAATGCTTCGAGTTGTACCCATAGAGCTGCTACTTGGTTTAACTTTCTGAGATGGGGACATCTTAGATGCCATTCTTCAGAGAATGATACAATGTTATTATTATTATCTATATTGAGAGCCATTAGCTCAGTCGGTAGAGCATCTGACTTTTAATCAGAGGGTCGGAGGTTCGAGTCCTCCATGGCTCACCATTTATATGGCCCCTTGGTCAAGCGGTTAAGACACCGCCCTTTCACGGCGGTAACACGGGTTCGAATCCCGTAGGGGTCACTTTTAAATGATATAATTATTATATGGTCCCGTGGTGTAGCGGTTAACATGCCTGCCTGTCACGCAGGAGATCGCGGGTTCGATTCCCGTCGGGACCGCCATTATACATATAAAATAGTGGTACGGCTCAGTAGCTCAGTCGGTAGAGCAAAGGACTGAAAATCCTTGTGTCGGCGGTTCGATTCCGTCCTGAGCCATAAAAAAGGGAGTATGTTTTTAAAACATACTTCTTTTTTTTGTTTATTTGCTTATTACAACAAATTAGGACAAGTTAATTGTAATTAAATGTCAGTTATTATACATTTATGTTACATCTTCCTTTCAATCAATCTATTTCAATTTGATTTATGGTAAAGTAGGAATGTCAAAAAAAGCTATAAAAATATTTTTAAAGAAGCAAGAAAAGTGTTGTTTCGCTAGTCTAGGAGGATAAAAGTTGCGTATTTTAGAGAATAGTCTGTCCAAACTAACAGATATAGCGTCTAATAGTTTCAAATCTTCTATGAAGAAGTTAGCTGTTTCAGCCTTAGCTTTTTCTACATTAACATTTGGAACTACAGCTTCAGCAGCAGAAATCTCGGACATAACGACAATATATTATGTATATATGGATAAAGAATACATAGGAACGGTTTCAGATAAGAATGTAATAGAAAGTGTAGTTAATGAAAAATTAACTGAAACACAAGACTCCTTTAAAGGATTAAAGGTTGATCTTGCATCTGACCTTACATATATTCCAGAACAAGTATTAGGAACATCTCCTAAAACGGGAGATATAGAGGTTATTCAAAAGATTGAAAATGATTTATCTGTTGAGACAGAAGCTACTGCCTTAGTTTTAGATGGAAAGCCTGTTGCATACCTAAAGGATGCGGAGTCAGTAAACAAGGTTATAGAAGCAATGAAGCTTAAATTTGTAAAGAAATCTCAACTAAAAGCTTTAGAGGCAAGAAAGGCAAACGTTAATACAAATACCTCTAAGTCGAAGAAAAAAAGTTCTCATATAATAGACGTTCGATTTTCTAAAGAAGTTTCATCTATTGGAGAAAAAGTTTCACCAGAAAAGATTTTAGAGACTGAAGAGACCATCAAACTTTTAACAAAAGGTACCCTAGAAGAAAAGAAATACCATGTTAAAGAAGGAGATGTTCTTGGAAAGATTGCTAATGACCATAATATGAGTATAGAAGAACTTCTGTCCATAAATCCTGGTTTAAAAGAGGATTCTTTACTTAAAATTGATCAAGAAATTAATGTAACTTTCCTAAAGCCATTGGTACAAGTGGTAGTGGAAAAAGAAGTGCTGAGAAAAGAAAAAATGGAATACAAAAAAGAAATCATTGAAGATTCATCAATGCCGAAAGGTGAAACAAAAGTTAAGCAAAAAGGTAAAAAGGGTCTTCGTGAAGTAACCTATTCAATCACTGAGAAAAATGGTGAAAAGGTTAAAGAAGAAGAAGTTCATGAAGAGGTTCTTAAAAAGCCTGTTAAGCATATCATCATTAAAGGTACAAAGGTAATTCCTTCACGTGGTGATGGCTCATTTGCTTGGCCAACTGTTGGGGGCTATGTTTCTAGCCATTTAGGTTATAGATGGGGGAAAATGCATAAAGGAATTGATATTGCCAGACCAGGTAACTTAACTATTAAAGCTGCAGATAACGGAGTAGTTGTTTCAGCTGGCTGGGATGGTGGATATGGGAATAAAATTGTAATAGATCATAACAATGGATTCCGCACAGTCTATGCACACTTATCTTCTATTTCCGTTAATGTTGGTCAAACGGTAGAAAAAGGTTCACAAATTGGTGTTATGGGATCAACTGGTGATTCAACAGGTACCCATTTACATTTTGAGATATATAAAAATGGTAGCTTAAAAAACCCTATGAATTACTTAAGATAATTTAAGTTAGTCAATTAACAGTAACTTATTATGACAATATAAATAACACAGGAAAGAGGCTGACAGTTGTTAGCTTCTTTTTTTACAAAACTGTACTTTACTCGCTTTAAAGCGAGTTTTTCTATCTAATAAAGAATATAATATGACCAAAAAGATTTGCCTGTTTTGTAAATTTGCTAAAAGATGAAAACCTACTAATAAAATGGTAAAGTTAATGAAAGACCGTAAGTAGTTTTATTAAGTAGTAAGTTTTGTTAGATTAATCTCGAATTTAGATATAAAAGAATGTTACTTATTCTTATTAAAGGAGATAAACAATGGATAAGAAAATACTAGTTGTAGATGATGAAAAACCGATTGCTGATATTCTCCAATTCAACTTAAAAAAAGAGGGTTATGAAGTTCATTGTGCATATGATGGCAATGAGGCTCTAGAGAAAGTAGAGGAAATTAAACCTGATCTTATTCTTTTAGATATCATGCTTCCACAAAGAGATGGAATGGAAGTATGTCGTGAAGTTAGAAAAAAATATGAAATGCCCATTATTATGTTAACGGCTAAGGATTCAGAAATAGACAAAGTGTTAGGTTTAGAACTAGGAGCCGATGATTATGTAACAAAACCGTTCAGCACAAGAGAATTGATTGCTCGTGTGAAAGCAAACTTAAGAAGACACCAACAAGTTGCTAGCCAAACAGATGAGGAAGCAACAAATGAAATAGCCGTTGGTTCTTTAGTGATACATCCTGATGCTTATATAGTTTCTAAACGTGGGGAAACCATTGAATTAACACATCGTGAATTTGAACTTCTTCATTATTTAGCCAAGCATATTGGACAAGTAATGACACGGGAACATCTTCTTCAGACCGTCTGGGGTTACGATTATTATGGAGATGTAAGAACTGTAGATGTTACAGTTAGACGCCTTCGTGAAAAGATTGAGGACAATCCTAGTCACCCAATCTGGATCGTAACGAGAAGAGGAGTAGGATATTACTTGCGAAATCCTGAACAGGAGTAATCCTTTCATGAAAAAAGTAAGTTTTTTCCGTTCTATTCATCTTAAGTTTGTTTTAATTTATGTCTTACTGATTATTATTGCGATGGAAATTATCGGGGTTTATTTTGTTAGACAACTTGAATCCACTTTATTAAAAAACTTCCAAACTTCTATTGAGGAAAGAGTGAATTTACTCGCCTATTATTTAAGTGAAGAATTGGTAAAGGAAAGATTGCCAGAAGATGATGGACCTACATTAGAAGAAGATGTTCGTAAAATTTTAACAGATTCCAAAACACCGGACATTATTGAAATAAGGGTAATTGAGTCTAGCACTTTAAAAATTATTGGAACTTCGGATCCATTAAATCAACGAATTGTCGGTCAAAGAACAACGGATAACCTGATAAAAAGGGTTATTGCAACCTCTGCGAATAGTGGAGAAGAAGTTACTTTAATAGATCCTCAAACGGGAGATCGAATATGGGTATTAGTACAACCAATTAGTACAGATGGTGAAGTTATAGGGGCCATTTACTTAGCAGGGAAAGTTGAAAATGTATACTCGCAGATGAGAACCATTAATAATATTTTGGCAACTGGAACAGCCATGGCATTAGCAATCACAGCTGTCCTTGGAGTCTTACTCGCCCAGACGATTACAAGACCCATATCCGATATGAGAAAGCAAGCTCAGGCAATGGCAAAAGGGAATTTCTCTCGTAAAGTTAAGGTGTACGGATACGATGAAATTGGGCATCTTGCTATTACCTTCAACAACTTAACAAAAAAGCTTCAAGAAGCACAGGCCACTACAGAAGGAGAGAGAAGGAAACTTTCCTCAGTCCTTTCCTATATGACAGACGGGGTAATTGCTACTGACAGAAAAGGTAGGGTTATTCTTATCAATGAGCCAGCTGCAAATATGCTAAGTGTTTCACGTGAAACAATCTTATCAACTCCCATTATTTCTTTACTTGGTTTAGAGGAGGAGTATTCCTTTGATGATTTAATCGTGGAACAAGAGTCAGTCATTTTAGATTATAGTACAAAAAATAAACCGTATATATTACGTGCGAATTTCTCTGTTATTCAAAAAGAAACGGGTTTTGTTAACGGCTTAATTACAGTGTTACACGATATTACTGAGCAAGAAAAAATAGATATGGAGAGACGGGAATTTGTTGCAAATGTTTCTCATGAACTTAGAACACCTTTAACTACGATGAGAAGTTACTTAGAAGCATTGGCAGATGGTGCATGGAGAGACGAAACGATTGCACCTAACTTCCTGGAAGTAACTCAAAATGAAACGGAGCGATTAATACGCTTAGTAAATGATCTACTACAATTGTCTAAGATGGATAGCAAAGATTATCGTCTGACGACAGAATGGATTAACTTTGTAGATTTTTATAATCGTATCATTGACCGTTTTGAATTTACTAAGGAACAAAATGTTGTGTTTGAACGTCAATTACTAGATCATGCAGCATTTGTGGAATTTGATGAAGACAAGCTCACGCAAATTCTAGTAAATATTATTTCAAATGCTCTTAAGTACTCACCTGAGGGTGGGAAAATTACTTTTAGAATGATTGAAAAAGAACAACATCTCATTATCAGCGTTTCTGACGAAGGGGTGGGAATTCCGAAAGAAAATATTGGCCAGATATTTGAGCGTTTCTATCGTGTGGATAAAGCACGTACAAGAAAACTAGGAGGAACTGGCCTAGGTCTAGCAATAGCAAAAGAAATGGTTGAGGCACATGGAGGAGAAATTTGGGCGGAAAGTGAAGAAGGAAAAGGGACCACGGTTTCCTTTAGTCTCCCTTATGTACCAACGGAAGAGGAAGATTGGTCATGACATATGAAAATATTAAGTCTATAATCTTAACTATTTTGGTCGTAACTAGTATTTTTTTGACTTGGACTCTTTGGACCTACCAGCCAAATTTTGATATTATGGAGAATTCAAAAACCGTACAAGAGGTATCATTAGGCGAAAAAAAAGAAGTTCAAAAAATTGTTAAGCCTGATCAACTTTTCTATCATCAAAAGGGGAATCACGTTGGTACAGTAAGCCCTAGCGAAATTGATAAGGTTATAAAGGAAATGGGTAAATGGAGTTTTTACCGCTTTAAGGATATTTCGAATGAGATTTACGATATACAATCCTTTATATATGACAAGGCAAGTAGCGAAATTATCTTTCCTAATATTATTTCGATTGAATTATATAAGAATATATTAAATATAAAAGAGAAGGATGCTATGTCTCTTCAATTCGATCGGATTGTTATTAATATGGAAGATATTAATGGTGAAGATGCATTTGTCTATTTTATTTCTACTGATGAGAGAAAAATATATGAAAGTCAGGTTACAAGCTCTTTCATAAAAAATCTAGAGGCAAATTATTTTAAGGTTGCTAGAAAAAACGAAAAGTTTAATCAATATTTTCCGTATGAAGTTTCAAAGGATCGAGTAATCTTAGTTCAGGTGAATCAAGTAAAAATGATGTTATATAATTACTTGCTAGATCCTTTACCAATTGAGAAATTTCGAAATGCACTCTTTAATGACCCTAGACTTGTACAAAAGAATTTAATAATCTCTGGAGAGGAATATACAGATGGCTCAACATTAATGAGTGTTAACTATGATACAAACTCAATTTCTTACGTTAACCCAGCCCAAGAAAATAATGAACCTGGAAATTTTAACAACTTATTGCAAAGAAGTATAGACTTTGTGAATAGTCATGGTGGTTGGACAGATAATTACCGTTATGTTTCGATCGATGAACAATATGTTACATTCAGGTTATATGATTCTGGGGGATATCCTATATTTAGTGACTATGGAATGTCTGAGATCCTACAAATATGGGGTCAGAATGAAATTAATAAATATGAGAGAAATAATTTCACCTTAGGAAGAAAAATTCAATCAACAGAGATTACCTTACTTTCGGGAACGGATGTAATGGACAAGTTAAAGAAAAATGAGGATATTAATCCTGAATTTATACAGGATTTGAAGATTGGCTATAAAATGACAAAGGATACTCAAGGGCCATTGATTCATGTTGAACCGCATTGGTTTTATAAATATAATGATGAATGGCTAAAAGTCCCTAATAATAAAAAGGGAGGTTTGAAGCATGGATTGGAGTAAAATCAAAACCATCTTTATCCTATCCTTTTTAATTCTGAATATCTATCTAATTAACGAATTTTTAAAAATTAGAAACTCTAACCAACATGATTACATCATAAAGAGCAGTTTAGAAAACCGTTTAAAGGTAGACGAGATTGAATATGTAGAGCCTCCAAAGGAAGCTGTTAGAGGAAAATACTTAAGTGCAACTCCAAAAGTATTTACTGTTGAGGAATTAAAAAAAGAAACAAAATTAGCCGGACAAAAGGTAATATTGAAAGAGAACAATGCTTTGCTTGAATCTGTTTTAAAAGAGCCTATAAAAATGGGTGAAAAATTTGATCCAACGATGTTAACAGCTTTTATGAAAAACAATATCTTATATCACGAACAGTACAGGTTTTGGTCGAAAAGTGATACTACCATTACTTTCTATCAGCAGTTAAACAACAAAGTATTATATAATAATATATATGGGGAACTGACTTTCTTTTTAAATGATAAGAATGAAATATTCTCCTATAAACAGACCATATTGATAGATATTGAAGAACTGTCCGAGGAAGAGAAAATATTACAACCAATGAAAGCACTTGAGACTTTATATGAAAATGGAGATATAAAGTTTGGAAGTAAAATTACGAACATAGAGTTAGGGTATTTTACTTATGTTCATTTAGCATCTTCACAAGTGCTAACTCCAGTATGGAGATTTGTCATTAATGATGAAGTAAATTTATTCGTTAATGCTTTCGAGGGTCAAATACTACAGTTAAATACAGAAGAAAGAAAGTGGAGTGAATAGATTATGTCATTGCATTTTAGTGTTCTCGCTAGTGGGAGTACAGGAAATGCGATATTTGTGGAGACGGAGGACCATTCATTTTTGGTTGATGCAGGATTGAGCGGAAAACAAATGGAAGCTTTATTTGCTAAAATCGACCGAGATATGGGGAAACTATCTGGTTTACTAGTAACGCATGAGCATAGTGACCATATAAAAGGGATAGGAGTTTTAGCACGAAAGTACAAGCTACCTATCTATGCGAATAGTAAAACATGGACAGCGATGGATCACTTAATTGGTGAAATCCCTTTAGATCAGAAGTTTACTTTTGATATGGAAACGGTTAAAAGCTTCGGCTCCCTTGATATCGAATCATTTGGTGTTTCTCACGATGCAGCAGAGCCAATGTTTTATGTCTTTCATCATAATGGAAAGAAATTAGTTTTAATCACAGATACAGGTTATGTTAGTGACCGTATGAAGGGTATTATCTCGAATGCTGAGATGTATGTATTTGAGAGTAATCATGATGTTCAAATGCTTCGTATGGGACGTTATCCATGGAGCATTAAACAAAGAATTCTTAGTGATGTTGGACATGTATCTAACGAGGATGCAGCTTTAGCGATGAGTGAAGTTGTAGGAGAGAAGACTAAACGTATCTATCTAGCTCATCTAAGTGCAGACAACAACATGAAGGATTTAGCGAAAATGTCCGTTACACAAACCTTACAAGTTCGAGGGCATATAGTTGGTGAACAATTTGAACTTTATGATACGGATCCTAAAATACCGACAGTGTTAACAGCTGTATAAAAAAAAGGAATGAAGCTATTCGAAGCTTTCATTCCTTTTTTTTTGCCTATTTATATGGATGGAATCTAGATTTTTGATAATCTATTACAGAATAAACTCATTGTTTAACAAACCTGGACTAAATTATGAACAAAGTCGTAAGATTTACGATTGAGGGTACTTTTGATTAGATTTTTTCTTCGAACGGATTATAATTATCTATATAAAGAAAGAATAATTATAGCAATCGTTCGAATGAAAGGATTGGTGTACGTGGGTTACTATGATCAAGATTATGAAACCCGTTATAAAAAACAGAAGGGTAACAAGGGTGGTTACTTCCTCGCTAGTCTTGTTGGGGCCGTATTGGGGGCCATCCTCGTTATCGTTGCCTTACCCCAATTAACAACATATAATTGGTTACCTGATACTGCTCAGCCTAATGAAGAAGTAAATTCTAATCAGCAAACAGAAGGTACTGGCCAAAATTTATCTGTTAATGTTGTCACTGATGTAACAAAAGCGGTAGATAAAGCAGCCGATGCAGTAGTTGGTATAACGAATATTCAATCTAGAAGTTTTTGGGGTAATTCAAGTGAACAAGCAGCTGGTACGGGCTCAGGCGTTATTTATAAAAAAGAAGGTAACAAGGCTTATGTTATAACGAATCATCATGTGATTGAAAATGCCCAAGCAATTGAAGTAACATTGAATGATGGAACAAAGGTAGAAGCACAGCTAAAAGGTAGTGACATCTGGACAGACTTAGCTGTTTTAGAAATGGATGCAAAAGACGTTAAAACAGTTGCGGAATTCGGAAATTCTGATGCATTAAAAACAGGTGAACCTGTTATTGCCATTGGTAACCCATTAGGTCCTACTTTTTCTGGATCTGTCACACAAGGAATTGTGTCAGGTCTTGAAAGAGCGATTCCAGTAGATATTAACCAAGATGGTACCGTAGATTGGCAAGCAGAAGTTCTTCAGACGGATGCAGCCATTAATCCAGGTAACAGTGGTGGAGCACTAATTAATATAACTGGCCAAGTAATTGGAATTAACTCAATGAAAATCGCTCAAAATGCAGTTGAAGGGATTGGCTTAGCCATTCCTATCAATTATGCTTCACCTATTATTGATGACTTAGAGAAACATGGGGAAGTGAAGAGACCATATTTAGGGGTACAGTTACAGTCCGTTAATGAGGTACCAGCGTATCATCAACAAGAAACATTAAAACTTCCTAACGATGTAAAAGATGGGGTAGCTATTTTACAAGTTGAGCCTAATACTCCAGCATCAAAGGCAGGATTAAGAGAGTATGATGTTATTGTTGAAATGGATGATGAGAAAATCAAGGATGTTATTGATTTAAGAAAACATCTTTATAATCAAAAGAAAATTGGCGATGAGTTAAAAATTAAATATTACCGCAATGGGAAATTAGAAGAAACAACAATTACTTTAAGTGGTAATACCTTATAATCATGTTGTGGATAATTAAAATCGAGAAATCTATTGGCTAGATTTCTCGATTTTTTTTATTTGTTGATAACTTTGCTAGAAGGAGGTATAGATTAGTTGCCAATTTTTCAAGCAATGGTAATATGGATTGTGGATAAGTTAATACTAATAAATAAATTGTAGAATGAAGGAGAAATATAGAGATGATATATTGCTGTGAAGAACACGTTGATCTGGCGATAGATACGATCGTAGATGAGTTTGAGACCTTTCCAGAATTGTCGAAAGTGGAGGAAAAAGACTTATCAACAGGCTGTGAATATTGTCGAAATGCAGCTATATATGTTGTGGCGAACAGATGATCTGATACAAGATGTGGATAGAAATTGTGGACATGTGGATAACTATTGTGGGTAACTTGTTTGTAAAGTGAGGATAGCTTGTGAATATCTCAATAATAACGGTTGGAAAACTAAAAGAAAAATATTTAAAGATGGGTATCGATGAATATTTAAAAAGACTTTCTGCATATGCAAAGGTCGATGTGATAGAAGTACCTGATGAAAAGGCTCCTGAGCAATTGAGCGATAGTGAAATGGAGCAAGTGAAAAATAAAGAAGGCGAAAGAATTTTAGCAAAGGTTGGAGTAGATACATATGTGGTTGCACTAGCCATTGAAGGGAAACAAAAATCTTCAGAGGAACTAGCGGATTCATTAGATAAGCTAGCGACATACGGGAAAAGTAAAATAGCTTTTATTATTGGCGGGTCATTAGGACTGAGTGATGAGGTTTTAAAAAGGGCAGATGAGAAGCTATCATTCTCGAAAATGACCTTTCCTCATCAGTTAATGAAGCTGGTTTTGTTGGAGCAGGTTTATCGGGCTTTTCGGATTAATCGAGGGGAACCGTATCATAAATAAATGAGATTTTTTTAGAAATAAATAAAAAGCACCTCAATTGTTAGGATGTACTACTAACTATTGGAGGTGCTTTTTTATTATGTTATCAAATCACAGAAGTTGACTTTTATATTACTCACGGTTACTAAAAAATATGACTTTCATTGATTAAGATAAATAAGAAGTTATGAAACTAAAATATGGAGTGAATATAGTGGAACTAAATCAAAATGTGAAAGAGAAGAAAAAATGGATAAAGGTTATTAGAAACATCACTCTTTCTATAATAGCTGTTTTCTTATTGTTGTTAGTAAGTGGTTTTGTCTATGATACGATTGCTTCGATGACTACTAAAAAAAATTATCCTGCTCCGGGTGAATTAGTTAATGTAGGAGAGAATACAATTCACCTTCAAATTAAAGGTAACGGCGAACAAATTGTTGTATTAGAAGCAGCAAGTGGAGCCGGCGTAATAGATTGGTTTGATTTGCCTGAACAACTGTCTAAAAATGCAACTGTAGTAACATACGATCGAGCAGGTTATGGTTGGAGTGGGGAATCAAAAACAGATCGTACAGCAGAAAATATTGTGGAAGATTTACGTAGTGCTTTAAAAGAAAAAGGACTAGAAGGCCCTTATGTTTTAGTTGGTAGTTCTATCGGAGGAATGTATACAAGGGCATTTGCAAAAGAGTATCCTTCAGAAGTTGCTGGAATGGTCCTTTTAGATGCGCGTACTGAGGATATGACTTTATTAACCAAGGGGATTTTTGAAAAAAACAAACTAGATCCTATATTACCAGGACAGCCATCCCCGGCAGTGACATCCTTTCTGGCAAAGATTGGCTTGTTTAGAATTTTAGGGCCTTCTATAGCAGTAACAGAAGATTACAAAGAGCGTAATCTTGGAGAGATACAAATGAATGTTACTTATAGACCTAAATTTTTTAGAGTGTTATTCAACGAAGCCGAAAAACTGTCTAATGTAGGGGATGCAATTCGAAATCAAAGTCTGGGTGATATTCCCTTGACTGTTATCTCACATGGTATCTCTCTTGCAGAAGATGCTGCTAAGGTAGGGTTGAGTAAAGAAGATGGGCAGGAAATGGAAGAAATTTGGCAAGAACAGCAAAAAAAATTGCTCTCTTTATCTTCGAACAGTAAACACGTTATTGCACAAAATAGTGGTCACCTTATCCATCAATATGAACCAGAGTTAATAGTGGAAGAGGTAAAAGCTGTGTTAGATAATCTTGAGTAAGGTTAAAATGCATAAACTGAGTTGTCATGCAAATTTGTTTAATAACGGTGTTAGTAGAATGACGAAAAGTCCAATGATAGTTAGAGCCCTTAATCACCATTACTGGTTATAACAAGGGCTCTATAGTTTGTCTTTTAAATAAATATATAAATAAAATAGGGAATGCGGTAATATAAAGGTCACGATTATAGCAGTTTATCCTGTTGAATTTTTCGGATAGCCTCGTTACGGTTCGAGACGTCTAGTTTTATATAAAGGTTAGAGACGTAGTTTTTAATGGTTCCAATAGAAAGGTACAATTTATCAGAAATCTGTTGGTTCGTTAAACCATTTGCAATACACTTAAGTACTTGTAATTCTCTTTTGCTAAGGTTAATTTTGTTCTCATCATGTTTTCCGTATTCTTCTTTTTGAATATGTTCGGCAAACAGGACTTTAGCTACATCTTTTGTTATCAAGGTTCCACCGTTTGCTACGACACGGATGCCTGCAGTTAAATCTTTTGTGTCAATCGCCTTTAAAAGGTATCCTTCAGCCCCAGCTTGTAAAGCATCGATAACATACTCCATTTCTTGGAATGTTGTCAGAATGATAATTTTTATCTGTGGAAACTTCTCCTTAATGCGCTTCGTTGCTTCAATGCCGTTCATTACAGGCATATTAATATCCATTAGAATGATATCAGGGATTTCGTCATCACAAAGATTAAACGCACGCTCTCCGTTCTCAGCTACACTAACCACTTCCATATCAGGTTCAATATTCAACACAATTTGTAGACTAGTACGGATAAGGTCTTGATCTTCTGTAATCATGATTTTAATACGTTCCATAAGTCTCCCTCCCATAGGGTAACTCACATCTTACTGTAGTTCCTGTTCCATTTTTGGATGTAATGTGTAAGTTTCCGCGTACCCCTTCAATTCTTTCTCGCATACCATGAATGCCAAATCCTTCAATTAGTTTGTCTGTTCCGCTACCGTTATCGTGTATAATCATTTGAATAAACTCCTCATAGAAGGTCAATGTTACTTTTATGTAAGAAGCATGACCATGCTTTTTTGCATTAGTAAGCGCCTCTTGAAGACACCGTAGTAGAGCTAGTTTAGTAGATTCAGATGTATTCTTCATGACCCTTTGGATATCCATATTAATTTCGGTTCCTGTCTGTTCTGAAAAATCCCGTATGACGTTTTGTAAAATATCACTTAGTGGGAGCTTTAATTCATTCATCGACATCTCATGGACTGTGCTTCGAAAACTATTGAGTGTATTCCTGTTAAATTGAATTAATTCTATAAGTCTTTGTTCTGCTTGTTTCGGATCTTCCTTTATGAGGGTTCTGACAGCGTCCATTCCAACTATTGAAGCAGTCAAGGAATGGCCGACTGTATCATGGAGTTCGCGTGCCATACGGCTTCGTTCTTCTAGTAATGTAACATGTTCCACTTGGTGATTATAATGTTCGAGTATTTTATTTTTTTCTTCAATACTTGCCACTAGTGTAGTCAATCGGTTTTTTTGCTCAAAAAACACTTTAAAGCAAAAACCAAATGCAAAAAATATGCTCGAATTTAACAATATATCGGTAATACTGTATTGATCTACAATCAAGGTAACGACCACAGGAAATATGATAAAAATGATAGGGACTAGAAACATAAATAATTTTTTAGGTGCTAAGAAAACAATGATTAAAATGGATATCGTAAAATGGTTTACGGCATCTGGAACCTGGAGCATTAGTAGAATATTAAAGCTCCAATTTAATATTATTTCGGACCAAACAAAGAGACTTGGTTTAACGTTTCCCGGAAGGTAGAATAGTTGAGGTATTGCATAAGAAAGTAAAGCCCAAGAAAGGATGAATCCAACATATTGGATTTGGCCATTATTAAGAATTAAAAATATACTTAACATAAACCATAAAAATCGCAGGACTAGTACGAACCAATCTACCCATCCCCAATATCGTTTCAATTGCTTCCCCATATTTACCTATCCTTTCCTTTCTGTAATTACCTTAATTTATTATACATTATCAAAGAAGGGATAATTTACTATTCATTAAATAGTCATTAGTTTTTATGACTATTAGACACTATCCATTTATGACTTTAAAAACATATATTAAGAAGGTAAACATCAATTGGAGGTTGTGGGCATGAATAGGACTAAGATATTCACATGCTTTTTAGTCATTTTATTGGTGATTAGTGTCGGAGCAACTACATTAATCCAGCTGCCAGTTAAGTTGAGCATTGATCAAAACATAAATGAACTAGACCAATACCTTATAAATCAAAAATTCAATGGGACGATTCTTATTGAACACGAAGGGGAAGTGGTATTTGAAAAAGGTTACGGATATCAACATAAGGAACTGGGAATAAAAAACACCTCCGAAACTGCATTTCTAATCGGTTCAATTACGAAACAGTTTACAGCAGCTGCCATCTTAAAGCTCCAAGAGGATGGAAAGCTACGTGTAGATGATACAATCGATCAATATTTTCCAAACTACCCACACGGGGAGACTATTACTATTCATCATTTATTGACACATACATCAGGAATCCCAGAGTATCTAGATTTCCTCGATAAAGGCGATTTGGCGTCATTAGAATGGACGCCAGAACAAATTATCAGTGAAATTCAGAGTAAGCCTTTTCACTTTGAACCAGGCGAAAAGTATGAATATAACAATACAGCGTATGTTATGCTCGGAGGGATTATTGAGCAAGTAAGTGGGGAGAGCTATGAGGCGTTTTTAAAAAATCATTTTTTTATCCCATTATCTATGTCTAACTCTTCTTTTGGCTATTCTTCTCAAAAAGAACAGGCTATTGGCTATATGAATGAAAAATATGAAAAAGCAAAATTTGTTCATCCTACTTTTCCTCATGGTGGAGGGGCACTTGCGTCAACAGTCCATGACTTATTGAAATGGACAAAAGCATTAGAAACGAATAAGGTCATTTCGAATAAAAACAAAGAACAAATGCGGATGAGTCATACAGGTTATACTCTACTTCCAGGTCAGTCTTATGGTTATGGCCAATATGTTTTTAACGATGGTAAAAACGTGTACCATCCTGGATATATTTATGGATTCAGTTCCAATTTATATCATGATACAGAAAAAGAAATAGTTGTTGTTGCCTTGTCAAATATGCATGATAGTATGTTACCAATGATTCCTTCGTTTATTCATGAGTTTAGCGAAAGAGTAGAACATTCCATTTACGGAAATATCATGACCGGACTAATTTTTATTTTAACGGCGTGGAGCATAAGCGTATTGGTAAAATGGATCAGAAGATTGAATCGTGGGGAGATTACGTTGGGTAAAGCACGATGGTACAGAATTGTTTTTCAGACAATTCTTTTACAGTTAATTGGCCTAGCCCTGCTAATTATTCCATTTATACCTAATATCAAAGTTGATATTCTATCTTCAGTATACTTACTATACGTCATCGCACCATTTTGGGGGAGTATAGTTAATCTAGTAATAGTGGTTTTCGTTTTAATATGTATGGGATCAGTGCATCCTTACCTAAAAAAATATAAGCCAAACACCTTATTTAGAAATGGAGCTAAAATTTAGCTCCTTTTTTTGTTGGTGTATCAAAAGGAAACGGTGAATATTTGCTACTGCATCTGTAGCGAAATATTTTCTTGCACTGGCAATAATGCAACTAGATTTCGACTCCTTTTATATATTTTTGCCTATAGCCTTTTCATCAGACTTATCTCTTTTTAATCCCATAGAAATAGTTTATAATTATCAGATAATAGTAGCTATTTTTATTGATGAAAAATTATAATATAATAGGGATATAATGAAGAAAGAAAAGGTATGTTCTTAGGTCGCGCCTGCCGTTTTTTTGTATTAAAGTAGGGGCGCCTGCAAATATAGGGGATAAGGAAGGTTATCATGAGCAACAGACAGAATAAAACAGACGTAATCTTAATTGGTGCTGGAGTCATGAGCGCGACTTTGGGATCATTACTTAAAGAGTTAGTACCCGAATGGGAAATTAAAGTGTTTGAAAAACTCGCAAGTGCGGGAGAAGAAAGCTCGAATGAGTGGAATAATGCAGGGACAGGCCATGCTGCATTATGTGAGCTAAACTATACATCGGAAAAGCCTGATGGATCGATTGATATTAGTAAAGCGATCAAAGTTAATGAGCAGTTCCAATTATCAAGACAGTTTTGGGCTTACCTTGTAAATAAAAAACTGATTAGCAATCCACAAGATTTTATTATGCCAATTCCTCATATGAGTTTAGTGCAAGGGGAAAAAAATATAGAATTTTTACAAAAACGTTTTGAAGCGCTTTCAACGAATCCATTGTTTCAAGGGATGGAATACTCTGAAGACCCTAAAAAGCTAGAAGAGTGGGTTCCGCTTATTATGGAAGGTCGTACGTCAAATGATCCAATAGCGGCAACTAAAATTGATTCTGGTACGGATGTGAACTTTGGAGCTTTAACACGCATGTTATTTGACCATCTAAAAAGTAAAAATGTTGAAATTAACTACCAACATAGTGTGGAAGATATTAAACGTTCAAGTGACGGCTCTTGGGATGTTAAAGTGCGTGATCTTAACAGTGGTAAAACGGAACACCATACGGCTAAATTTGTATTTATCGGTGGTGGGGGAGGAAGTCTTCATTTACTTCAAAAAACCGGAATTCCTGAGTCAAAACATATCGGGGGATTCCCTGTAAGTGGGCTTTTCATGGTATGTAATAATCCGAAAGTAGTCGAACAGCATCATGCAAAGGTGTACGGTAAAGCTAAGGTGGGGGCTCCACCAATGTCTGTTCCACATCTGGATACCAGGTACATTGATAACAAAAAATCATTGTTATTTGGACCATTTGCAGGTTTCTCACCTAAGTTCTTAAAAACGGGTTCAATGTTGGACTTAATCACATCTGTCAAACCAAATAATGTCCTAACCATGTTAGCAGCAGGGGCCAAAGAGATGTCATTGACAAAATATCTTATTCAGCAAGTCATGTTATCGAAAGAACAACGTATGGAAGAATTACGTGAGTTTATCCCGAATGCGAAAAGTGAAGACTGGGATATGATTGTTGCAGGTCAACGTGTACAGGTTATTAAGGATACAGATGCAGGGAAAGGAACACTTCAATTTGGTACGGAAGTGGTTAGTGCCTCTGATGGATCTGTAGCTGCACTGCTGGGGGCTTCTCCAGGTGCTTCTACTGCTGTTCATGTAATGCTAGAGGTATTAGAAAAATGTTTCCCACAACATATGAAAGAGTGGGATCCAAAAATTAAAGAAATGATCCCTTCTTATGGAGTATCACTAACAGAAAACCCAGAGCTATTCCAAGAGCTTCATACTTCAACAGCTGACGCATTGAGATTGAATAATAAAGAATTAGTTTATAGTTAAAATAAAGAACCTTAAATCTATGATTTAAGGCTCTTTATTATTTTTATAGCAAGTCAATTATGTATTTCGCAAAAAAAATGTATTTTCGCAAAATTATAGAGGTTTTTCGCAAAAAAATAATCTTTTTTGCAAGATTATTCCTCTTATCGCAAATATAATATTATATTCGCAAAAAAACTGATTGTGACCAGTAAAAGGCAAGGCCTTGAAACCAAATTAAAAAGCTCTAGTACATAAATGGTACTAGAGCTAGAGCGAACTTTTACAAATTAATTTCTTATCATATAATCAAAAGCCCCTAATGCTGCTGTAGCACCTGAACCCATTGATATAATAATTTGTTTATATGGACTATCTGTACAATCTCCTGCAGCAAATACTCCAGGAAGGTTTGTCGCTCCATGCTTGTCTACGATGATTTCACCGAAACGTGTACGTTCAATCGTTTCTCCTAACCAATCTGTATTTGGTATTAGACCAATTTGAACAAAGATACCTTCTAGTTCAATATGACGAACTTCTTCTGTCTCACGGTCCAAATATGAAATACCATTTACTTTGTCTGTACCAGTAATTTCTTTTGTTTGAGCATTCTTGATTACTGTTACGTTTGGCAGGCTGTAAAGGCGATCTTGTAGAACTGCATCAGCTTTAAGCTCCGCGTTATACTCAAGTACGGTTACATGCTTAACGATTCCTGCAAGGTCGATAGCTGCTTCCACACCAGAGTTCCCGCCACCAACAACGGCTACGCGTTTTCCTTCGAATAATGGACCATCACAGTGAGGGCAGTAAGCTACACCTTTATTCTTGAACTCGGCTTCACCAGGTACACCGATATTGCGCCAACGAGCACCAGTAGAAAGGATGACTGTTTTACTTTTTAAAACAGCTCCATTTTCCAGTTCAATTTCAATTAGATCTTTCTTTTCAAGACGCTTAGCACGCTGTAAGTTCATGACATCGATGCCATAGTCTTTTACATGTTCCTCAAGACTAGCTACTAACTTAGGACCTTCTGTATGTTTCACACTAATAAAGTTTTCAATCCCCATTGTGTCCATAACTTGTCCACCAAAGCGTTCAGCTACAATACCCGTACGGATTCCTTTACGTGCTGCGTAAATGGCTGCACTAGCTCCAGCTGGACCTCCACCGACAACAAGCACATCATACGGATCCTTATCAGTAAATTCAGAAGCATCAGGACCGGTACCCATTTTGGCAAGGATCTCTTCAATCGTCATACGTCCACCGCCAAAGTTTTCTTCGTTTAGGAAAACTGTTGGCACGGCCATAATGTTTTTGCTTTCAACTTCTTCTTTGAAGGCAGCACCATCAATCATCGTATGAGAAATACCTGGGTTTAGGATACTCATTAAATTAAGTGCCTGTACAACATCAGGACAGTTGTGACAAGTTAGGCTAATGTAAGATTCAAACTTATATTCGCCTTTTATATTTTTAATTTGATCAATAACCTTCTGATCAACCTTTGGTGCTCTTCCACTTACTTGTAATAGAGCCAACACTAATGAAGTAAATTCATGCCCTAGTGGAACACCTGCAAATGTTACCCCAGTATCTTCGCCGATGCGATTCACACTAAAGCTTGGTGTTCTTTCTAATTGAACTTTCTCAACCTTAATGTTAGGTGACATGGTAGCAAGTTCATCGACTAAAATTAGCATGTCTCGAGTGACTTCATCGGTACCTTCACTAACCTTAAGTAAGATATCGCCCTCCATTAATTGGAGGTACTGGGCTAATTGTGCTTTAATATCTGCATCTAGTAACATGGTAATACTCCTTAGATTTTTCCTACAAGGTCAAGGCTTGGCTTAAGAGTTGCAGAACCTTCTTGCCATTTAGCTGGGCAAACTTCACCTGGATTGTTACGTACATATTGTGCAGCTTTAATTTTGTTAACAATCGTGCTAGCGTCACGGCCAATGCCACCTGCGTTGATTTCAACTGTTTGAATGATACCATCTGGATCGATGATAAATGTACCACGATCAGCAAGGCCTTCTTCTTCGTTTAAAACATCGAAGTTACGAGAGATTTTTTGTGAAGGGTCACCAATCATAATATATTCAATCTTACCAATTGCTTCTGAATGGTCATGCCATGCTTTGTGTGTGAAATGAGTATCAGTTGAAACAGAATATACTTCTACTCCAAGCTCTTTTAAAGTAGCATATTCGTTTTGAAGATCTTCTAACTCAGTTGGACATACGAAAGTGAAATCAGCAGGGTAGAAGCATACTACACTCCATTGACCTTTAAAGTTGTTTTCAGATACATCGATAAATTCACCGTTATGGAACGCTTTTGCTGCAAATGGTTTTACTTCTTTTCCGATTAATGACATAGTTAAATTCCTCCTAATGTTTGTATAAATTAAATAGTCTTGAGGAAAAATAATTTCCTAGCAACTATTTGTTAAATAGAATAATTCTAATTCAATATGAATTATCATATAGAAATCATTTTTTTGCAAGTAATACACTTTCTTTGTAACAATTTTGCCAAAATAATTTCAGAAGTATAAAAGGCTTAGTGTTTGCCCGTATCTCGTTCATATAAATCCAAGTACTTCAAATTAAAAGAGCAAGTTAAAATAGAAAAAACAAAAAACCACAGCACGGCACCCATCTATTCTGCCCAAACTGTGGTTTAAATATTAGACCTATGAAGATTTTAAAGAATTAGTACTTTCACGAATAACTAAATTGTGTGTGATATTGATATGTGGAGAGATTTGTTCTTGTTCGTTTTTACAAAGCTTGATTAAATTACGTGTAGCTGTCATTCCAATTTCTACTGCTGAATATTCGATGGTGGACAATCTTGGACGCATCAAGCTAGATAGCTCAATCCCATCAAAACCAAAAACAGATATGTCCTCCGGAACGCGATATCCATGATCCATAAGATAAGTAACAGCCCCGATAGCTATTGAATCCGTTGAACAAAAAACAGCGGATGGGATAGGTTCATGTTCCAAAAGGGATGCTATCGCTTGGCTTCCACCCTCTATAGATAATTCACTATCGACGATCCATCTTTCCTCTAAAGGAATTCCAGAATCAATAAGTGCCTTTCGATAGCCATGGAATCGATCTTCCCGAACAGTCTGACCTGTATTTCCGCGGATCATAGCAATTTTCCGATGACCATTTTGCAGCAAATACGTTACTGCTTCATAGGAAGCGGTGATGTTGTCAACGTGAACAGATGGTATGGAAGGAATCGATGAGATTTGTCCAATTAACACGACAGGAGTAAGATTCTTTTGAATCAACTCTAAATGTTCTTCTTGCCACTGTTCTCCCATAAATATAAGACCCTGTACAGAAAGCTTATTACTAAATAAATCAATATAATGAAGTTCATTATTAGTAGACCCATCTGTCAATCCAATCACCGTATCATAACCATACAATTTACATACGCGGTTAATCCCTACAATTAAATCATCCAGGACTGTATTACTATATTGTGGACAAATAACCCCTATTAAGAGTTGATCTTGTTGGAGAGATAGATTTTGAGCAACAAAAGGAAGGTAGTTTGTTTCTTTTAAGACATTGATAACACGTTTTTTAACTTCCTCATTGACAGGTTTACTATTGTTAATGACCCTAGAGACAGTTGATGGGGAGACACCAGCACGTTTAGCAATCTCCTTTAACGTGATTTTCATTTCATCACAACCTTACTTAAGATATTTATAGAAAAAGTAGTCTCCAAAACTACTTATAAGAGGGAACTTATTATGAAGCTAGTTAATAAATAATAGTTTTCAACAATTATAATTAAGATGACCAATTTACTAGATTTAGGTAAAAATCATCAAAATATTTCATTGACCTAGGAAATATTCTGTCATATAATCAGCACATAGGCAATAAAATTTCCTACAAAGGAAAAAATTTTTCTTTTATAAAAGGAGGATGACTATATGAAATTAATGAAAGCGCTTAAGAGAACAGCTATGATCGGTATGACTGGCGCACTAGCTTTCTCATTAGTAGCATGTTCAGGAAAAACAGAAGAAAAAGCATCTGACAACAATGCGGGTTCGAAATCAGATTCTCCAGTAAGTATCATTGTAACAAATGGTAAAGGTGAAATTGATGCTCAGTTCAAGGAAGCAGCAAAAGCATTCATGGACGCTAATCCGGATATCAAGGTAGAAGTTAACTCTACTGCAGTTGGAGATACATTAAATGTATTTGATAAATTAACAGCTTCAGGTAAAGTAGTAACTTTAGCTATGTTTGAACCATATGCAGCTTTAAATAAATACAAAGATGTTGGTATTGATTTATCAAATGAAAAGTGGGTAGCTGAAACTACATCTGCACTTACAAATGCAGAAGGTCAAGTAGTTGGATTCCCATTTGCAGTAGAAGGTATGGGTCTTGTTTACAATCAAAAAGTAATGGACAAAGCTGTTGGTGGAACTTTTGATCCATTCACTATTAATACACAAGATGAATTGAAAGAATTATTAGATAAAGTAAAAGCTACTGAAGGCGTTAAGGCTCCTGTTGCTTACCAAACAGAAGCTTGGTCAGTAGGAAATCACTATAGCTCTTTATTCTTAAACCAAGTAGAAGATCCTGCCACTCTAGTAAATGACTTAAAAGCTGGTTCAGTAGATCTTGCTGGAAATGACATTTGGAACGGATATTATAATACTTTAGAATTACTTACTTCTGAAGAATATAATGAGTTTGGTAAACGTCCAATTGGCCAATACTATGATGCTGCTCACTTAGCAGTAGGTAAAGGCGAATCTGCTATTCTATTTAATGGTAACTGGGCGTATGATTCATTAAAAGCAGTTGCTGGTGATACATTTGGATTCATGCCTGTAGCGGTAGATAACAATCCAGATAACCCAGTAAATAACAAAATTGCAGTTGGTCCTACTCAAGTATTAGTAGTGAACAAAAAAGCTTCTGAAGCTGAGCAAGCAGCAGCTAAAAAGTTCCTTGATTGGATCGTATTTGACGAAGCAGGTCAAGATTTCGTTGTAAATAAATCACAAGTTATCTCTGCTTTCAAAAATAACCCGAACACAGTTACAAACCCACTAGGTATTGCAATTGCTGATGCAATCGGTAAAGATAGAACAATGCATTTTACAACTAACTTCATCAATGCAGCAGACTGGCCTACAACAGTTGGTCCTGAAGTACAAAAGTTAATTGCTAAACAATCAAGCAAAGAAGATTTAGCAAAATACATGGAAAATTACTTCAAAAATCAACAATAATTAGTATAATTAGTAAAACCACAAAAAGTGGGCGAGTAGTTTAAGATCACTCGCCCACTTGTTTTAATTTTAGAATAGGATGTGAAGAAAATGACGCATCGCAAAAAGAATCTTGCTAATATGGGGAATTCTTTACTATTTCTAGGGCCAACTACTGTTTTCTTTACTTTAACAGTATTAATTCCTTTCATCTATGGGTTGTATATAACCTTTAATAGAATGGCTACACCAGTTGATCCAATGGTGTTTGCTGGTCTAGAGAACTATGTGAATGCTGTAAAAGATACAAAATTTTGGGAGTCCCTGTGGCTAACACTTAGATTTGTAGTGGCAACCGTATTTTTTGTAAACCTAGTAGGATTTGGGCTTGCGTATCTAGTAACCTCAGGCATTAGAATTCAAAACTCCTTGAGAACCGCTTATTTCACTCCAAATTTAATTGGAGGATTAGTTCTTGGTTACATTTGGCAGTTTATTTTTGTACAAACATTGCCTTCCTTAGGAGAGAAATTAGGAATTGAATGGTTGGAGCTAGGTTGGTTAGGAGACCCAACGATGGCATTTTGGTCACTTGTAATCGTTACGATTTGGCAAACTTCCGGCTATATGATGATCATCTTTATTGCTGGTTTAGTCAGCATCCCTAAAGATCTTATGGAAGCAGCTAGAATTGATGGAGCGGGTCCTTTTAGAAGGTTAATTAATGTAACGATTCCTTTAATGATTCCTTCTTTTGTTGTTACCATCTTCTTATCTTTAAAAAATGCTTTCATGGTATACGACTTGAACTTCTCTTTAACAAAAGGTGGGCCTTTTGGAAGTACTGAAATGGTTTCGATGCACGTGGTTAATAAAGCCTTTGTTGAAGCGAACTACGGAACGGGGCAGGCAGAGGGAATTATTCTCTTTATCATCGTTGCGATCGTAACAGGAATTCAAGTATATTCTAGTAAGAAAATGGAGGTTGAAGCATAATGAAAGTACAAAGAATTGTGTCTTCTACCCTAATCTATTTAATTTCTATCATCGCGTTAGTGGGCTTCATATTCCCGTTTGTGTTACTGATTATCAACTCATTTAAAGATAACGGTGAGATTTTAACCAGTCCATTTGCTCTACCTTCTAGCTGGAGTTTCGATCAGTTTGTTGAAGTTATTGTGGCAATGAATTTTATGGTTACTTTTAAAAATACATTTCTTATTACTTCAATAAGCACTCTTTTAATCGTCATCTTCTCCGCAATGGCTGCTTATCATATGGTTAGAAAGCCAACGAAATATAATAAATTATTTTTCACTATTTTAGTAGCATCTATGGTAATTCCGTTTCAAACGTTAATGATTCCGCTTATTTATATTTATGGTGCTAAGCTTCAATTAATTGATGCGATTCCAATTCCTTTATTAATCTTCTTTTATATTGGCTTTGGTAGTGCACTGTCTATATTTATATTTCATGGATTTATTAAATCTATTCCAGTTGAGATTGAAGAAGCAGCTAGAATTGATGGATGTAATACGATTCAAACGTTTTTCATCATCGTATTCCCAATGTTAAGACCGATTGCGGTTACAGTAGCTATTCTTAATGTCTTATGGATTTGGAATGACTACCTACTACCATCACTAGTGTTAAATAACGAAGCCGTTTATACAATGCCTGTTATGATGAAGGTATTTAACGGTACGTATATGAATAATTGGGAGCTACTAATTCCAGCTATTCTTTTAACCGTATTACCAATCTTAATCTTGTACATGATTAGCCAACGCTCGGTTATCAATGGTGTTATGCAAGGTTCAATTAAATAATAAAGAAGGAGGCCATTTCGTTACAATGGTCTCCTTCTTTTTATGCTTGTACTTCGCTCATTAATGCGTGGGTATTTCCTTCTGTATCTTGAAAAAATGTCATCCATGTCTCAGTGGATCCTATTTTTGCCACGATATGAGGTTCATCGATAAAAGTAACCCCGTTACCAGCTAAATCCTCATAAGATTTCTTAATATCTTCAACTTGAAAATATACGACCGAACTAGGATGATCAAATTCATCTTTCTCAGGTAAACTTAATAAAAGACGTAATCCGTTACAATCAAAAAAGGCCATTGTATCCGTGTTAAATAATAAAGAAAGGGTTAGTTTATCTTTGTAAAAATGCAGTGCTCTATCTAATTCTTTAACAGGTATTCCAATCTGGCCAATCTTTTGTATGTTAGTAGCTACCATAAGTATTCTCCTATCTATTTCTTGATACTATTATTATACATAAATTTGGAATTTTTGGATAATTTTATTGTTGGACAGAATTACTAGAACACTCCAAACAACTAAGTATACGTGTATACAATCTGTAAACAAAAGTATACAAATGTGTATGCATGTTTACAAAGCTGTATACATGCTGTAACCACAAGATGTATACAAATTTGTAAAGGTTGTTTACTTAATTGTTTACAAATAATGGTTAAGTTTACGAAAAGTTTACAGGTTTACAGTTTCATTTCTTTTCCTCAGGTTTCATTGAACTATGTATAAAACATCTATACCCTTAAATGAAGGACAGTGATTTACATTAGTTTTATAACAAAATTGAAAAGGGATGATTATTTATGAATAAGTCTAGAATTGCAGCTATTGATGTGGGTAATGATTCTATTAAGGCTATTTTAGGAGAATTAGAATATGAACTAAATATTCCTAACATCGTTGCTAGAGACACAGAAGACCGCCCAGTTATCGGCATAGAAGAACTAGATAATAAAAATCCACTAGACGGTATTCATATCAAAGTTCATTCCCCAGCTTTACAAGATAATAATGTAGTCTACCGTGTCGGTGATTTAGCTACAAAAAGTAACAATGCAACAGAACTAGACCCAGGTAGCAGTAAGTCTGAAGAAGATCAAACCCTCGTCATGCTTTTAGCGACTCTTGCTTTAGATGCAGTAAGAGAAGAAAATAAAAGTATTTTTCCAAGAAATAAAAATGTGGTAGATGCCAATTACACACTAGGAACTGGATTACCACTCCGTGAAGTGAAAGAGGGAAAAGATGCTGGATACCGTTCTAAACTAATCGGTTCGGTTCATCAAGTAGAGTTTCTTGTAACTCCGAAATATCAAGGACTTAAAGTAAATATTAAGTTTGAAGAAGTAAAAGTTTATCCAGAAGGTTTTGCTGCCTATATTAATCTAGTGATGGATAATAATTTAAAGATTATAAATAAGGACCTAATTGATAAGAGAATCTTAATTCAAGATATTGGTGGTCTATCGACTGATATTGCGGTTATTAAAAATCGAAATGTAGATGATGATAAAGCTCAAGGCTTTAACCTCGGTGTTTCTGAGTCCCTTGAAGCCATTAGAGAAGAAATTAGAACGAAGCACGGAATTGAATTAGATAGTCGAAGAGACGTGGTTGAAATTATCACGAAGAAGAATGATCGTAATCATATTATGGTCAAAGGAAGTCGGACAAGTGTCCATGATATTACAGATCGAATTCTTCTAGATTTAGCGAAAAAGCAATACCGTTTATTACGTAATACGTGGCAAAAGAATTCACAAACAGAGATTTGTTATTTTGTAGGCGGAGGATCAAATGTACTAAAAGAATATATTAAGACTCTTAATAATAATCTGGATGGCTATAATATAGACTTTTTTGAGGATGAAAAAGAAAGTATTTGGATGATGGCAAATGCTTATTACAAGTTAATTATGGATTTTACTAGAAAGTTAGAAAAACAAAAAGCGGTTAAAGAACCGGTTAAGAACTAAGGTACGTCCATGAAGAAATCTAACATGGGAGAAATTAAGAGAGGGCAGACCATTTCATTTCGTATTCCCTCGGATACCCCTGATCATCTATTAAAACATTTGCAAAAACTAAAAGAAACGGAAAGAAGAAACTTCTCTAGTAAAATTGCTGACTTTGTGATGCAAGGAGTAGGAAGTTCAAACATTAGGAATAGAGAGACAGTTACGGTTCCTCTACCTCAATCCTTGAGTAAAACACAACGAAACTGGCTAAAAAATGAACATTCTGAAGCATTAATCGGAAGCATTATTTATCAACTCTTATCAGACCCCGTTCGAGCTACATCCCTACTCGCTTCACTCAATAGTAACTCTTTAGACATTAATGAAGCCCTCTACCTACAGGAAGAGCCGGAAGAGGAAAAGTTAGGGTTAGAGACTTATAGAGAGAATAGCCTTGCTAATAATATTGAACAGACTGCCTCAACGGATGAATTTGATTTTATAGAAGAAGAGGATGACTTAAGTGAATTTGACTGGGACACAGCCAAACAGAGTCAATCTGTTGATATAGGTGAAGAGAAAGAATTGGAAAGTAATTTAGAAGATTTATTAGGAGATTTTCTAGAGACGATGAATAAGTGAGAAGCTAAAATTCAACCCTTCAATACTTTTGAAGGGTTTTTTTAGTAAGATTTTATTACTCATCACTCTTAGCCAGTAGAAATTACAAATTATTATACTAGAATTGTAATAGACCTTTAATACTACTATTTTCCACTATATCCCTCACTACCCTTATACTAAAATGAAATTAGCAAGAATTACATTTTTATAGGAAAGGGAGAAAAGGGAATGAAGCCACGAAATCGTCTTAGTTTAGTGCATTACGGCTTGAAATTCTTAGTAGTTATTTTACTCTTACTCAGTAGTATTACTAATCTAAATGTTGCTTTAGCGGCAAAACCTGATCGTACAGCACCAACTGCTCCTACTAATTTACGTTCAACAGGTATTAGCGATTCCTCTGTATCTTTAGTTTGGAATCCCTCGACTGATAATGTTGGTGTTAAAAGTTATGATATATACCAGAATAATAGTCTAATAGGGAATGCTAGTACGAATCAATATACAATTAAAGGGTTGAGTTCTAGTACTACCTACAGTTTTTTTGTCAAGGCAAAGGACGCAAGAGGGAATGTTTCAGCATCTAGTAATATTTTAAAGGTCACTACCTCATCTTCAACAGTGGATGAACCTCCAAAAGTGAGTGATTTGGTGGTTGCTCCCATTGAAAGTGATAGTAAAACCATAAAAGGAACAGTAACCTTATCCGTTCAAGCAAGTGATGATAAAGGAATTAACAAAGTTGAATTTTACAGTAATAACGGTGGGTATTTAATTAAATCGCTGACTGCTGCGCCTTATAGTGTAAACTGGGCAACAGACCCATGGGTCCCTGATGGGGAGCAAATTTTAAAGGCCGTTGTTTATGATACTAGTAACCAAATTGCACAAGTTTCAAAAGCGGTAATGGTTAAAAATACAGTAACTCCTGTAGTAAATGATTATAAAAAGATTGGTTATTACACAGGATGGTCTACATATTCAAATTTTCAGGTTTTAAACATTGATGCAAGTAAGCTTACCCATTTGAATTATGCTTTCGCTAACATCTCTTCAGATGGAAAAATAGCCTTGGGAGATTCATGGGCCGATATAGAAAAACCGTTTCCAGGAGATGCGGTAGATCAACCAATTAAAGGGAATTTTAATCAATTATCAAAACTTAAGGAACAATATCCTCATTTAAAAACATTAATTTCCGTTGGTGGTTGGACATGGTCTGAAAAGTTTTCAGATGTGGCTTTAACAGAGCAATCTAGAACTGTTTTTGCAGAAAGCTGTTTACAGTTTATTTTAAAATATGGCTTTGATGGGGTAGATATAGACTGGGAATATCCAGTTGCCGGAGGAGAGGCAGACAATGTCAATCGTCCGGAAGATAAACAAAATTTCACCTTATTATTAAAGAAACTAAAAGAAACCTTTGATGCTCAAAGTGCAAAGGACGGAAAGAAATACTTTTTAAGTATCGCTGGTGGTGCCTCTAAAGGATATTCCAACAATACGGAGCTAGATTTGATTCATCCATATGTCGATTACATTCAAGTGATGACATATGATTTTCATGGTAGCTGGGATACTATAACTGGATTAAATGCTCCACTTTATCGGGATCCAGATTCAAAATTCTCCTATCAATGGAGTGTTCAGGATGCTGTACAAAATTATATCAATCATGGAGTACCAGCAAATAAGCTAATTATGGGTCTTCCTTTCTATGGAAGAGTCTACAACCAAGTGAACAACACAAACAACGGTCTATATCAGTCATTCACTGGCGGAGGCTCTGCTTTTAGTTATGCAGAACTAGAGGCAAACTATATTAACAAAAATGGATTTACACGTTATTGGGAGTCAGACTCTAAAGTTCCTTGGTTATTTAATGGGACAAGATTTATCAGTTATGATGATGTGGAATCGGTGGGGTATAAAACGACTTTCATCAAGACAATGGGCTTAGGTGGAGCTATGATGTGGGAGCTTAGTCAAGATCCGAATAGAGTGTTATTGTCGAAAATTCATAATGATTTGCAGTAATAAAAGAGGAGCCTGGTTTTTCGTTGAACCAGGCTTTTCTTTACCATTGTTTAGGCTCGTAATTTAAATCGCTAAATAATTGCGTTTTTTCTTTCTTCGTTAAATCCCTCCATTGTCCTAGAGGAAGATTACCTAAATGAATATTCATAATTCGAACACGTTGTAATCTTTGAACACCATAACCAAGAGCTGCACACATACGACGAATTTGACGGTTTAACCCTTGAGTTAAAATAATTTGAAATTCGTATTTGGACAGCTGTTTTGTCTTACAAGGAAGAGTCTTCGTATCAAGAATCTCCACCCCCTCAGACATCTTCTTTAAAAAGTCTGCCGTAACGGGCTTGTCCACTGTAACAATATACTCTTTTTCATGCCTATTTTCAGCACGTAAGATTTCATTAACAATATCCCCGTCATTCGTGAGCAGAATCAGACCATCAGAATCCTTATCAAGCCGTCCGATATTAAAGATTCTTAATGGATGATTCACTAAATCAATGATATTGCCTTTGATATGCCTTTCAGTAGTACTCGTGATTCCTACAGGCTTATTTAAAGCTATGTAGACATAATTACTAGCTACTCTAAGCTGACTGCCATTGACCCGAACATCGTCCCCAGGCTCTACTTGACTACCCATCTGAGCAACCTTACCATTTATCGTAACTCTACCTTCAGCAACCAGCTTATCTGCACCACGCCTTGAGGTTGTGCCTGATTCGCTGATGAATTTATTAATGCGCAACGTAAACCACCCTTTTAGAGGAATTGTATATTTAAGAATAACGTATTTTAGAAAACTTATCAAAATCTGAGGGAAACTTTGTTTGACTACCTAAAGGTTACATAAAGCTTCATCATCTAGTATTCATTCTATTTTTCTAATACCATATAGCAATCCCCAGTTCCCTAGTTTATGATGATAATAACAGTAAATAAGATAATGACAGGTGGGAGTCATTTGATCCTTTTAGACTATATTATCAATCTTTCTATATTTTCACTTTTGGTAAGTACACCTTTAGTAATTGGATCTTTTATCAAACATAAGTTCAATCAACCATTTAGAAATATGAAGTTATGGATTAGCTTATATGCTGGGGTGGTTTCGTATATTTTGGTGATGATGTCCTTTCAACAAGATGGTTACTCTTATGATATTCGATACGCCCCTGTTATTTTGATGTTTTCGTATTTTGGCCCCATACCAGGAATCATTACAGGTGGATTTGCTTTAGCAGCACGCCTTCTTTCTAGTGGAAACTGGTATCCTGCCATTCTGGGTTGGACCTTTATAATGGTCAGTTTTTCTCTTATTTATATGTTTATAAAACACTACTCAACAGCTAAGAGAAATACATATTTATTTGTAACGTATTTAATCGTTTATGTAATTACGGTTCCGATTCTCTTTAATATATTTCGTAATCAACCTCTATTCCATCTTCAATACGTCCTATTTGTAATGTTAGGAGTCATTATTGGTTCATTATTAATCGAGTCTTACGTAAACCTATATAAAACCATAGCAGAAAGAAAGAAAATGGAGAAGACACTGGCTGAAAGTGAAGCAAAATATCGCTTGATTGCTGAAAATACTTCTGACTTAATTATGGTTTTAGATCATAATCAATCTGTACAGTATTATTCTCCTTCTCACCAACTAGTATTAGGTTTTGATAAGGGAGATCTAGTAGAAATGGATCTGGGAAAACTCATTCATCCTGATGATTCAAAGATGTTTGGTGATTGTATAAAAGCGATGTTTGAGAATAAAGGTTCCATAACATTGGAGTTTAGATTAATTCATAAGGAAGGAAATGCTATCGAATTCGAATCTAGATGTATGCCTGTTAAAGGTAATGATGATTCAATAGAACATATCGTTATTGTTAGTAGGGATATTTCAGAACGAAAAAAAGCCGAGGAGATTTTACTTCAATCAGAGAAATTATCGATTGTAGGGGAGTTAGCAGCTGGAGTCGCACATGAAATTCGCAATCCACTTACAACGATTAAAGGTTTTATTCAACTATATCGAAGTGAACTAGGTGCTACAAAATATAACGATTTAATTTTAAGTGAATTAGAGCGGATTGAAGTAATAACTAGTGAGCTTCTATCTCTAGGGAAACCACAAGCAGTCAAACTTGATCGAGTCAATTTAAAGGATTTACTTGATGATACGTTAGAATTACTGGCTCCACAAGCGAACTATGATGGAATTCAATTTAAAATGAAAAGTAATGGTGATGCCTTCCCTGTTATCGGGGAAAAAAATCAAATAAAACAAGTGTTTCTCAATATTCTCAAAAACTCTATGGAATCAATGGAAAATGGTGGAGAAATAAAAATTCACTTAACTAAAGATCAAGAAGGCATGTGTAGCATTTCAATCGAGGATGAAGGATGTGGAATACCGGAGGATCTACTCCCTCGTTTAGGAGAGCCTTTCTATAGTTTGAAAGATAAAGGAACCGGGCTAGGGATTATGATTTGTCATAAAATTATTAAACAACACCATGGTAGTATTCATTTGAGTAGTATGGTCAACAAAGGGACTATAGTTGAAATTAAACTTCCTTTAGTTATAGAGTAATTACATCGTTGAGGTAGATAATGAGATATTTAACAAAAGAACTATACATCTCCCATTCCTTTGAGCAGTGGGAAGAAAATTATAACAAATATCTAGAAGAATTCCATCGACTAGAACCCCGTTTTACTAAAAAAGCTTATAAATTTTTCTCAAGTTACTCTTTTCATGATGCAGAAATACTAGGCTTTGAAATAAAACGTCAATACCCTAACCTTATGTATCCATTGGAGATTATCATCACCGTAAAAGATTGGAACGATGATAGTATCTGGGAAATTAAATATAAAAGAGTAACTAATTATGAAATCAATATTTCAAAAAATAGTGACCAACATTACCTAGGGATCTGGGGTTACCAAGAGTTTCTGCCTGTTAATGATAAAATCATTTCCCATGAAATTATGATGATTCCACAATGTGATACTCTAAAGATAGAGTTTGAGAATAAACATATACAGATCAATAAAGTAAAGAATAGCTAAATGAAATGACTGAATGCCCCCTTTTGCAGTCGAGGAAATCTAACAGAGAAACATGTAAATGGTAAATTAAGGGGTTTTATATTAGGTAAAGATAATTTGTCTATGGATATTTAAAATACAATTAAAATCTTCTCGTGGGGAAGTAGATTTAGAGCTTGATGCTAAGACAGGTAAGGTCATCAAAGTAGATTATGATCATGATGATGACGACGATAATGATGATTTTGATTTTGAAGATTAATACTCATTTTAAAAGGCTAACTCTGATTTACAGAACTAGCCTTTTTGTTATTCTAATATAATTTATTTCAGTAACTCTCTAATAACCAAGTTGGTTAAATTAGGGACAATTTCTAATGAGAAAGATGTTTCCATACGCTCTAATTTTTTATGAGCATCTACCCCATAAGGTCCAATATTGATAACAGGAACATTGATATCTCTAATGTCTTGATAGTCAACAAAATGTTTCGTTCCCCATCCAGGGTTATTATTAGAAACAGCCTGAATCCCTTCTTCATCATCACTTAGCGCTACGAAGCTCATATCAGAGATATAAGGGAAGAAGTTTCTAGTGACAATTGGGTGTGGATATTCTGGTTGTACTTGTTCTACTGCTAAATCTAGAGCATTAATTAATACTTGCTCATTGTCTGTTTTTCCTGATAGTTCAATTCTAGGTGAATATAAGGAAGAGTAGAAAAGGATAATAGCTGGACTCTTATCACTCATCCATTTCCAAGCTTCTTCTACTACTCTAGCCGCAAACATTCGAGTATCTAATGTAATGTCTAGTAAAAGGTTTTCTTTAAACTCATTCATATGTTGTACATAAGCATCGCCATTTTCTTGAATCAGAAGCTGTTCCATTTCTTCATAGATATACACTCTTGGTTGCCAAGAATGGCTCATATATGGCTCACCGCTAATAGCACAGAACTGTTTATATCTTTCGTCAAAAGAAGATAGAGCCGCTTCAAAAGCAATAGTTGCTTGTTCTTTTAGCTTCACTATAACTTCTTTCGGTGACCAAGAATGGATAAAAAAGTTGTAATATACATAAGCAGAAAGGGCTGTTTGCACCGTATAAGAAGGTTTTAAATCAGTTTGTTTTAACGAAACTGGCGGAACAGTCGTTTCTCCTAATGCCTCGTTACAAAGTTCAGGGTTATAGTTAATTTGTTTAGTTAATTCTGCTGCTATGAAATTTGGATCAAGTCCTTCAAAGCATGACCCAACATGAGTTTCAGCACCTGTTATAAAGAACGATGGTAAAAGTTTTCCAACTGTCCCCTTATAGATGTAGCGGTTTTCATCTCCTTCAAAACGTGGAGAAACAAAATCCGCATTGATAGCTGCTACATAATCAAAGTTATGTTCCTCTTTCCAGCTTTTAAATGTTTTTAAAGCAGATAGTACCCCATGAGATCCGTCTTCTTCATCACATTCAGCTAGAAAAACAAGATTTCCATCTAGCTCTTCTGGGTGTTCAGAATAATATTTTAGTAGGTAAAGGTGGCTCGCCACTCCACTCTTCATATCTAAAATCCCTCTACCAAAAAGCCAGTTACCAGACTCTAGATGTTCTCTAGCGGATGCTGGTAAATCTTCATTTTTCAGTGCCTCCATTAGCTCGTCTGGAGAGCAAGCCAAATCTTTCAATTGATTGAAATCATCAATTCCAACCGTATCCATATGACCCATAAGGATAACCGTTCGATTACTCGTTCCTTTTGTCCCTTTAACGAAAGCTAAAACATTATGTCTTTCATGATCATCATTGATCGTTTGCTCTAGAGTGATATGTGTAGGATTATTAGTAAAGTATGGAAAAGAAGAAAGTAGAGTGTATAAAGAATGGGCGATGACTTTTTCACCATCTGTGTTAACAATACTCTCAATATTTACGAGTTGTTTCGTAAAGGCTAGTACTTCCTCGCGACATTGTAGCTTCATTTTATAACCTCTTTTTCTTGTAAAATATTTTTAATCTAATATTTAAGCCAGTCGAATCGTATCGCTAAAAATGTATATCAATATTAAAAGATTCGTCAAGTTATTTTTAATAGAGTAAATCACTATATTGGAAAATATATGTATATTAAAACAGTTGTTGCACATATGGAAAATTTACTATATAATCTTTTTATTGTTTCGTTAAACTAAATATAAAATCCTCATCTTTAAAAGCATTGAGATGGGGTAGAGGTCGCGATTTATATTAGTATTCCGCCTGAGACTCAGTGAAGTCGATGAAAGCGGGAAAAAGGATAAGTCGCCGAAGCTTCTGAAATCACTGCTTTCAGAAGGCTGGGGCTGCACTCGAATAGGGGCAGAACTGCCATATATCCAAACGGTTATGTGGAGAGCTATCTTTTTTCAACGCTTTAAGTGAGGGTGTCGTAAAACACCGTCCATTTCCATAGGCGGTGTTTTTTGTTTGATTTAGTCTATTAGGCTAGTAAATACATACACAAAAGGGAGGAAACAAAAATGAAAAGAATGTTGATTTTAGTCATGGCTGCTCTTGTTTTAGTTTTAGCAGCATGCGGAAGTAAAGAAGCTAGTAACTCTGAAGGTAGCAAAGAAGCAGGGGAAAAGGCAGATTTACAACTTGTTAATGAAGGCAAACTGACTTTTGCTATGAGTGGTGTTTATCCACCTTTAAACTTTAAAAAAGATGGACAACTAACTGGCTTTGACGTGGAAATTGGTGCTGAAATTGCAAAAAGAATCGGTTTAGAATCAAACCCTGTAACTAATCCTTGGGAAACGATCATTCAAGGATTAAAAGCAAAAAAGTATGATGCAATCATCGGAAGTATGACAGCAACTGAAGAACGTGACAAACAAGTAGACTTCACAAATCCATACTACTTATCAGGTGCTCAAATCTTCGTTGCTGAAGGAAATACAGATATTTTATCTAAAGAAGACTTAAAAGGAAAAACGATTGGGGTAATCCAAGCTTCTACTTGGAAGGATATGGCTGAAGGTTTATCAGACAAAGTAAAGGGATATCCACTAGATGTAAATGCTCTTCAAGACTTAGCTTTAGGACGGATTGATGCTGTAATTACAGATAAAATCGTTGGAGTTAGTGCAAAAAATGAAGGCGGCCTAAAAATTAAAGCTATTGGTGATCTTCTAAATGAAGACCGTGTAAGTGTTGCGGTTAACGAAGGAAATACAGAGCTTGCGAACAAAATTAACGAAGCTATTCAATCTATGATTGATGATGGAACGTACGAGAAAATCAGTATGAAATGGTTTAACGAAAATATTATGAAAAAATAAGACAATTTCTCTAAGAAGAAATCGACTTTTTAGATTTTGCACAAATACAACCATCTTTGCGAAAACAACCAAAATAAGAGTGCGTGTATACGCACTTTTTTTACTAGGAGGCGATTGTTAGATGACTTTTTGGCATAATACCATTGGAATCCTTAATGAACATGGATTGGCTTTCTTAAAAGCCTCATGGATGACAATTTCCATAACGGCAGTTTCGCTATTATTGGCCATGGTAATAGGACTTATGTTTGCGGCCTTTAAAATATCATCTTCTAAGCTATTAAATCTAATTGCAGACTTGTACATCGGGATTATTCGTGGAACTCCTTTAATCGTACAAATCATGTTTTTATATTACGGAATAGCTAATATTGTAACTTTAGATAGTTTTACGGCAGGGGCACTAGCACTAGGCATACATACGGGAGCCTATATAGCGGAGATCTTCAGGGGAGCAGTCCAGTCCATTGATAGAGGGCAAATGGAAGCTGCTCGTTCTCTAGGGATGACAAAAACACTAGCTATGAGAAGAATTATTTTTCCGCAAGCATTTAAACGTGCAATTCCGCCACTTGGAAACCAGTTTATTATTAGTTTAAAAGATTCCTCACTAGTAGCCTATATTGCGGTTACAGACTTATACAATACGGCGTTAACGGTTCAGGGGGAAAACTATTTACCGTTTGAAACATACTTTGTTGTTGGTATTTATTATTTAATTATCGTTCTTATCTTTACTTACTTTACAAACAAGATTGAGAAGAAACTAGACGTAAGTAAACCGAAGGAGGCGACTATTGCATGATTGAAATCAAGAATCTATCTAAATCCTTTGGGCAGTTACAAGTATTAAAAAATATTGATTTAGAAATTAAACAGCAAGAAGTCGTGGTGTTAATTGGAGCAAGTGGTTCTGGAAAAAGTACACTTCTGCGTTGTATAAATTTTCTAGAAGTAGCTCAAGGTGGAGAAATCAAGATTGAGTCGGAAGTCATTAATCCTACAAAAACAAATCTTAATAAGGTTCGAGAAAAAGTAGGAATGGTTTTTCAGCATTTTAATCTTTTTCCTCATAAAACCGTTCTTGAAAATGTGATTGAGGCTCCTATTTACGTAAGAGGACAGAAAAAGGAAGATGCCATTGTAAAGGCAAAGGCCCTTCTGAAAAAAGTAGGTTTAGAAGACAAAGCGAATTTCTTTCCTGATCAATTATCAGGTGGACAAAAACAGAGGGTAGCCATTGCAAGAGCTTTAGCAATGGAACCTAAAGTGATGCTATTCGATGAGCCAACATCAGCCCTCGACCCGGAACTTGTTGGTGAAGTATTACAAGTTATGAAAGACCTCGCCAGTGAAGGAATGACGATGGTTATTGTTACACATGAAATGGGCTTCGCAAAAGAAGTAGCAGACCGAGTCGTGATATTAGCGGATGGTTATATTATAGAAGAAGGACACCCTTCTGAACTTTTTGATAATCCAAAACATGAACGAACGCAAAGGTTTTTAAATCAAATATTGTAATAATGAATATGGATACCGTACTTAAGTGAGTGCGGTATTTTTTGTGATTCATCTTTCGAGTTGTCAGGGATATTAACCACTAAACTCGATAAACTTCCTCAAGGTTTAAAAATCACAGTTATAGGAGAAAATGTTTTAATGTTCTGATAATAATGAGAGGAGAACAAAAACATTGAGTACTGTAACGAAAAGGAAATTTATTAGTATTGGTAGTTTTATATTAGGTTTTGGTTTTTTTGGAGCTTTAGATGGGATTATATTTCATCAAATACTTCAATGGCATAGTGTCATTATGGATACTACTCGAGCAGGACAAATTGTTAGTGATGGGGTATTTCATTTAGCTGTAACCATTGCTTTAGTAATAGGTGGATTTTTACTTTGGCTCGGAGGCAATCCAACTGAGCACACGAAAGGACTCAGAATGTTAATCGGAGGCTTTCTAATTGGAGGAGGGACCTTTAACTTTGTAGAAGGAATCATTAATCATCATATCCTCCAAATTCATCGGGTGAAGCCGGGTGACCCGAATGCCTTAATGTATGATTTACTTTTTTTAGCTTCTGGAATCCTTCTAATTCTTATAGGGTTTATGATTAGAAGAGTAGCTACATCTAAAATGAAAGCAATGGATGCTTAAAAGTAAGGTGAAATATATGTACAGGATCATCAGTTTCATCGTTATATTTTCATTTGTTTCTACGATGTTATATTTTCATAATCTAAATAGCCATCATACTATGTCTAATCATCATACAGCTAATCATCATGCTCATGGTGTTTTTGAGATTCCTTCCAATAAGAATGTACCCACGATTCATGGGTGGGTAAAACAAGATTTATCTGGTAGTTGGCTTCTTAAAATTGAACCGGAGAATTTCTCCTTTACACCTGAGCTTATAGGAACAAAAGATGAGTCTTACAATAAAGGTCATGCTCATTTATATATTAATAATAAAAAAGTAAATAGATTATATGGCTCCTATTACAATCTGGATCTCCTTGAAAAAGGAACTCATCATATTAAAGTATCCCTCCATGCAAATGATCATCGTGTGCTTACCCATCAAGGAAAAGAAGTTGCTTTTGTGACAACGGTAAAAGTAAATAAATGACATAAACAGAGAAGCCCATAGTTACTGAGGCTTCTTTTTTTGCGTTATATCCCTTCTTCTGTAAGATGTTCTAACATAAAATATAATTACTGGTTAGATTTTCTTACAAATTAATAAAAAGTGAAACAGGTACCATGTATAATAAATGAAACTGAATTGTGAAGTGGAGGAGAATGCATGAGTGAAGAAGCTTCATATAAGGATAAAAAGGTCATAACGATTGGGGTAGTTAGTGAGCTAACAGGATTAACAGAGAGACAAATTAGATATTATGAAGAAAGAAAGCTCATTTTCCCTGAGAGGGCGGATAAAGGAAATCGCAAATATTCATTTAATGATATTGAAAGATTAATAGAAATTGCCAATAAGAGAGAGGAAGGGGTAAGAACTTACGATATTAGGCAAGAAATGATTAAAAAGAATAAGGAGTTAGATCAAAAGGTGCGAAAAAACATGCTAAAGGGACAAATCAATTCACGATTTGGAATACAAAAGGATCGATAAAATATAGAGAGTCCCATGAGGCTCTTTTTTTGGGGAATCATAATAGTAGCCTCAATGATAAACTAATTTCTCCAAAAAGTTGATTGAATATTTCGTAAAAAGGGTTCATTTTAAATTAAAATACTAATATAATATATATTACGGGTCCCTAAATGTTCTGATATTGACCAATATGATTTTCTATAAATAACAAACAGTAATACCCGTCATGCATCAAGGAATCTTTAAGCGTACGGTATTCAGCACAGTTTAAAACGGGGGAATAAAATGAGGAAATTATTTAGCTATGTAAATACATACAAGAAGGCCATGTGGCTCGCTTTAACTTTAACTGGCCTCGAACTAATAGTAGAGCTCTTCCAGCCGATGATCATGGCCATAATCATCGATGAAGGAATTATAAAAGGAGACCTCGGTACCGTCTACTTATGGGGCGGTTTGCTGCTCGGCTTATCCCTAATTGCCTTTATCGCTGGAATTGTAAACACCTTCTATGCCTCAGATGTGAGCCAGGGTGTAGCTCATGACATGAGAAGGGATTTATTCAGAAAGATACAACAGTTTACCTTTAAGAACTTTCAATCTTTCCCTACATCATCATTAATTACTAGATTGACCAATGATGTGACACAAATTCAAAACTTTTTATTTATGAGCCTTCGAATTGCCCTTAGAGCACCTTTATTTATTTTTGGAAGTATGATTATGGCTTTCTTTGTAAATGTAAAATTAGCACTCATTTTACTAGTAGTGGTACCAATCTTATTAATCATTATTCTATGGATTCTAAAAAAAGGAATTCTTTTATTTCAACGAGTACAAAAAAAGTTAGATACGGTAAATGGAGTAATAAGAGAAAACTTAATTGGGATGCGTCTAATTAAGGCATATACAAGAGGAAGTCACGAAGAAAAAAGATTTTTTAATTTTAATAAAACCCTCATGGCTGATAATAAAAAGGCTCTAAGAATGATGGAGCTTACGATGCCTATCCTACTGTTCGGAATGAATTTGAGCATGGTGTTTATCCTTTGGTACGGTTCTGTTGAGTTAAACTTAGGAGGAGCGCAAGCGGGGGAAATTGTTGCTATATTGAACTATGCAACGAAGATTATGTTTGCTTTTACTGTTTTCTCATTTCTTATGATGAACTACTCGAGGGCTCAAGCCTCTTCTACTCGAATAGTTGAAGTTCTGGAAGAAAATATAGATGAACAGCAAGAGACAAAAATAGAAACCTTTCAAAATGTAAACATTCAGGGAAGTATTGAATTTGATCATGTTTCCTTTCAATACCCATCTTCAGATTTACCTGTTCTCCATAATCTATCCTTTACGATAAAGGCTGGAGAAACAGTAGGAATCCTGGGAGAAACGGGATCAGGGAAATCATCTATTTTTCAATTAATTCCTCAACTGTACCATGTGACTTCAGGAGAAATATTAATAGATGGTATGAATATTGAAAAGATAGATGTGAAAGAGTTAAGAAAACAGATTGGCTTAGTTCCACAAGAAGCTCATTTATTCTCGGGTACGATACAAGAGAATATTGGCTGGGGGAAAGATCATGCTAGCTTAGATGACATCGTTCAAGCAGCCAAAGAGGCTCAAATTCATGACTTTATTCTCTCCTTACCAGATCAATACGAAACACGTGTAGGACAAAGGGGAGTTAACTTGTCTGGAGGACAAAAACAGCGTCTGTCCATTGCAAGGGCACTGGTTAGGAAACCTAGTATTTTACTATTAGATGACAGTACAAGTGCACTGGATGCCCATACGGAAGCAAGTATTTTAAAGACATTAAAAAGTCAAAAGTGTACGACTCTCATTATTGCCCAAAAAATAAGTTCCGTAAAAGAAGCGGATCATATTTTACTGATTCACGAAGGCAAACTAGTTGGTAACGGAAACCATGAAACGCTTATGAAGACTAGCCCTTATTATCAAGATATCTATTATTCTCAAGTAAAAGAGGAGGCGGGACAAATTGGTTAAAACAACAAACGATGATAAGAAAAATGCCTCCTCTAAGCAAACGGGTAATAAGAAAATAAAAGCGAAAGACATTAAAGGAACTCTTTATAAAATATGGCTTTACTTAGCTAAGGAAAAAGGGCTACTGTCATTTGTTCTTCTAATGATTGTGATTAGCTCTGCACTTTCCTTGTTAGGTCCTTATTTAATGGGAGTAACGGTCGATCGTTTAATTGAAGGCTGGGATACTAATCGACTCCTTACGATGTTATTATGGTTGGTTTTAATCTATGTACTTCAATCAGTAGCAGTATTTTTACAAAACTATTGGATGATTGGAATCGCACAAAATGTTGTTTTATCCATGAGGAATCAACTGTTTTCACATCTACAAAAGCTTCCTGTCTCCTTCTTCCAAAAAAGGCAACATGGGGAGTTAATGAGCCGACTGACAAATGACATGGAAAACGTCAGTCGAACATTAAATTCATCTGTCATTCAAGTAGTGACCAGTTCCTTGACCGTTTTAGGAACGATCATTGTCATGTTTTGGTTAAGCCCTTTACTAACCATTCTAACTCTTACTATTGTTCCTGCTATGTTTGCAGGTTTAAAGTGGATTACGAACCGAACAGGTCAATATTTTAAAGAGCAGCAGAAGACACTTGGCGATATAAATGGATATATAGAGGAGACCTTATCAGGGCAAAAAATAGTTAAGATGTACTCCCAAGAACAACGGGTAATAGAAGAATTCGAAAGAAAAAATAGTGCTTTAAAAAAATCCAGCTACTGGGCGCAAACGTATTCAGGCTTTATACCAAAGTTGATGAATATGTTAAATAACGTAAGCTTTGCCGTTATAGTAGGAGTTGGTGGGATACTAGCTTTAAAAGGTCATATTTCAATCGGTGTTATCGTTATTTTTACAACTTACTCTAGACAATTTACACGTCCTTTGAATGATCTAGCAAACCAATTCAATATGATTCTTTCTGCAGTAGCTGGAGCCGAACGAGTTTTTCAAATTATGGATGAAAAAGAAGAGAAAAATGATGAAAGTCAAGCCAAGGATATAACTTCACTAGAGGGTGATGTAAGGTTTGATTCGGTATCCTTTTCTTATGATCAGAGTGTAGCAACATTAGAAGAGGTTAGCTTCCATGCTACTCCAGGTCAAACCGTTGCGCTCGTTGGACCAACAGGAGCCGGTAAAACAACCATTATCTCTTTACTTTCCCGTTTTTACGAGGTTGAACAGGGACAAGGTCATATCTATATAGACGGAATGGATATAAAAAATATTACGAGGGATAGTTTACGTAAACAGATGGCTTTTGTTTTACAAGATTCAGTTCTCTTTAAAACAACCGTAAGAGAAAATATCCGTTACGGAAGACTGTCGGCAACGGATGATGAGGTCATTTTTGCAGCCAAAGGAGCAAATGCACATGACTTTATCATGAAGTTACCAAATGGTTACGATACCATTTTAGATTCAGAGGGACAGGGAATTAGCCATGGACAAAGACAGCTACTTTCTATTGCACGAGCGATGCTAGCGAACCCATCCTTGCTGATCTTAGATGAAGCTACGAGTAGTATTGATACGATTACAGAAATGAAGATTAATGAAGCCCTTCAGCGACTAATGAAAGGGAGAACCTCCTTCGTTATTGCGCACCGTTTAAATACCATTCAAAATGCAGATTTAATTATCGTCTTGAAAAATGGGAAGTTAATTGAGAAGGGAACGCACGACTCACTATTAAAGGCAAATGGATTCTATGCTGGTTTAGTACACTCCCAGCAAGGTAAATCTACCCTTGCCTAAAAATTTTAAAAAGGGCAGTCTAAAGAGACTGTCCTTTTTTACATGGATTCATCTATTAAAGGGAAAATTATTAATTACATTACTAGTATGGAGGGAGCTTATCATCTTGACTTATGATTGTATTATCGTGGGCGGAGGGATTGCAGGACTTCAGGCAGCCATTCAATTAGGGAGATATGAATATAAAGTACTTGTCATTGATTCGGGAGATGGGCGTTCGACTCTTTGTAGAAACTATCATAATATTTTAGGATATCCGGATGGAGTAAGCGGAGAGTATCTTCGTGATATTGGTAAAAAACAGGCTGAGGGATTAGGAATCCAATTTCTGCTGGAGAAAGCTGAGGAGGTTACTCAAAAGGATGAAAAATTTGAGGTCAAAGTACATAGTGGTGAAAGTTACTCCGGAAAACGGCTATTGATTGCTACTGGTGTAATGGATCGAATTCCTGAAATACCGGAGTTATATCCTTGTTTGGGAATTAGTATTTATGTATGTCCAGATTGCGATGGTTTTGAAGTGAAAAATCAAAAAACAATTGTGCTAGGTTCTGGGGAAGTTGGTGCGAATATGGCAACAACCCTTACCTCTTGGACAAAAGACATTCATTATATTAATCATGAACAAGCACCAGTTAGCCAAGAAAAACTAGACGAGTTAAAACAAAAGCAAATTTTTTATTATGAACAGCCCATTCAAGAAGTAAAAGAAGTGGACGGGAAGCTGCAGGAAATCACTCTGAAAGATGGCACTAAAATACATGTTAATCACGGATTTATTGCATTCGGTAACAACGAGGTAAAGTCTTCTTTAGCGAAGCAACTTGGAGTGGAGCTCCTAGAAAATAAGCACATCTTGGTAGATCCACGATCAAAAATGACCAATATCAAAAATGTATGGGCTGCTGGAGATGTAGTTGCCCATTCCGAACAAGTAACGATAGCATTAGGAGATGGGATGCAAGCAGCGATCTTTATCCATAAATCACTGAAAAGTTAAAACGAAAGGACAGAGAAATCACTGTCCTTTTTCACTTCTTCATCATTAACCTGTTTTTATTTTATCGCTCGAAACACTCGATAACCTAATCGATCTGCATACGTACTCATGACTCTCTGGTGGTCCATAATGATTTGTTGATAAATAGGGTGGGGTGAATATGGGCTCATTAACTCTGGTTGATTCTGGTGATGACTATTTAGCATTTCCTCTAAAATTGTGCTAGACTTAACTTTTTTTATCTTTGCAAATCCACTGTTTTTAATGTATTTTATCCATTCCCTCTCCGTTAGCACATCTTCAATATTATATAAATTTTGAATCACTTTTTTATCCTTTATATCTAGCATCTGCTCTGCTGTCATCTCAGAATTAATTAAGACTCCTCCTGGCTTTAATACCCGGTACAACTCGTCATAAGACTTCTTCTTATTAGTAAAAATAATAACGGATTCAACTATGATCATATCAAATGTTTGATTTGGAAAGGGTAGTTCTTCAATACTCCCATGAATAACAGGAATGTTTAGTCTTTCAGTCATAAATCGATGTTTGGCTTTGCTTACCATCATCGGATTATAATCTAGGGCAGTTACAGAGCATTGATAATGCTTAGCAAGATAGGCAGATGTTTGCCCCGTGCCGCAACCAACATCCAATATTTTCATGTTACTTTTAATTTTTTCACTATTTAACAGAGCCTTTGTTAAAGCAAAGCCTCCAGGATGTGCACTACTTATTCCATAATGAGCTAAAGCCTCTTGATAGGTAGGTTTCATCATTTCTCTCCTTACTATAGCTTTATACTTCTAGACGTTAAAACGTAATACATCTTATGGTAAACAATGAATATTAGACACAAATATAATGATGGCGACCTTGTAATCTGCCTAAAATTATGTATTGCTAAAAATAAATGTAAGCGTTAAACTATTTTTATTAATTGAATTAGGGCTTTCTTATGCGTATTTCATGCAATCGTTTGCGCAAACAACAAAAATTAGAAAAACTGAGGGTGTATATAGATGAAAAAAACATGGTGGAAAGAAGCCATAGCGTATCAAATCTATCCACGTAGCTTCCAAGATTCAAATGGAGATGGAATTGGGGATTTACAAGGAATTATACAACGTTTAGATTATCTAAAGGACTTGGGTATTGATGTTATTTGGATTTGTCCTATGTACAAATCTCCAAATGATGATAATGGATATGATATCTCTGATTATCAAGACATTATGGAAGACTTCGGAAACATGGCTGATTTTGATGAGCTTTTATCAGAAGTTCACAAACGTGGAATGAAGTTAATTATTGATTTAGTTCCAAATCATACAAGTGATGAACACCAATGGTTCATTGAGTCACGCTCTTCTAAAGATAACCCAAAACGTGATTGGTATATTTGGAGAGACGGTAAAGAAGGGAAAGAGCCGAACAACTGGGAAAGTATTTTCGGAGGTTCTGCTTGGGAGTATGACGAAAAGACAGATCAATACTTCTTACACGTGTTCTCTACTAGACAACCAGACCTAAATTGGGAAAACCCAGAGGTTCGCCGTGCATTATACGATATGGTGAACTGGTGGCTAGATAAAGGAATTGATGGATTCCGTATTGACGCGATTAGCCACATTAAAAAGAGACCTGGTTTTCCTGATATGCCAAATCCTGAAGGGAAAACATACGTGTCTTCGTTCGACATGCATATGAATCAAGAGGGGATTCATAAATTCTTAAAAGAATTTAAAGACGAAACCTACTCAAAATATGATGCTATGACAGTTGGAGAAGCAAACGGTGTAAGTGTAGATGAAGCTCACCTATGGGTTGGAGAAGAAGAAGGAAAAATGGACATGGTATTCCAATTCGAGCATTTGGATTTATGGGGCACCGATAATAAAGAGTTAGATATCATTGGCCTTAAAAAAGTGTTAACTCGCTGGCAAAAAGGGTTAGAAAAAGACGGATGGAATGCACTATTTATTGAAAATCATGACAAGCCTCGTGTGGTTTCAACTTGGGGGAATGATGATCAATACTGGAAAGAAAGTGCTACTTCAATGGCAGCTATGTATTTCTTAATGCAGGGGACACCATTCATTTATCAAGGACAAGAAATTGGAATGACAAATGTACAGTTCGAAAGCATTGATGATTATGATGATGTAGCGGTTAAAAATATGTATCGTCTGAAAAGAGAAGAAGGAATTTCTCACGAAGAAATTATGGAGATTATTTGGTCTACTTCTCGTGACAACAGCCGTACACCAATGCAATGGTCCAATGAATTAAATGCAGGCTTTAGTTCAGGTGCACCTTGGATGAAGGTAAATCCAAACTATACAAATATAAATGTCGAAAAGCAACTGAAGGAAGAAGATTCAATCCTTTCTTTCTATAAAAAAATGATTCAGTTAAAGAAACAAAATGAAATCTTTACTTACGGGCAATATGATCTTCTATTAGAAGACCATCCACAAATTTATGCATATACACGTACACTTGGGGAAGACAAAGTTGTAGTGATTACAAACTTAAACAAAGAAAGTGCTACATTTGAAACAAATGAGTTAGAATTAGCTTATAAGGGGCTCTTACTAAATAACTATTCCGTTGAAGCACACGAAAACACAAAATCAATGGTATTAAAGCCATATGAGGCTCGTGTATATAAAATAGAACGATAGAACATAGAAATTAGACCATACATCCCATTGTATGGTCTAATTTTTATATCGCGAAAAAAATCCAATTCATGTAAATGAAAAACATCACATAATTTAGTAACAGAAACAAAGAGAGATTCAAAATTATGGGGGTGTTAGTATGACAATACGTAAGGCAATCATTCCTGCAGCAGGTTTAGGAACGAGGTTTCTACCTGCAACAAAGGCACAACCAAAGGAAATGTTACCTATCGTAGATAAACCAACAATACAGTATATTGTTGAAGAAGCAGTGCAATCAGGAATTGAAGATATTATCATTATAAGCGGTCGTGGAAAAAGGGCCATTGAGGATCATTTTGATAAATCATATGAGCTAGAGGAGACTCTTGCGAAAAAAGGGAAGATGGATTTACTTAGAAAAATTGAACCCATTTCAAAACTTGCAAACATTCACTATATCAGGCAGAAAGAACCTAAAGGACTTGGCGATGCTATATACTGTGCTAGAAGTTTTATAGGAGACGAACCGTTTGCTGTTATGCTCGGCGACGATATTGTTCAAGCTGAAACACCATGCATGAAACAACTTATTACTGTTTATAACGAGTGTGGAGGCTCCATTGTTGGAGTGCAATCAGTTAGTGATGACCAGGTTAGTAAGTATGGAATTATTGAGCCAGAATTGACTATTACTGATCAATTTTTTACATTAAAGAGTATTGTTGAAAAACCATCCTTAAAAGATGCACCATCTAATTTCGCTGTAATGGGTCGGTATATTTTAGATCCAGCTATTTTTAGCATTCTAGAAAATACCCCTGCAGGAACAGGAAATGAAATTCAATTAACAGATGCCATTCAAAGATTAATAGGTAAACAATCCGTCTATTCTTATATTTTTGAAGGGAATCGTTATGATGTAGGAGATAAGCTTGGTTTTATTAAAGCAACGATTGAACTTAGTTTAAAAAGAGAAGATTTAAGAGAAGATTTAATGCAATATATAAAAAATCTCATAGAAACAGAGGAAGGGGCACAGCTTTAAATTTAACAGTTAAATTTAAAATCCTGGTTAGAGTAGTTTTTACACCAAAAAATCTCCGAAGTGAGCACTTATCTTTCACTTCGGAGGTAGTAAAGTTTACAGTCCTCAAGATTGCAAATGATAGCTGTAGCGGCACATACCAAGTGCAAATAAAAGCTTTAGAGCAACTAGAGGAGCATTCCAATCCTGACTTCCAACTGTTAAAATTGGTAATAGAAGTAAATGATCAAGCCATATTAAGAAACTCTGTGCATTAAAACTATTAGTACAGTTGTCAAAGGAGTTAGATGGTTGTGAAGCAGGCAAAAACAAATGCAATGAGGATACTAGATTCAAAAAAGATACCATACGAATTGATTACATATGACAGCCAAGATGGAAAGATAGATGGTGTATCAGTTGCTGAGAAAATCGGAAAACCTGTAAGTGTAGTTTATAAAACACTAGTTGCTCAAGGGAATAGCAAAAACCTATTTGTCTTTATTGTCCCTGTTGAAGCAGAGCTCGATTTGAAAAAGGGAGCGAAAGCAGCAGGAGAGAAAAAGATTGATATGATTCCAGTAAAAGATATTCAAAAGTGGACAGGCTATATTCGAGGTGGATGTTCACCGGTTGGAATGAAGAAGTTATATTCAACCTTTATAGATGAAAGTGCACATACAATAGATAAAATCATTGTTAGCGGTGGAAAAATTGGTGTACAAATGGAATTAACAGTGGAAGACCTTAAACAGGTTACTCAAGCTAAAATAGCTGAATTACTGAAATAAACTAAGGACTCCTTTTAGGGGTCTTTTTTGTTTCGTATAAACGGTTACTGCTTTTAGGCATTCACCTATAGCTCCTTTTCTGCATATCGTATTCATGAAAACCGCTATCCCGTAGGTAGATAATAACAATCATTTTCGGGTAACAGCTTAAAGAAAAGGACGTGTGAGTATGTCTGGAAAATTGACTAATTACTATGCAGGTGGAAATACAGCTCGAGGCTTTTACAGCTTATATGAATCCAACTTAAAAGATCTTGACCGACTTTTCATATTAAAAGGAGGGCCAGGTACGGGGAAATCTTCTATGATGAAGGCGATTGGCTCTTACTGGCTTGAAAAAGGTTATAACATAGAATATTTACATTGTTCCTCAGATAATAACTCCATTGATGGAGTAAAAATCACTGAGTTAAAAGTAGGGATAGTGGATGGTACATTTCCTCATGTAATTGAACCTAAAGCTCCAGGGGTTATTGAAGAATACATCAATCTCGGGGAAGCATGGAATTCGGCTAAGCTCAGAAATGAGAAAGAGAAAATCACAAAATTGAATCATCAAAGAAGTGAAGCCTTTCAAAATGCTTATAGTAAGTTCGGAGAGGCATTAAAAATCCATGATGACTGGGAAAAGATTTTTATTGAAAATATGGATTTTGAAAAGGCTAACGAACTAACGGAAAAGCTAATAGACCAATTTTATGGGGAGTTATCACTTAACAAATCTTCTGAGGTTAAACATCGCTTCTTAGGTGCGGCTACTCCAAAGGGTGCTGTAGACTTTGTTCCTAATTTAACGGAAGAAATTGAAAAGCGCTACTTTATTAAAGGGAGACCCGGATCAGGAAAATCCACGATGTTAAAGAAAATTGCAGCAGAAGCTGAAGATAGAGGCTTCGATGTTGAAATTTATCATTGTGGATTTGATCCCCACAGCTTAGATATGGTGATTGTAAGGGAATTAGGATGGGCTATATTTGACAGTACAGCACCGCACGAATACTTCCCGACCCGCGAAGGTGATGAAATTATCGATATGTATGGAACCATTATTCATGAAGGAACGGACGAAAAGTATGCAGAAGAGATTCAATCGTATGCAAAGAAATATAAAGACAAAATGCAGGAAGCAATTGGCTGCTTAGCACAAGCTAAAAATCTTCATGAAACATTAGAGGGCCTCTATATTGAAGCTATGGATTTTACAGTTGTAAATAAATTTAGAGAACAGATTCAGTTAGAAATAAAAAAAATCGCTGAAAATTGACTAAAATAAATTTCACCAAATTAGGCGAATTGCATAGATTACAAGGAATACACTTTGAGAAAGGGGTATAGGATCTTGAGTTATAATGATTTTGGCTATTATAATGGCTTACTTAATAATGATCCATTATTAGATACACCTAGTTTTATAGATGTTAGGCAAACAGGATTTCCGGGATTGGGTCAGCCAGGAGGTTTTCCAGGCTTCCCGGGAGGAGGTCAACCAGGAGGCTTCCCAGGCTTCCCAGGAGGAGGTCAACCAGGAGGTTTTCCAGGCTTCCCGGGAGGAGGTCAACCAGGAGGCTTTCCAGGCTTCCCAGGGGGAGGTCAACCAGGAGGCTTTCCAGGCTTCCCAGGGGGAGGTCAACCAGGGGGCACTCCAGGCTTCCCAGGAGGGGGTCAAACAGGTTCAGGGAACCCACAGGCTGGGCCACCAACCTCACCACCACCTTCTTTTACCCCTCAACTACAACAATCAGATGTGTCAACATTTGCTGTAGACCCAGGGGCTATTAGAAGATGTTTATTCCGTTTTACATTTGTGTGGTTAAACAACGGAAGGAGTTTCTGGTTCTATCCAACCTTTGTAGGAAGAGACTCGGTTGCTGGCTACCGTTGGAGAAACTTCAGATGGGTCTATTATGGAACAGATTTAAGAAGAATTCGTTCTTTCCAATGTGTTTAGAACGTAAAACAAAGAGTATCGGCTTCGATGCTCTTTTTAATTTTTTTAATTAAAAATACCAGAGAGGATTAGGATGTAATCGCTTTCTCTGGTATTAATAAAAAAAGTTGTAATTTTAAAAGATAATATGTGCCGCTAATACAATGATTGGTAGAGTTAAAATGGTACGCTGTATGAAAATAATAACAAGATGTTTAAACGTAACAGGAATTTTTGAGCCTAATAAAAGCCCACCAACCTCAGACATATAAATCAACTGAGTAACAGAAGTACAAGCAATAATAAAGCGAGTCATTTCACTTTCAATGCTAGCACCAATAACAGATGGTAAGAACATATCTGCAAAACCAACAACCAGTGTTTCAGAAGCTGCTCTTGCCTCAGGTACCTGCATTAATTCAAGAATAGGAATAAAAGGCATTCCTAAATATTTAAATACTGGTGTGTATTCAGCAACAATTAATGCTAGAGTTCCTAGTGCCATAACGATAGGAGCAACACCCATCCACATGTCCAAAATATTTTTTCCGCCTTGCTGGAAGAATGCCTTTAGGCTTTGGTTTTGGCTAGCTTTAGTCACAGCTAGTTTTAAACCCCAGCTAAAAGGTGTATATCCCTTTGGAATGTCTTCTGTAGCTGCTGCCGGCTTATCCATATAGTAAGTATCAGGCATTCTAGACAAAGGAGGAATTCTTGGGCTGATAATCGCCGCAAATACTCCAGCTGCTGTAATCGTAATATAAAATGGCACAAATAAATGTCCTAAGTTTACTTGTGAAATAACAACTAAACTGAATGTTATGGAAACAACAGAGAAAGTTGTACCAATGATAGCCGCTTCACGTTTTGTATAATATCCTTCCTCATACTGTTTACTCGTTAATAGAACTCCAATCGTTCCATCTCCAAGCCATGAAGCCACACAGTCAATAGAGGAGCGACCAGGAAGTTTAAAAACAGGACGCATAATTTTTGTTAGTAATGCACCGAACAGTTCAAGTAAACCAAAGTTAAGCAATAATGGTAAGAAAAGTCCTGCAAACAAAAATACTGAAAATAGAATCGGCAGTAAATCGTTTAGTAAAAGTCCGCCTGTATTTTCTGACCAAATCCACTCTGGACCGATTTGAAGCAAGGTCAAAATAGCAAAGATGGCACCTAAAAGTCTAGCAACAAACCAAACAGTTGTCACATTAAATAAATGGTAGAAAAATGAACCTTTTACGATAAATGCTGGCTTAAGGAACTTAGTAATAATGGTTCCAAGTAATGTTAAGACAATAATAACCGTCATAATCTCAGGAAGGAATTCGGTTAATAGATTTTGTAACCAACCTGACAAAATAGCAATTGGAATGGTTATTTCTCCTTCATAAGAGATCGGTACCATAAAAAAGCTAATCCCTAATAAAGAAGGTAAAAGAAACTTTAATAGACTTGCGCTATTTATTTTTTCTTTCGTACGTTCCATTGACAAGTATCACCCCTTAAATTCTTATCTAGTTGTTATTTAGGCTACGAGTATTTTGACTGTTCTATGTATGGTCAAAATACTTTAATAGCTAAATGTTATTTTAAGCGATACTTGTTCTATTGCCAACTATATTCCTCTTTCCATCTTAGTTATGGTGAAAAATAAAAAAGAGCTTTTCTAAAAAAGCTCCTAGTTCCTACTTAAGATATAAGTTACCCTTGTTTACTATTCCCTAATAAAACTTGGTTCGTTTTTTCACTTTGGAGTTGCTGTTCTGCTAACTCCCTATATAAACCATGTGTTTGTAAGAGGTCTTGATGAGAACCAGTTCCAGTAACTTCTCCCTGTTCTAAAACAACGATTTGATCCGCTTCCACTACTGTTGACAAACGGTGGGCAATCACTAAGGTCGTTCGCCCTTTCATAAGATTTTGAAGTGCCTTTTGAACAAGAAGTTCTGAAGCACTATCCAGATTTGAGGTTGCTTCATCTAATAAAAGTATTTTCGGGTTACGTATTAGAGCACGAGCAATGGCAATCCTTTGTCTTTGACCACCTGAAAGCTTAATACCCCTTTCACCTACTTCCGTATCGAACCCTTGAGGTAATCTTTCAATAAATTCAGCAGCATTAGCTAATTCAGCAGCCGTAATCACTTCTTGTTCAGAAACCCCCAGGTCTATACCATACTTAATATTGTCGCGAATCGTACCGGACATAATAGGACTTTCTTGAGAGACATAGCCAATTTGACTTCGCCATGAATGTAAATTTAACTCAGCGACATTCGTATCTCCAAGCGTGATTTCCCCATTTGTAGGATGGTAAAAGCGTTCAAGGAGAGCAAATAAAGTTGTTTTTCCACTTCCACTTGGACCAACAAAAGCGGTTGTTTTCCCCGTTGGTATATGAAGGTTTACATTCTTAATAATAGGCTCATTGTTTTTATATGAGAAAGATAGATTCTTAAAACGGATATCTTTTGATGGATTCGCAACTTGAATACCAGTGTGTGCATGTTCTTTCTCATTAGATAAAATCATTTGAATTCTCTCAGTAGCTCCCATTGCTTTTTGAAAGGAGGTAAAGAATGATGCCATTTGGCTAAAAGGAACGACAATTTGAAACATATAAATAATGATGGCCACTAATGAACCAGCAGTTAATGTACCAGAGGCCACCCTCACCCCTCCGTAACCAATTAAAATGATTAAGACAAGCATCATAATGAAAGTCATAAAAGGTGAAATAATCGCTTGTATTCGTGCTTCTTTTAAACCAAATTGGAAAAGGTGTGAAATTCCCTTTTCTCCTTTAGATTGTTCAGCATTTTCAGCATGATAGGCTTTAACAAGACGAATATCAGAAAGAACTCTACCTAAATTACCTGAAAACTTAGCCATCTCATCTTGAGTTGCTTTTGAGATTTTATACATTTTACGACCAAGAGGCATCAAGATGATTAGAGATAGAGGGACTGCCGTAATCATAATGATCGTCATTTTCCAGTCGATGAACAAAAGAATGGCAACAGCACCAATAATCGATATAATTCCTGTTACAAATGAAATTAAATGTTGAGTGATTAATGCTTTCACCGTATTCGTATCTTGTGTAACTCGGCTCATCGTTTCACCTGATTCGCTGGCATCAAAATAAGGGATAGGTAGGTAGAGAATATGCTTCCACAATTTCTTCCTTAAGCTAGCAACAATGGACTCTCCTATATAGGTCATAAAGTAAAAAGAGAATCCTCCAGAAATGGTTTGAATGATAAAGGCTAAAGCTAGTAGTAAGATAACAGAAGTTTCTAAAGCAGCAACGGCTAGCTGATCAACAAGTGACTTTGTAAATAAAGGAAGGATTAACCCCGCGGCTGTTTCAATTACGCTTAGAGAAATCGCAAAGATTAGAATCCATTTCGGTGGATTTGCATCCTTTAAAAGATTCCAAAAATCCTTGAAATGGGAGGAAGAATTCGTCATTTGTTTTTGTTTTTTCATCGCAAAAGTACCCCCTTTTAAATAAACTTTATTGAATATTTTATTGACATAAATACTCTCCTATAATCATGTTCCCCCTCATCATACAACCTCACGTTACGTTAGAATCAAGTAATTTATCTTAACAAGCCAAAAAAAAGAGACCGCATCACACACGGTCTCAGGTAAATTGATATTTTTTAAAAGAAAGTTAGTCCAACAGAGATTACCACTCCACTAATAACTAATGCTAATACGCAAAAGCCCATAATATCTTTTGCTTTCAGTCCAGCAATAGCTAGTGCTGGAAGTGCCCAGAATGGTTGAATAAGATTGGTCCAAGCATCTCCCCAAGCTACTGCCATAGCTGTTCTAGCATAGGAAACACCTAATTCCTTTGCGGCTTCAAGCATAACAGGAGCTTGAACAGCCCACTGGCCCCCACCTGATGGAACAAAGAAGTTCACTATTCCTGCACTTATAAAAGCAAAGAACGGGAATGTAGCTTCATTTGAGATAGAGACGAATGCTTCTGACATGACCTTAGCTAAGCCTGAAGCAGTCATCATGCCCATAATACCGGCGTAGAAAGGGAACTGTACAATAATTCCGCTTGCTCCTTTTACTGCATTTAATACAGCTTCAAGGAAACGCTTTGGAGTACCATGGAACATGATTCCTAAGAATAAAAATAAGAAATTAACAATATCTAAATTAAGCTTAAATCCATTTGTTGAGAAGTAATAAAATAAAAATACTAAACCAAATAACCCTGTAATTAAAGACACGATACGACTATTTTCTAGACGGTCAGCAGGAGTTAATGCTCCAGCTTCAATCGTTGCAGTTTGAACATCATCTTTTAGTAACATTGGGTCAACAATAACGGTTTCGTTTTTTGATGGCATCATGAGCCTATTTACTATTGGAATAATAACTAATAATGCTAAAACAATAACGACATTAAATGTAGCAAATATCGTTTGATCAGTAGAAATAATTCCAATTAATTCTTGTGAGAAATGGCCTTCTGTTGCGATGGTTAAAGGAATCGATCCAGAGAATCCACCATGCCAGATAAGGAACCCTGAGTAAGCGCTTGCAATTAACAGGCGATAATCAACATTTTGCACTTTTTTCGCTAACTCTTTTGCAAATAATGCTCCAATTACTAATCCGAATCCCCAGTTAATCCAGCTAGCAACCATCGATACTACTGTTACAATGATAATCGCTTGGCCAGGTGATTTAGCTATACTAGCAAGTGCCCCTAACCCCTTTTTAAAAGGAGCACTGCTAGCTAACACGTGGCCGGTTACTAATACAAGTACCATTTGCATCGAGAATGTTAGTAAGCTCCAAAACCCATTACCCCAGAATTGAACCATTTGATAAGGATTGCTTCCAGTAAAAATCAATCCAAGAACAAATACAACGAAGGTTAAAATAACAACAAATAAGAACGGGTCTGGCAAATATCGTTGCATGATTCTGTTAAAAAATGAAACTAATAATTTCATAATAATTCTCCTCCCTCTTCAGTAATCCCTTTGCTTGGTTTCCAATTAATGGACCTATATATTATTCTACAGTAAACAGTATATTCCTTTTATTCTGAAAAAAATTACAACTTGTACATGTTGTTAACTCTAAAGGACTTGCATAACAAACAAAATAAATGAATAAAATGAATGGTCCTAGACATGGCTGAATGGCCTAGAGAGGAGGAGCAAATATGTATCCTGTTTATCCTTATTACGGATACAAGAAAGAGAGTAAGAACGTTCCAATTGCTTTTCCACCCCAACATCAGAACATCCATCCAGGCTATGAATATGTTATGGTTCCAAGACCGATTTCAGAAGATCCAAACTACCTTGGGTCAGGAAAATTAAGGGGTAAAGTGGCTATTATAACAGGCGGTGATAGTGGAATTGGCCGCGCTGTTGCATATGCCTTCGTTAAAGAAGGAGCTAAGGTAGTTATTGTATACTTAAACGAACATCGAGACGCCAAGGAGACTGAGCAACGAATAAGGGAGTTAGGTGGGGAATCACTTTTAATCCCTATTGATATGAAGGAAGAACAGTCTTCTGAATATGTGGTCCAACAAACATTAAGGAGATTTGGAAAAATTGATATTGTACTCAATAATCATGCTGTACAATATGTCTCTGAAAATATTTTAGAAATAACAAAAGATCAGTTAGAGCGAACATTTCAAACCAATGTATTTGCTTATTTTTACTTAACAAAAGCCGTTCTTCCATACTTAAAGTCTGGAAGTTCCATTATCAATACTACTTCCATTACAGCCTATCAAGGACATAAGAAACTTATAGATTACTCGGCTACTAAAGGAGCTGTTGTTACTTTTACAAGATCACTTTCCCTTTCACTTGTGAATAAGGGAATACGTGTAAACGCCGTGGCACCTGGACCCATTTGGACCCCACTCATTCCTTCAAGTTTTAAGGAAAAGGACGTAATGAAATTTGGGGTTGATACACCAATGAAGAGAGCTGGCCAACCTTTTGAACTCGCACCTACTTATGTGTATCTTGCTTCTGATGAATCAAGATATGTTAGTGGTCAAGTCCTTCATGTAAACGGTGGTCAAATAGTAGGTTCATAGATTTTGTTGCCATTAATAAGTAATTTACCATAAAATGGACTTATTATAATTAGGGTGGTAATAATCTCATGACAACGGAATTGATAGTTGCAAAGGAATCAGAAAAGGAAACACTAAAAAACTTATATTCTTTATATTTACATGATCTTTCTTTATATTCGGAAGGTTTACAGCCAAATGAGAATGGCCTGTTCGAGTTCGATGCCTTTCATCTAATTTGGGAAAAAGAAGGGATTCATCCCTATTTGATAAAAGTCGATGGTCACTTAGCAGGGTTCTTCCTACTGCTGAGCGCCCCTTTAATGACAAAGGTAGATTACTGTATTAATGATTTCTTCTTACTTAATCAATATCGTGGGCAAGGAATAGGTGAACAAGCGTTAGACTTGCTATTTGAAACTCATCAAGGAAATTATTTTGTTGAGCAGCTAAAAAGTAATGAAAGAGCGGTTCAATATTGGAAAAAGATTTTTAAACGCTACGGATTCTCATATGAAGAAAAGCTAGAAGTAAAAGATGGAGAAGAGTGTGTAGGTCAGTTTTTTCAAGTTAGTTTAGCCACCTCTAAGTAAGTGAAATGTAAACGTGCATTTTTTATTGAAACAAGGGAGCCTAGGTGCGATAACTCTCATTATCGTGCACCTGGGCTCCCTTATTGTGCATTATCAAACATATTCTTATAACCTCATTCTAATTTAAACGATTCTCTTAAATCGGCTATAAAGAAGATAGATTAAAATGATATGAGTTAAAACGGCCACAGCCATATGCAACCAGTACTGTAGATAGGCAGATTGTAATGAGTAAAAGAATGCAGCAACTGTCCAAAATGGTGGAAGGATTCCCGCAAAGTACTTCCATCCACCATCAACAAAATAAAAGGCGAAAGGAACTAATAATAGAATACTAGCAACTTTTGATACAGCGAGCCCTTCAACCTTATTTTTAGCCATACCAGCAACAAATAATGCAACTAGTGGTGCTTTTAATGCTAACAACAGTATGATTGGCAGAAAGGACCATGTAATAACATCATGATATCCTGCAATGCTTAAGGCGACAATGGTTAGCAAAGAGTTAATGACAACAGGTGCACCCAACCGATACATCAGATAGCCGTCTTTAGATAACGGAGTGATAGACACATAGGTAAGGATGTCCTCGTCCTGCTCGTCTAAAATAATGAAAGCTGCGAATAATCCTTGCATAACAGGTACGGTAAGTATAAAACGATCGTTAATAAGTCTGTATATGCCATCAAATCAAACCCAAACCGTTCTTCAATGAGAACAGAGACTAAAGGTATTCCGTAGCCAAATAAAATAGCTAAGAAAATCGGTGCTACAATAGATACGATTAGCATGAAGTCGCGAAACACATATTTTAGATCGAAAAGGGTCAGAGCAAGAATTTTCTTCATTTTTCTATCCCCCTATCCGCAAAATGATATGTTTGTAGAAGCTATTGTATGATAGCTTATAGGTGATGAAGATGGCTAATAGCAGCATCGTTATTGAGTATATCCACTCAGGAAATGATAAAGATGTAAAGACCCCTTCCATAAGCAATAATCCAGCTTTACCAGGAATGAAATAAAGAATAGGTGATTCCCAAACTTTCAAAACTTCTAGTACAGGTAGGAAAAAAACAGTAACAAACAAAGGCGAAATCATCAAATATTGATTAATAGACTTTACTTGTACAGCAAATATGAAGCCTAGTAAGCTTGCAAATATTGAATTCAATCCTACTCCTAGTATCAGTAGTGGCAGTCTCCAGGAAAGTCCAAATGATAACCCAAATATAATCAAACTCGAAATTATGGATAATACCCCTAAAGAGACGACTTTAGACCAAATAAACTCTGAAACACGTATGGGAGTAACAAATAAATGGTCATAAATGCCTTGATCTTTTTCTAGTAAAATAATGCCTCCAATGAAAAACGAGCCGAGAAAAGAACAATCGGAAAATAGTAAAAACATGGCCGTTTGTTCCTTTACGCCTAAAGGAATCCAATATAGCAGTAAAATATATAACATGCTTACAATTAGGTAGGCGTAATATAGATAGTGTCGAAACTGAAACGTAATATCAGCTTTAATGGAAGACACTAGTCTCATAACAAACTCCTTCCGGTCACTTCAATAAAAATATCCTCTAATGAAGCTTCCTGTGTATGAATGGTTTTGATTTGATCGGTCTGAAGTAATGACTGAAACAGCTCGCTACTTTTTAACTCCCTTAATAAAAATTCTTTTACTTCTGTCTGGCCTTCTGCTTCAAACTCAACTTGAACGGTTTTCTTCCCCTTTTGTAGCTTCAATTCCTTCGGTGAATCTATCAAACTAATTTTTCCATCAACAATAAAAGCAACACGATCACAAATTTCCTCAGCTAGCATCATATTATGTGTGGTTATCACAACCGTTTTTCCTTCATTTTTAAGCGCCAGAATTTTCTCTCTCATCACTTTGGAGTTAACAGGATCCAGTCCTGAGGTTGGTTCATCTAAGAAAATTAAATCAGGTTTATTTATGAGCGCACGACAGAAATTCAAGCGCATCTTCATCCCCTTTGAAAAAGCAGATACTTTTGTGGCATGATCTTTTTCTAAACCAACCGAACGAAGAAGTTCTAAAGGTTCAATCGTTTCAACTGAATACAGTCGACCAAAGTGCTGTAAATTCTCCAGGGCTGAGAATTTGCTATAAAAGTTTGGGAATTCAAAGGCCACACCTATTTTTTCATAATAATCTTGTTTAAGGGTTTTCAATTCAGATCCCATTACTTTAACGGAACCTTCGTAACCTTTAAGAAGACCAATTAATATTTTCTGGGTTGTACTCTTACCAGCTCCAGATGGTCCTAGAAAGCCAAAGATTTCCCCCTTCTGAATAGAAAAATTAATATTCTTAATGGTTTGAGTCTTTTTCCCGGGATATGAATACTGTAAATTTCTTACCTCTATCATGATTTATCATCCTTGAAAATTTGGTTGGAGATGGCTTCTGCTAAAAATTCTATGGCAGAATCATAGGTGGCTTCGCCTATTTCTTTTTTATGAAGGACCATAATAAAGAAGCCTCTAATTGCCCCGCTTATTTGTTCCTCTTTGCCCTCTCCAATTCCAAATGAACGAAGCAAAGGCTTTAATAAATCTTCATCATTTTTTATATGTGCCTCAACGATTTTCTCTGGAAGCTTTCGTATTAAAAGTTCTAACTCTCCTTCAAAATACAAGCGACGGATTAAAGGGTTTACTGAAATTAAGTTTATTCCCTTCAATAGAAAATCTTTAAAATGTTTAGCATTCATCGGCAGTACCAGTTCACTTAGTAAGCTTTTTTTAATTGCCTCTTCTTCACGTTCTAAGATTCGAAAATACAATTCTTCCTTAGATTGAAAAAACAAATAAAAGGATCCTTGTGCAATTCCAACTGAATCCGTTAACTCTTTAATACTAGTCTTTTTTAAACCATGGGCAGAGAATAATTCCTTCCCCTTATCAAATAATTGAGATTGGATTTGTTCTCTTTCTATTTCTGTGAAACCACGCATCTAATCACCCTCATTATGAATATATGAATATTTTATTTTTTCATTCATATAAAGATAGTAACATACACACCATAATATGGAAAAGGTATATTTGGTAAAGAATTTTCGACAATAGCTTATAGGAGAATATCAACCATTGAGGCCATAAAGAGTAAAAATTAGATTATTGTTTTGGGAACTCCTACAATAGATATAATAGGAAAGATTCAAATAAAGTGATGAAGGTGATTATGTCACTTTAACAAATGAAGAAAGTGGAGTGGGAGAAGCCATTCTATTAGCCATTCAAGAGTAGGAGGAGAAAAATGAGGAAACTTTTTACCTTATTGCTATTTGTTCTATTTTTAATGGGTTGTTCACATAATCAAAAACCGGGTAGCGTCAATCAAGAGGATAAAGAAGTGAGTTCCCCTAGGCAGAATGTAGAGGTAGTGGCGGAGAATCTAAAGATTCCTTGGGCAATCAATAAAATAGATGACAATTTTTATGTAAGCGAGCGAACGGGAAGTATTGTTGAAGTAAAAGATAATCAATTAAAACGCCAAAAGGTAGTACTTGAAAAGCCTCTTTCTACTGCTGCAGAGGCAGGATTATTAGGTTTTGTTCTTTCTCCTGATTTCTCAAGCACACAGCAAGCGTATGCCTATTATACATATGAGAACAATGGGAAGCAGTATAATAGAATCGTTATTTTAACCTTTGATGGAACAGCTTGGAAGGAAGGAAAACTCCTAATCGATCGGATTCCTAGCGGTCAATATCACCATGGTGGCCGATTAGCGATTGGTCCTGATCAAAAGTTATATGCAACAACGGGGGATGCTACAGAACCTGATCTTGCTCAAGATAAACAGTCTTTAGGTGGTAAAATACTAAGAATGAACCTAGATGGCTTTATTCCAAGTGATAATCCCTTTGGAGATTCTTATGTCTATAGTGTTGGTCACCGTAATCCTCAAGGTTTAGCTTGGACAAGTGAAGGGATTCTTTATGCGAGTGAACATGGTCCATCTGCACACGATGAAATCAATCAGATACAAGCAGGTAAAAACTATGGATGGCCAGTCATCCAAGGAGACGAAGCGAAGCAAGGAATGGAAACCCCCTTGTTTCAATCAGGCAATGACTTTACTTGGGCTCCATCAGGGCTGAAGGCTTACAATAACAAGTTATATGTCGCTACCTTAAGAGGAAATGCCGTTAGAGAATTTGACTTAAAGACGGGAAAATCAAGAGAAGTCATCTCAGGACTAGGACGGATTCGAGATATTTATATTGAAGGAAATACCATATACTTTGTTAGCAACAATACAGATGGGCGAGGAACTCCACAGCCTAATGATGATAAACTTTATAAAATTCAGCTAGAGGACTTGTAGTTCTTCTCTAAAATCTCCAAAAAATAAGGCTTGGTTTCTCACCAAGCCTTACCTTTTTGGAGAAAGTCCATGCATAATAAAGCGAATCGTTTCCTCGATTTCTGTTTCATCATCCCAGTCCACTTCAGGAAAGATTAAGTTTCTGGCAATGAGATATCCAAAAATACTAGAGGCAGCCATGCGTATGACTCGAGTAGGCGGGAGATCGATAATTTGGCCCTTTTCTTGATAGTGCTCAACAATCTGTTTAAAGCGATCATAGACTTTTAAAACAATATGTTCTTTAAACTGCTCTTTCAGTTCCGGCTGGAAAGGAATCTCTTGAATTAAGATTTTAAAAAGATCCATATTATTATTTAAAAACTTTAAACGATTTTCAATCATTGCTCTCAAGAAATCTTCAAATCGGTCATATTTCTGATTTAAAACTTTGTTTAAATCTTTGATAACAAAAGGTGCAAGTAGCTTCGCCATCATGGGTGCAACGATAAATAACAAAAGGTCTTTTTTGGTTTTATAGTGTCTAAAAATGGTTCCCTCAGCGACTCCTGCCTTTTTAGCAATCTCACTTGTAGATGTAGATGCATATCCTTTTTCAGCAAAAGACTCAATCGCAGCAATAATGATTTTTTTTTGTTTTTCTGTTAAGTCATCTTCGGAATCGAAGAGTTGTTCAATTAATTTTTCTTGGTCTGACATGTTTAACCCCTTTGTTTGTTACAGTAATTAATTATATTTTACGATACTTTCTTAAAGCTAAGATATTTAAAATCATAAAAAAGCAGGAAAAACCGAAAAGAACAAGTAAATTTATATAAATATCTTCTAAACCGTATCCTCTAACCATAACATCACGAAGGGCTTCTGCCGCGTAATAGAGCGGTGTTAACACACCAATCCAGTTTAGCCATTCTGATATGGTCTCTAAATTAAACAATCCTGAAAAAAAGATTTGCGGTACGATTACGATAGGGATGAACTGAATCATTTGAAGTTCATTATTAGCAAAAGCAGAAAGTAAGATACCTAATGTTAAGGCAGTTAAAGATAAAAGCAAGGTAATTAATAGAACATAAATAAAACTACCTTCCATAATCATTCCTAAAACATAAATGGCATAAGCTGCAATGATGGTTGCTTGAATGGTAGTAAATATCCCAAATCCAATCACATAACCTAACACAATCTCAGACTTTCTAAGGGGACTCGATAATAATCTTTCAAGCGTCCCTGTCGTTCTTTCTCGTAAAAACGACACTCCTGCAATAAGGAATACAAAAAAGAATACGAAAAATCCAAGAAGCACAGGTCCGAAATAATCAAACTGTCTCATATCACTGGAACCATGTAAGAAGTTAACGTCTGGTATAGTAGCTTGCTCGTTGGGTTGTAATGGTTTTAAAGCTCCTTCAAACCACTTCATCGTTGCTCCGTTCACACTTGGGTCACTACCCTCTAAAAAAATGGACACTTTTTGATCTTTAAATAAAAGATATCCGTCTAATTCTTTTGCGGAAAGATCTTCTTCAGCGTCTTTTAATTGCTCATAAGTGGTTACTTCCGCGTGACTTAAGTCTAACTGACTTTCAATCAATTCAGGAACTTGGACAAGCCCAACCTTTGGAACGTAATCATCTCCGTTAAAAACTAAATGGAGCATAGTTAATACAAGAATAGGAGCCACTATTAGTAGAGCCATCGTGCGCTTATCACGAAATATTTGTCTTAAGATTCTTATGACTAAAGCTTTAATTCTCACGTTTAACACCTCCATATACTAGAAAAGCTTCTTCAATGTTAGAGGAATTTGATTGGGCTTTTAACTCTTCGGGTGTGCCTACAGCAATGAGTTTTCCGTCACGAATCATTCCTAATCGGTCACATTTTTCAGCTTCATCCATAACATGGGTAGTTACGATGATCGTAGTTCCCTCTTTCTTTAATTCATAGAAAGCATCCCAAATACTCTTTCTTAAAACAGGGTCAATACCGACAGTCGGTTCATCTAGTATTAGCAGTTCTGGCTCATGCAATAGAGCAATAGCCAAGGACAGTCTTCTCTTCATTCCACCTGAATAGTTGGATATTAATTTGTTCATGTGTTCAGTCAATTCAACTACCCTCATGACTGTATCCATTCTTTCCTTTCGCTTTCTCCCAGTTAGACCATAAAGTGATGCGAAAAATTCTAGATTTTCTTTCGCAGATAATTCTCCATATAAAGCATCTGATTGTGCCATATAGCCCACTCTTTCGATCAGCTTGAGTGAGGGAACTTTCTGTTGAAACAAATAATTTTCACCAGAGGTTGGTAAATCAAGTCCGACTAACTGTTTAACCAGTGTTGTTTTTCCAGCCCCGGATGGTCCTAAAAGACCGAATATTTCACCCTTGAAAATATCTAGATTAATATTCACTAAGACTTGTTGTGTACCAAATGCTTTAGAAACATCTTTAATTGATACAAGTGCCATTTTATTCGCCTCCTTTTAAAGAGTGAGTAATCACTCATTATTATCATATGCTGATTTCTGAAAAATGTAAAGTGAGTAATCACTCACTTTTGCAAGTTTGGAATTTAAACTAATAAGTTACTGTTCTAGGAAAGAAAAAAATAGCAAGGACAACTCCTTGCTATTTTCCCTATATTTTTAACATTGTACGTACAATCGGCGTTAATCCGCTAACGATAAATTCAACAGCGATAACCATAACAATGAGCCCCATTAAACGCATTAAAATATTATTTCCGGTCTCACCGAGTAAGTCGTAAATTTTAGTAGAGTTTAAAAGAATGAGATATGTAGCTAAACAAACAATGAATATAACCGCAATGAGTATACCCTTTAAGGCATAATTCCCCACCGCTGTGTCCATCATTAAAATGGCATTTGTAATTGCACCAGGCCCACAAATCATTGGGATAGCTAGTGGAGTAATGGAAATATCATTTGTATAACTTTTGACTTCTTTTTCTGAGATTTTTGTTTTTACTAGACGAGCTTGTAGCATATCTTGTCCCATTAAAAAGAAGATCACTCCTCCAACAACTTTTAAACTATTAATCGTTATTCCAAAAAATTTAAATATTAATTGTCCCGTAATAGCAAATAAAATAAGGATGATAAAAGAGACAATGGTTGCTTTTAGAGCTGTCTTTTTCTTCATCTCCTGATCTAGTTCTGCTGTCATCGTTAAGTAAATAGGCATAACACCTAATGGATTGATTAATGTAAAGAATGATGTTAAAGCTAGGATTGCAAAGGCAAAATACTCGTTCATAGAAACCTCCATTTTTAAGAGAATCGTATATAGTATAGCAAGAAATGGTAGTGGAATAGGGATTTATTTTTATGAATGGAAAAACAACTACTCTACTAAATAATCAAGTATAATAGGAATAGTTGTTGATAAAGGAGACGGTAAAGGGTGAATATCCATACTTTTAATCCTGAAGAAAAGATAAGAGAAATAAAAAGGAATTTCTATTTAGATACGTTCCATATTACTGACTGGAGTATTCGTCAAATAATCTCACCTTTAAAAGAGACATCATATGTTTTAAATATAGAATTCTATCCGCCAAATCAAACATACGAAAAAGGGGGAGACTTCAATCCTGATGGTACCGTTATTATTGAATGGGAAATCAACTTAAACTTGTTAAAAACGTTCATAATTGTCGGTGGATTAGATAAGAGAGAGATTCCTAAGAATGAAAAGGACCCTCAAATAATAGTGAACGACTGGTTGGATTGCTGGCTAGGCGTGAAAATAGAGGATTTAAAACTAGAATTTAAAAAGGAATCGGAAAACGAGACTGAATTTAGTTACCGCTCGGTATTGAATCATATACTCGTTTATCCATCAGGCAATATAGTTATTAAAGTTAATGAACGAGGAAACATTACTTTTTATTCTATATACGGATTACTTCCATCTCTATATTTCTTGAATTTTGACGGAGGAATAGAGACTTTTCTTGGAGACATAGGTAAGATAAGCAGAGAACGACTTGGAAGAATAGCAATGCCTAAAATGGATTCAAAAGGTCGATTAACTTATGAGCTTTACTACGGTATCGAGGAAACTTTTATAGATGCAAAAGGGGAATGGAGTCATTCTTATGATGTGTTACAAAAAGACGGGTATCAAGTAAACGTAGAAATGACTCTAGAGTGGCATGAAAAAGATGAGTTACTTAAAGCAAAAATCAATATTCAACCTTTGGACAAGCTCTTTAGTCAATTTAATGAAAGAGTGAGCTTTCATTCTAACCACCCAAGTCAGCCTATTCATCCAGATTTAGAACCAATAGATACTGAGCTTGAACAAAATATTATTCTGCTAATTAAAAGCTACTTAAAAGATAAAGGGACTGAATCGGGAGAGTATATTTTACAAACTTTAGTCAGAGAACAAGGAATGATCCTTGCTATGATTCTTCCAATCAATTCAGATCTTAAAGAGACGAAGAAGAAATTTATTTTTATCAACCCAAAAGAACTTGAGATTGTTCAAATAATGGAAAAGCCGTTAGGAACAGAAAGTAAAATAAATGTCCTAATTCATCTGTCAGAAGAAGACGCACTAAAAAAACTGGAGAAGCATATCACTTTAAGCCCTTATTATGTATTTATTAAAAAGGAGCAACCATTAAAGAAAATGTTTTTAATCGATTGCCCTGTACTTGTCCATTGTCAAACAGGTGAAATATACGAATAAATAGAGGTGAAATAATGGCAGATTTCAGAGTTTATGCGATTATCCGTAAACCAGTAGAAGATGTATTTAATTACGCCGTTAATTTAGAAAATGCTCCAAAGTTTATGCCTTTTGTAAAGAAGACGGTGAAATCAACAAATGAGCCTATCCAAAAAGGGAGTAAGTTCATTGAAACGAGATTGATTCGTGGGAAAGAAACGAAGGCAGAATTAGAGCTGACTGAGTATAATCCAAATCATTCCTATACGGTTGTAAACGCTGCTAATGGATTAGTGACAACCTATCACTATATTTTTGAAGAAATTGAAGAGGGAACTCAGGCTGAGTTACAGGTAGCGGTTAATCCTAAAGGACTTTTTAGTTTTTTAACTAAGAAAGCATTAGTAAATATTATCAAAAAAGAAGATGGCCATCAGTTGGGTTATCTTAAAGATGTTCTGGAAGAAGAGTAAAAAGAGTTCGCACACCTGCGAACTCTTTTCTGTTTTATATGTCCACATTTGGCTGTCATTTAAATTTATAAGTCCAAAAACGTTCATTTTGAATCCATGCTAGAGCTTGTGGGTCATTATTCTTTAGTTTCTCAGCCATTTCAGCCGCCATCAGCTGAGTTTGTGATTTATGTGCTTTGATTGTTTCTAGTTTGATTTCTGTCACCGCACTTACATTGTGCTGAACATCTGGTTCTCCTAGCTCATCTACACAGTTCTTCGAAAAAGCAACACAGTGTAACTTTGGTCTCTTATTTTCAGGAATTTGCTCTATGGCTCTTACCACTGCTCGACCTGTAGCGTCGTGGTCAGGGTGAACAGAATAACCAGGATAAAAAGTAATCACTAAAGAAGGATTAACATCAGCAATGATCTCAGCCATATGATTAGCTAGTTTGACTTCATCCTCAAACTCTACCGTTTTATCGCGGTATCCCAGCATTCTTAAATCATTTATTCCTAAAATAGAAGCTGCATTTTGTAGCTCTTGCTTACGAATTTTCGGAAGAGATTCACGAGTAGCAAAAGGAGGATTTCCCATGTTTCTTCCCATTTCCCCTAATGTTAGACAAGCATATGTAACAGGGGTTCCGTTTTTAACATGGGTAGCAATCGTTCCAGAAACACCAAAAGCTTCATCATCTGGATGTGGAAATATAACTAATAGTTGACGCTCTTTTTCCATCATTAAAACTCCTTTCGTTCTAGTTCCTAACGGCATACTTGCCTTTAACTGAATGACTTTTTATACTCTTTATTAGTTTTACCAGATATGGTTATTCAAAAGGGGATTCGCTAATTTGTAAGGCTACGGCCAATTTCCCTTGATGATCATGGCCAGCCATTAACAATCTGCCTTGTGAATCAACCTCATAGTGGGTAATTCCTTCAGCATAAATCCATCCAATCTCAAGCTTTAACCCGATTCTATATGGATGATCACCAGTAATTTTTCCATGCTCAAACTGCACTTTAGCATTTCGAATAAAGGCACCTGATGAAAAGAAAGATTCATTAAAATGAGAGGCATATGCTCCGTTTGTTGTTTCAAGATGGATGTACACATCATGCTTAGATAATCGATTTAGCTCCTTTTGAACTGCATCTACATTCACTACTTCCATGTAAAAGCCTCCTTATGCCTATAATTTTTATGAGAAACAATGTGTTTGTTTGAATTCGAGACATTATTTGACTACTCTCATCTTACTAAAAAAAGATTGAAAAAGCGAAATAGTTAGCTTAGATTTGAAGAATTAACTAACAAAAAACAGAGCCCAGTCTGAGCTCTGTTTTCATCATCCTTATTGAGTTACTTTTTCCATTTTTAAGTTACGATATGCTCCATGGTTTGTTGGTCCTACATACTCGTTCAATGGGAATCCGTTTGAAATCGCAGCTGTAATAAATTCTTTTGCCACTTGAACCGCTTCTAACACAGATTTTCCTTTAGCTAATTCTGCTGTGATAGCTGAGGAATATGTACATCCAGCACCGTGAGTATAAGTAGTGGCAACTTTCTCACTTTCAAATAGCGTAAATTCTGTACCATCAAATAATAAATCTACAGCCATTTCATGATTAACTTTACTACCGCCTTTAATAAGGACATATTTTGCCCCTAGCTCATGAATTTTTACTGCAGCTTCTTTCATATCATCAATAGTTTTAATAGGGCCAGTCTTCGCTAACTGCCATGCTTCAAACAAGTTAGGAGTAACAACAGTTGCTTTAGGAACTAGTATTTCGCGTAATGCTTCCGTTGTTTCCGGATGAAGGACTTCATCTTCTCCTTTACATACCATTACAGGGTCTACAACAACATTAGTAAGATTATTTTCCTCAATTACTTTTGCTGCTAGTTCGATAATCTCTACAGATCCAAGCATTCCCGTTTTCATAGCGTCTATTCCAACAGAAAGAATCGTATCTAGTTGTGCTTCTAGCGTCTCAATGGCTTGAGGAAACACATTATGGTGCCAATGGTTTTTTGGATCCATCGTTACGATGGTCGTTAAAGCTGTCATCCCGTATACACCAAGTTCTTGAAACGTTTTTAAGTCAGCTTGGATACCTGCTCCTCCACTTGTATCAGAGCCAGCAATAGTCATTACTTTTTTCATATGTAACATCCTTTCCAGTTTTTTATCTAGGTAATTATGAAAATATTTAGTCGAGATTGGAGTTTCTACTAGTCTTTTTAACATTTATTGCCTATTATGTATGTAGAAAATGTCTAAGTTATCATAGAAATCATTTACTCCACCCTAAATTATAAAGGTATAGGTGAATATTATGAAACAAATTTTATATATTGAAGATGATTTAGAGATTGGTAGTTGGTTGAAAGAGGACCTTGAGGAAAGAGGCTACACCGTTACGTGGTTAAAGTCAGGAGATCAGGCTCTCGAGATGGTAAAAGGAGTAGATTTAATCATCCTAGATGTGATGTTACCCGGACTGGATGGGTTTACGGTAGGTCAAAGGCTGAAAAGAGAGGAGCCTAATACGCCTATTTTAATGTTGTCTGCAAGGACAGCGGTTGATGACAAGTTACAAGGATTGCAGTTCGCTGATGATTATTTAACGAAGCCTTTTCATCCGGAAGAGTTATCTGCGAGAATTGAAGTTTTACTAAGAAGATTTGGACAAGCGGGACCAAACGAAATAAAAGTAGGGCATCTAAAAGTAGATGTAGAAAAAAATCAAATAATAGATACTCGCACAGAAGAAGAGCTAATATTAACAGGTAAACAGCATTATATTTTTTTACATTTAATAAAACATGCCAATCAGATTTTAACAAAGGAACAAATATACGAATCTGTTTGGGGTGAGCCATATATGGAAGGTGATAAAACATTGATGGTCCATATTCGCCATCTACGTGAAAAAGTAGAATTAGATCCTAGTTCACCTAAAATTATTGAAACCATCCGCGGAATTGGGTATAGGATCAAACAATGAAACTAAGGAACTCCTTATTAACTAAATATTTATTAATTATTTTAGTTGCTATCATGATTTTGCCCTTATCTTTTCCTGTTATCTCTATCTTTGTTTTCATGCCATTAAATATGGGAGGAATGAAAGAGAATATTTATCAAAATGGAGTAGATATTGAAAAATTGTGGCACAAAGAGGCAAAAAAGCTTGCTCACTCTTCAAAAAAAGAGATTAATCAACAATTATCGGAGTTACACAAAACATATAAAGAAGCGAACATGTTTTGGGTAGATGAATCAGGGAATACCCAAAAGACCATCCCAGAGACATTATCTATTCCTAAAAATTGGTCTCCTTCATACACGATTGAATTTATGAAAAAGAGTCATGGGGTAACAGCAGATCCATTTACGGTAGTTGCCTTTATTGGGGAAAATAAAGACAAGGGATTTATGGTCGTGCAAGTGCCTCGTTCAATCATGATCAGTAACGGAGAAATGATTCGTGATAAATATGAACATCTGTTTTTAGTAGGAATTATATTCATTGTAGGTTTGTTTATTATCGTCTCTTGGATCTTTTTTTATAAAATTAGAAAACGACTGCTTAGAATTCAGAAGGCCATGACTAGACCAACTTCAAACGGTATACCAGAGCCTCTTGATATTAAAAAGATGGATGAAATTGGTCAGTTAGAGGAAGCTTTCAACGAAATGATCAAAGAGCTTGAATCCAGTAGAATTAGGGAAAAAGAAGAAGAAGAACTAAGAAGACAACTAATCGCTAATTTATCGCATGACTTAAGAACACCTTTAACCACCATAAGAGGTCACGCTTATAGTTTAAGGAAAGAAAGCTTAACGGATAAAGGAAAGCAATCCATTGAATTGATTGACTATAAGGTTGGATACTTATCTCAATTGATAGAAAATCTATTATCTTATACACTACTCTCGTCAGGTAAATACCCATTTTACCCTGAAAAAACAGACATTTCTCGTTTATTAAGAACATCCATTGCTAATTGGTATCCCACTTTTGAAAATAAGGGTTTTCAGATTGAATTAGATATTCCAGAAGAACCGTTCTATTGGGAAGTAGATAAACAGTGGTTTGAAAGAATAGTGGATAACTTACTACAAAATATTAATAGACATGCTAATTCAGGAAAATTCGTGGCTATTCGAGTAGAAATTATTTCGGAAAACCCAGTTATAATCATTGAAGACCGAGGGGAAGGAATGAACGGAGAGTCTACCGGAAAAGGGGCAGGAATCGGACTGTCTATCGTGGATCTCATGATAAAAGAAATGAAGCTAGCATGGAAAATAGATAGCACAGAACGCGGCACACGTATCATGATAGGTTCAGTTCCCTTTAGTTAACTAAAGGGGGTCTGACCCCAATATAAATTCATAAATCGTTCAAAAAGCTTTTAACGATTTGTGAAATACTTCACAAATGTATTTCATAAGGGGCATTTATAGCTTATATTGAGATTGTAAATGAATTAATTAAAAGTAATAACAAATGAAAACGGATGTCGACCATACTTCATAATCCTTTGCTATTATCCTTACCTTACGATCATTCGTGTTCACCGAACCTTTTAAATAATCCGTTTACAACACATAATTGAAAGGCGGAATGCTCCATGTTTAACCACTTTTTAAGAGAGAATAAAATTGCTTCGGGTATTCTTACTGTGATTCGTTTGTATTTAGGGTATGCTTGGATGACTGCAGGATGGGGTAAAATTACTGGGGGATTTGATGCGTCAGGGTTCTTAGGAAATGCCGTTGCTAACCCAGTAAAAGGACCAGATGGAAGTGTTGTATATGGATGGTATGTATCCTTCCTAGAGGGAGTAGCGTTACCTAACGTAGGTTTATTCAACTTCTTAGTACCATGGGGAGAATTTTTAGTAGGAATAGGATTACTTTTAGGTTGTTTAACAACTGCTGCAATGTTCTTTGGACTAGTGATGAATTTCTCTTTCTTCTTAGCAGGAACTGTTTCACACAACCCAACTGACATTTTCCTAGGCTTCATTATCCTAGCTGCAGGTTATAACGCAGGTCGCTACGGCTTAGACTATTGGGTAATTCCCTACATCCGTAAAATGATCAATAAGCCTTCTAATAAAAATAAAAATGATAAAGTTAAATTAGTTCCTGAAACTGTTTAATATAATATAGTTGATAAGAAACCCTTAACCCAGCTTCTAAACTAGCTGGGTTGAGGGTTTTTTTATTATATGAATTTTTTCGTGAAATTGTTATTTCGACTTCCTCCCGAGGGAGAATTTGCACTTTGAAAAAATCGGCTTTTGGATTTTTACTTTAATTCTTCCCTGCGGAAAGCAAGTGCCTGGAGCGGAAAGGAACGGGCAAAATATATAGGCGAATTAGAATTTAAACTAAATTTAAACTTCACCGAACCTTCATTTTAACCTTTCCCAGTTAAGATGATTTCTGAGGTGATAAATGATGAGTGAAATGATCATTCAAACAAAACAATTAACTAAGAAGTTTGGTAATAGAGATGTAGTTGAAAATGTAAATTTAGCCATAAAAAAAGGGGAGATTTATGGTTTTTTAGGACCCAATGGGGCAGGAAAAACGACAACGATAAGAATGTTACTGGGACTAGCGAGGCCGACCAAGGGATCCATTCATATTTTTGGAAAGGACATGAAAAAAGAACGATTAGCTGTGTTGAGAAGAGTAGGTTCTCTAGTAGAATATCCATCCTATTACGGTCACTTAACAGCTTACGAAAACTTAGAGGCCGTTAGAAGGTTAATTGATGTACCGAAATCAAGGATAGATGAGGTACTATCCATTGTGAGGTTAAGTAAAGAAGCCAACCGTCCTGTAAAAGGATTCTCTTTAGGAATGAAGCAAAGGCTAGGGATTGCTACAGCACTTCTAGGAAAGCCAGACCTTTTAATATTAGATGAGCCAACAAATGGACTAGATCCTTCAGGTATCTTAGAGGTTAGGGAACTAATCAAGAGTATGCCAAGTGAACATGGAATAACCATTCTAGTATCTAGTCATTTACTATCGGAAATTGATCAAATGGCTACACAAGTGGGAATTATCTCAAAAGGAAAAATGATATTTCAAGATTCAATCGAAACATTAAGAAAACAATCAAAAAGTAACATCCATATCGTTGTTAATGAGCCAGAGACAGCGTGGAGAGCTCTTTTATCTAGAGGCTTACAAGTAGACAAAGCAGAAAACGGGCTAATGTTAGAAAATGTAAGCGATCAAAAAGTTGCTGAAATCATTGAGGCATTAGTCAAGGAACATATAGCCGTATACCGTGTTCAAGAACAGAAGCAATCATTAGAGGATATTTTCCTTCAAATGATTGGGGAGGAGGGAAGCCTGTAATGTTCGGGATTTTAGCATCTGACTTTTTAAAAATTAGAAGAAAAATGATCTGGTTTTTAATTTTCCTTGGACCAATTGGGGTTCTTTCCTTACAAGCGGTTAATTTTACACTTAGGTATGAGTATTTAACAGACTTATATAAAGCAGACCTTTGGGGAGGTCTTATGAATAACGTTACTATGTTAGCCGTTCCTACGATATTCATTGGATTAGCCATTATAACATCCATGATTGCAAATATTGAACATCAGACAAACTCATGGAAACAAGTCCTTGCTTTACCTATATCCAAATTTAGCGTGTTTACGGCAAAATTCACACTAGGGCTGATATTGTTGTTCGTCTCTAGTACTCTCCTAGGTTTAGGAACGATTATTCTAGGGCTAGTTTTAAAATTTGGTTCTTCTATCCCTTACTTAGAACTACTGAAAATCATTTACTATCCCTACTTTGCAGTAATGCCCTTTATTGCCCTACAAATATGGTTAGCTATCACATATAAAAACCAAGCCACAGCGTTAACAATAGGTATTATAGGAACGGTCGTAAGTATGTACGCGGTTATTTTTCCTGATTGGGTCCCATATAAATGGCCAACCTTAGAAAATCAGTGGGGCGAACCACTTTATTCTGTTGGCTTCGGTTTATTAGTAGGACTCCTTATCTACTTGATGGGGCTGCTCGATTTTATTAGAAGGGACGTCAAATAATGATAAAAGTGTTTCAATCTGAGTTTCTTAAGCTTAAAAAATCTAGCATCTGGTTATTAATTTTTGTTAGCCCATTGCTTTCAACTTTAGTAGGAATAGGAGAAGCATTTGTGGGTGACAGTAACGAAGAAGAATGGTTAATCACGTTAAGTATCATGTCATATATACATGCATTATTATTTCTCCCTCTGTTAACGGGTGTATTTTCAGCCTTTGTTTGTAGATATGAGCACGTAGGAGGAGGGTGGAAACAGCTTCTTGCCTTACCAGTCTCAAGAGGAAATATCTATTCAGTAAAGTTTCTACTAGTAATAATGCTACTAGCCCTTACTCAGCTTTTATTCACCGTGGGAGTCCTGTCTGTTGGATTTATCAAAGGTTACAACGAAGCTATACCTGTTGGTGAGATTTTAAAAAGTGTAATGGGGGGATGGATTGCATGTATGCCCCTTGCTGCTCTGCAAATGTTTGTTTCTGTAGCATGGTCTAGTTTTGCTGCACCACTTGCCATCAATGTCATTTTTACGCTTCCAAATATTCTAGTTGTGAATTCTGCCAAGTATGGACCATATTCACCATGGGCTCAACCTTTTCTAGCGATGATGCCTAGATTTGATGAAAGTTTTGGAGCACTTAATGTTCCCCCAGAGACTTTATTTATTGTCATTTTCGGAAGCTTTGCCCTATTCTTTTTGTCAGGGTTCACTTATTTCCAAAGAAAAGAAATTTAAGCATTCTTCATTTATGGGGAGTGTTTTTTTCTTTTATTCAACTAGAATCTTATTACTAAGGTGTTTTAATAAAAGGGAGCATTAAATCCCTCAAAGAAGGGCCAATTACTATGTTCTTTCCTCAAACTTTGCTAAATTGGATATTAGATAAGGATACCATTCAAACCCAAGAGGTGTTTAAGGATGCGAGTTACAGGAATTATTTTAGCAGGCGGAAAGTCAAGTAGGATGGGTACCAATAAAGCCTTGCTTAAAATCGCTGGGAAGACAGTCATTGAGCGAATTGTTGAAACTTTAGATAGTGTAGTAGATGAATGGTTAGTTGTAACCAACACTATGGAGGATTATCGATTTCTCCAATTACCGATGGTGGAGGATATTTATAGAGATAAGGGGCCATTGGCTGGAATCCATGCGGGTCTCACAAACACATCTACAGAAAAAAATATCATTATTGCTTGTGACATGCCTTTTGTTTCAAAAAACCTAGCACATCTATTACTAAATGAGTTAAAAAATACTCAAGCGGTTGTACCGGAAATAGATGGACAGTTGCACCCTCTGTTTGCTTCTTATCGAAAGGATATGAAGGATGAGGTGGAAAGGCGTATTCTTAAGGAACATCTTCGGATTAGAGATCTTCTGAACAATAGTCATGTTAAAATCGTGAAAGAAGAAGATTTTTTAAAGTTAGGATATGATATAAATAAATCTGATTTTTTTAATATGAACCGTCCTGAGGAATACCGAGAAGCAATAGATATAGATAGGGAAACGAACTCTGGGAATTAACATGGGAATTTTCCTAGTGTAATTAATACATGACCTTTGGTAAAAAATTTTATTAAGAACTTACTAAGGGTATATCCTAATATTATTGAATACGATTTGAAGAATGTTAGAGGTGTTGGAATGAATTTTGAAATTTCAAAGGAACCTATTCAGATACAAGATGTTATTGATAAGGTTGTTCAAAGGGAAGCAGGAGCTATCACTACTTTTATCGGCACGGTTAGAGAGTTAACAGCTGGTAAAAAGACTCTTTTCCTTATTTATGAAGCGTATGAACCAATGGCCGTTAAAAAGCTTGAACAAATTGGAAAAGAGATTGAGGAGCGCTGGAGCGGGGCAAAGGTCGCTATCACACATCGTATAGGTAAATTGGAGATTACCGATGTAGCGGTTGTTATTGCCGTATCCACTCCACATCGTGCGGACGCTTATGAAGCTAACCGATATGCCATTGAAAGAATTAAAGAGATTGTCCCCATTTGGAAAAAAGAACATTGGGAAGACGGAGAAGAATGGATTGGAAACCAGCTCGAAACTGTTGCCTATCCAACAGGAAAACCAGAGGAGAAGGATTTAAATGAATAAAATCATGTTTTTCGCTCATTTACGTGAAGCAGTCGGTGAAGAATCCATTTCTATAGACGTAGCAGGAAGATCAGTGGCTGAACTAAAAGAGTTGCTAGCCAATCAATATCAACTTAACCAACTAGATACAGTCATGACTGCCATAAACGAAGAATTCGCAACAAACGAAGAAATCATCCAACAAGGCGACATTATCGCATTTATTCCACCTGTTAGTGGTGGATGACTAGCGAACGGAGCTGGACAGAGAAAAAAGGAAACTAAGATAGAGGAGGTGTAAGGAATGTTTGAACGATACTCTCGACAAATATTATTTACACCGATTGGACAAACAGGACAAGAGAAACTAAGTTCTAAACATGTGCTTATTATTGGAGCTGGTGCACTTGGGTCGAGTAATGCAGAAACCATGGTTAGGTCTGGTGTTGGAAAAGTTACGATTGTTGACCGGGACTATGTTGAGTTTAGTAACCTCCAAAGACAACAGCTCTATACAGAAGACGATGTACGTGAAAAACTGCCTAAGGCTGTTGCTGCTGAACAAAGGCTTAGAGCAATAAACTCAGAAGTAGAAATAAGAGCCATTGTAGGTGATGCTACACCTGACATGCTTGAAGATTTAGCAAAAGACATAGATTTAATAATGGACTCAACGGATAATTTTGAGACAAGAATGGCTATCAATGACATTTCTCAAAAATTTAAAATTCCTTGGGTTTATGGAGCATGTGTAGGAAGTTATGGAATGAGTTTTACGATCATTCCTGGAAAGACTCCTTGTTTAAACTGTTTACTAAAAAGAATTCCGATACAAGGGATGACATGTGATACAGGTGGAATTATTGCTCCTGCTGTACAAATGGCTATTGCACATCAAACTGTCGAGGCTCTAAAAATTCTTGTGGAAGACTGGGATTCCATTAGAGATACTTTTGTCAGCTTTGACCTCTGGAGAAACCAATATACAAGTATGAAAATGTCCAAAGCGAAAGATGAAGGTTGTCTTTCATGTGGGAAAGAGAGAACCTATCCTTATTTAAGTAAGGAAAATATGACAAAAACAACCGTACTCTGTGGCAGAGATACGGTTCAAATAAGGCCTCCTCATAAACAAGTGATTGTCTTAAATGAGCTAGGAAACCAACTAATGGCTCTCGGCTATAAAGTTAAGGGAAATCCTTACTTGTTATCAGTAGAAACGGAAGAACATCGTCTGGTGATTTTTCAAGATGGAAGGGCTCTAATCCACGGTACAAAAGATTTAACTCATGCTAAATCAATCTATCAAAGGTTGCTGGGATAAGCATATTTAAAAAGGATAGCTAAAGAGAATTGTATTCTCAGCTATCCTTTTTTAATTAACGGTTTATTAACTTATCTTCTTTACTATAGATTTCGATTTCATAAGAATCGTCTTTTAAGTATTCCTTCATTTCATCGGATTCCAACATTTCCGTAATTCTCTTCTGCAATTGCTCTGCGTAGGATTTGCTTTCTGGTTCAGATGCAGAAACAAGAGTGTGAATCATAAGTTTTGGACTTGGATTTACCGTATAGCTTACGCTTTTAACCTTGAATTCTTTATCCATTGTTAATTGATCGTTAAGAGGTGAAGCTATATAGATTGCCCAGCGGTTTTCTTGCTCTACCTTTGCCACATTCACTTTATGAATCTTAACTAAGAATTTCTCTTTTTGACTCTCATTTGCCATGTGAAGAATGGACTCTTCTAAGAAGGCGGTCCTGTTCTCAGTATGTGGTATCTCCACTCGAATCACTTTGTTTCCTTTTTCATCATCTGTTACTAATAGGGAATGAATATCGAAATTTTGTTTAGAAAGTTCGCTGTTCAAATGGTCGGTTAACTCCTGAAATGGCTCCATATATGCCTTTACAGTAACATCATATTTGTCGTAGTCTTCCGCTCTCAGTGTACTTTCAGTTATAGCAATCACTTCTTCCTTGATACCCTCAAGATATTCATTGGATCCAAGAACAACAATTAACACATCATTTTGTAATGCTCTAACATTGATCCCTTTAATATTAAAACCTTTTTCTTGTAGGGGAGCAGCTAATTTTTCCTCCATGCTAGGCTGTGTGAACAAAGTATTTAAATAAGGAATTTTCTCAATAACACTAGCAACGGCAGGAGAAACGTTAGCTGACAGAACAAATGCAGTAAACAGAATAGCTGGTATCGCAATAGACCAGGAAAGACGTGTAACCCTTCTTCTAAAATGACTTCTATTATCCCTTTCCATCTTTTCCTTTATTTTTAATTCAAGTGATCGGTCAAATACCATATCTTCAAGAACAGTTGTGGTCATACTCTTTTTTAGGTTTTTTAGCTTACTTTCCATTTTGTACACCATCCTTATCATACATTTCTTTCAATAGATTCCGGCCACGATGCAACCTACTTTTCACTGTATTGGGCTTGATTCCAAGTAGAGCACTCAGATCTTCTATTTTGTATTCCTCGAAATAGTGAAGAAATATGACTTCCCGGTATTTAATAGGAAGGGATAATACTTTTAACGATAAATCTCGATCTTCAAACTTAGCCAACATCTCTTGCTCTGGGTTTCGGTTAGGGGAGATATGTTGGTCAAATAAGTACTCTGTCATTTTCTTACTTCTATAGCTCCAAGATTTTAATACATCTTTACAACGGTTACTCGTAATACGATATAGCCAAGTTTTTAAGCTAGAGTCTCCTCTAAAGCTCTCCATATTTTGATAGCATTTGATAAATACATCTTGAGTGATATCTTCCGCCAAATTTTTATCCTTTACGTAACTGTAGGAAAGCCAGAGGATTTGTTGCCCATATTCTTTCATAAGATAATCAATTGAATACTCTACTTGGTCCTCGGTACATCGATCATCATTTGGTACACTTAATTGCATCTCGTAACCTCCTTCTACAAATACAGACGACATTTTTTTAGGACGGTTCCCAATTTATAAAAATATATTAAAAAAATAGAATCTATTAAACCTTTTTATTATGGAAAAAAGAACCACGTAATCTTTCGTTTATATTCTACAAATTATTACAAATACATTTCTTTTCCCACTATAATAAGGTATAAACGAAAGAAAGGTGTGACTTATTTGTCTGAAAAAGATGATAAAGTACTTTTACAGCTTGAAGCCATTTTAAAAGAATTACAGGATTCGAAAGAGCAAACAGCAAGTACTATTGCTGTTAAACATAAATCTTCCATTTCGTTCGGTAGCTTATTAAGCGTATTACTAAAGGGATGGGGCTTGAAAATACTAGTTATTCTACTTTTAGTAGTAAGTATGGTAGGAACAGCAGCTTACTTTTTCTATTCAAGTGCTAATAACCATAGTGAAAAAGGTAGTTATGTAGAGCAAATGAGAGAGCTATCTTCCTTGGCTACCTCGCAAGCCTACGTAAAGGCTGTTATTGAAAAAGAGGATAATCAACTATTTGGTAAAGAAATCAATGCAAACTTGCCGGGTACAAAGAGAAAGCTCCTATTAATTATTCCTGGAATGGTTACAGCGGGGATTGACCTAGAGCAAATTGAAAATAAGGATATTCATGTTATTGAAGATGAAAAAAAGATTGAACTAACACTCCCAAGAGCGGAGATTTTACAAGAGCCATCCTTACAGTTTGATCATGTTCAAACCTTTTCTGTAGAGGGAATTTTTCGTGATGAAGTAAACTGGGAAGAGGCTTACGGATTGGCGAATGAGGCAAAGGAACAAGTAAGGAAAGAAGCCGTTACCCAGGGACTTTTACAACTGGCAGAAAAGAATGCGGAAAAAATCTTGCAAGAGTTCTTCACTCAAATGGGGTATGAAATAGAGATAAAATATAAAGAGGTTAAATAATGATTGAAGAATTATTAAATCGAGGTTGGTATGAGCAAGTAGGGAAAGAGTTAAACAAGCCTTACTTTCAAAATCTAGAAAAATTTTTAAAAATGGAGTACGAAAAGGAAATGATTTTTCCTCCAATAAATGAACTATTTAATGCATTTCACTATACTCCTTATGAAAAGGTAAAAGTAGTGATTCTTGGTCAGGATCCTTACCATGGTGAGAATCAGGCACACGGTCTCAGCTTTTCAGTCAACAAAGGTGTCCCAATTCCGCCTTCTTTAAGGAATATATATAAAGAACTACATTCCGATTTGGGCTGTTTGATTCCTACTCATGGCTATTTAAAGAAATGGGCTGATCAAGGTGTCTTACTATTAAATACAGTTCTAACCGTACGAAGTGGCCAAGCTCACTCCCATAAGAACCAAGGATGGGAGGCTTTTACCGATGAGGTGATGAGGAGATTAAATGATAGAGAGCAGCCGGTCATTTTTATCCTTTGGGGACGCCCTGCTGAGAGTAAACGTAAACTTATTAACGAACAAAAACACAAAGTCATTACTTCTGCTCACCCAAGTCCTTTATCAGCAAGTCGGGGGTTCTTTGGAAGTCGTCCGTTCTCTAAAGTAAATGACTATTTACAACAGCTCAATATGGAAACGATAGACTGGCAAATTGACTAAAGATTAGAGTTTAATCGACATGTTCCACGTGAAACATGTCAGAAAGTGTAAAAAACTAATACTCTATTAATAAAGGATAGAAATCAATGAGTGAAAAAAGAATAGATTGTTTCAAATGTCGATTTTTTTATGTAACTTGGGATCCGAAATTTCCAAAGGGATGTAAAGCTTTTGAGTTCAAAACAAGGAATCTCCCTTCTGTAGAAGTTAGAAGAGCTTCAGGACATTCATGCCTTCGTTTTGAACCTAAATAATTTTTTTGGAATTAGAGATTTGCTCCTAACAGAAAGAAAATTTATACTAACTAGTATTGAAAGATGTTCAAAAGGGTTTATTGGAGGTGTAACGAGTGAGCATATCGATAGAGAGACTATTAAAAAAGATGGAAGAGGAAATTAGAGAAGCGAAGGCAAGTCGTTCGGATAGTAGGATTCGCGAAAGAATACATGCGATTAAGACTTTATGTGAATTAGCACTTGATCAAGAAGGGGCGGAAAAACCGAAAACTTCCCGTGGATTCAACTCCTTTCCATCACAAGCTCAAGTTCCATCTCAGTCACCCATCATAGTGAATCAACCAACTAAGAAGGTGGAAATGGATAATGAAGCAAATGGTGATTCACTTTTTGATTTCTAAAGGCTTAGCAAATTAAAACGAGGTGTTCATTGTAATGAAAACATTTATTATTTTAGGAGCAATTAATGCGTTTTTATCTGTTGCTCTAGGGGCTTTCGGTGCTCATGGACTGGAGAAAACAGTAGAACCAAAATACATGGAAATTTGGAAAACAGGAGTTACCTATCAAATGTTCCATGCAACTGGATTATTAATAATCGGAATGTTACTAAGTAAATTCCCTACAAGTAGTTTACTTACTTGGTCAGGATGGTTAATGTTAATAGGAATTATCTTATTCTCAGGAAGCCTGTACGTATTGACGTTAACAAAAGTAGGAGTACTAGGAGCCATTACTCCATTTGGAGGCGTTTCATTTTTAGTAGCATGGATGTTAATCGTGATTGCAGCGGTTAAGTTGTTTTAATAATAATTCACTACAAGTTAAAAAAGTGAGCGCCAACATATACGTTGGTGCTCACTTTATGATTCAGAATTTTTCGCGTCTCTTACATACGTAAAGAGGGGAAGTCTTATCGATTATCGCGGTGCATAGGCACTTAAGCCAGGTACACCTGCTGCAAATGGATAATCATACTCTAATTCTTCATCAAAAGTAGCATATGCAAAGTATACCATTGGAATTAGGTAGCGCATTCCGCTTTGAGGATCACTTAAAATTAGATGGTCACGTCCAGCGGCCTCAATAACACCTCTGAATGTTGTTGTAAGACCCTCAGTGTTGTTATCAAAATTTAAATAAACAGTAGCCAGTTTCCCTTTGTTTAAGCGTAAAATATTCTCAATATACGATTGCTCTAATGGAAGCATCCCAGGTACTTGCGGTCCTAACGATGGGGCTTGGGCTCCACCTACAAATCCAGTTGCCGGCATAGTTGGAATAGGTCCTCCAGCTGGAAATGCGGTAGCTGTAGGTACGGTTGTGCCAGTTGGATAGGAATATGGCATTTGAGTACCATATGTAGGCATTTGGCCGGCAGTTCCGTATTGTGGTTTTTGACCAGTTGCACCGAATTGCTGATAACCACCAGATTGTCTAATGTTAAAGTTTTGATCAGAATAAGAATTTGTCAAGCTAATCCCTCCTAATAAAAATTAGTTACCCTCCGTATTTATAAACAGTTGGGCAATCTGATTGACTTGGGCTGAAGAAGCAGTGAGCTTTATACCGCCCTGTATTCCATTGATTGAACCATTGGGCAGGACAGTTTGCCTCGGGTCTAAAAAACCATAAGGATCTAGAAGCTGGATGAAACCGTTCACCCTTGATAGCCCTTCTAGCCAATTTCATTTCACTTTCTCTAGGTGCTTGGTAGAAATATCCTTTTATGGTGGCTTCAAATCCTCCAGGTCTTTGAAAGACCATTTGTCGTATGCTACGAACATCCTTAAAGTCCAAGCAATCCTCTAAAACACGATTAACACCTGTGTTCCCTACCATTAACATTCCTAAATTCCCATCACCTTCAGCCTCTGCACGCATAAGCCTAGCAAGGAGTTTTACATCTTCTTCGTTGTACTGAATGATTCCCATTATTTCACCTCTCTTCGTTGCTAACTTATAGTATGCGGTGAGATAAGAATCAGTTAATTTTTAGAAGTACTCACTATTTAATAGATATGAGGGGATATTCGGTTTATGACAGATTCTTATTGAAGAGAATCTAAAGTTTTTTTAAACCTAAGTGGAGAGCATTGTATGTAGAGTGGTAGATTTGTGTATGTATAGATCGAAAATATTTCCTTTGAAAAATAAAGAGGCCCTCAGAAAAGTTCTGAGGGCTTGTTCTATTAATTTACATGTAAAAAGCTATGCACTCTATCTTCTTGAAGAAGGTTTCCTACAAAGAATGCGCCGAATTCACCGAAACGAGCACTAACTTCATCGAAGCGCATTTCGTATACTAGCTTTTTAAATTGTAATACTTCATCAGCGAAAAGTGTAACTCCCCACTCATAATCATCAAAACCAACTGAACCAGTAATAACTTGTTTAACTTTTCCAGCATAGCCTCGTCCAATCATACCGTGGCTGCGCATCATTTTACGACGGTCTTCCATCGGTAGCATGTACCAGTTATCTTCACCGTTACGGCGCTTGTCCATTGGATAGAAACAAACATGCTTCGCTTTTGGAAGAGTAGGGTATAGACGAGCTAGAATTTCTGGACTTTGATATGGATCTTGATCAGCTGGTAAGTAGTTACTTAATTCAACAACAGAAACATAAGAATGAGTAGGAATTGTATACTCAGCTAATTTCGTTTTGTTAAATTCTAATTCAATTTCGTTTAATTCTTCCATTGTAGGTCTTAAAATCATCATCATAAAATCTGCTTTTTGACCAACAATTGTATATAATGCATGGCTGCCTTCTTTATTCGATTGAGTTTTATTCCATTTCTCAACTAGACCTAAAAACTCATGAATAGCTGCTTGGCGCTCGTCGCTTGAAATCATCTTCCAGGCTGTCCAATCAACAGTACGGAAATCATGGAGACAGTACCAACCATCAAGTGTTTGTGCTGCTTCACTCATGTAAATCACTCCTAATCTTTTCATATTATAGGGCTGTTTTATGTAAAAATGTAAATCATAGAACGTTATGTATTAGCTAAACTATTTAAATCACGAATAATGAAACAACATTTTTACCGACAACCTAATTGAAAATCACATAGTTAATATAACATAGTTTCGCCATCATACGTGTGAATAAACCTTGAAATTGTGACAACTTTTACCTAGCCTAGAACAGATTTAATTTAAAAGGATAATTTGTATAAATGTAGAGATATTATAAACAGTAATGTTTTATTAGATTAATGGCGTAATTTTTCGAAAAAAAGAACTTTTTAAATGTAAACGATATCAATAAATGGATTCCTTGAATTTTCATATATGAGGAGTATTCTAAAGAAGTAAGGTTCTTTGTAACCTTTATACATAAAACTTGTTAAGTTTAAAAAGCAATTCATGTTAACTAATAAGGAGGACTCGTAATGAGTGACCTATTTGAGAGCTTAAAAGCAAAAGTGACTGGCCAAAATTTAAAAATTGTATTTCCTGAAGGGTTAGATGAACGAATTTTAACTGCAGCAGGAAGACTAGCTTCAGAAAAAATATTAACTCCTATTTTAGTTGGAAATATTGAAGAAATTGAAGCGAAAGCAAAAGAACTTAATGTATCTACAGAATCTATTGAAATATACGATCCGAATAACTTTGCCATGATGGATGGTTTAGTTGCGGCATTTGTTGAAAGAAGAAAGGGGAAAGTGTCTGAAGAGGATGCTAGAAAGATTCTTCTAGATGAAAACTACTTTGGTACAATGTTAGTCTACTCGAATCAAGCAGATGGTTTAGTAAGCGGTGCAGCACACTCAACAGCTGACACGGTTAGACCAGCTTTACAAATCATTAAGACAAAAGAGGGCGTACGCAAAACTTCGGGTGTATTTATCATGGTACGAGAAGAAGAAAAATACGTGTTTGCAGACTGTGCAATCAACATATCTCCAGATAGCCAGGATTTAGCGGAAATTGCAGTTGAAAGTGCGAAAACAGCGAGAATGTTTGATATTGAACCTCGAGTAGCAATGCTAAGTTTTTCAACAAAGGGATCTGCAAAATCACCAGAAACGGAAAAAGTCTCGGCCGCTGTACAAGAAGCTAAATTAAGAGACCCAATGCTAGTGTTAGACGGAGAATTTCAATTTGACGCAGCATTTGTACCATCCGTTGCTAAAAAGAAAGCTCCCGACTCTCCACTTCAAGGAGACGCAAACGTATTTATCTTCCCAAGCCTAGAAGCGGGAAACATCGGTTACAAAATTGCTCAACGTCTAGGAAACTTTGAAGCAGTAGGCCCAATCCTACAAGGCCTAAACCGCCCAGTAAACGACCTCTCACGCGGATGCAACGAAGAAGACGTATACAAACTAGCACTCATCACCGCTGGCCAAGCGTTGAGTCAATAATAATAAAAGAGGTAGAAGTCAGTCATTGTTATAGTGACTGGCTTTTATATATATTTAATAACCTTGGGAACTTTTCTTTAAAATCTAACTTTATAAGTCTGAGTTGATTGGAGCGGAAGGCACTTGACTCCTGCAGGAATAGATGGGATGGGAGACCCCACAGGCGGTAACGCCGAGGAGGCTCCCACCCATCCCTGCGGAAAGCAAGTGCCTGGAGCGGAAATCAACGGGCAAAATTTTAAGATCAAATATGCTATAATAAGCAGATACAATTTAAAGTCTAACTAAGACTATTTAAAGGAGAAATAACAATGAAAGAGGCTCAAAATCTATTGTTACAAGAACAATGGAGAGTGATTGACCAGACCATGGTTGGTTTACATGGACATGCCCTTCAATCCTTTGGTATGGATGATACACTATGTGCGTCAGTTGGTTCGAAACAGTCACCCGCAACTGCTAGAGCCTGGGTTCACCCTCGTACCATCGTACTAGGAATTCAAGACTCAAAACTCCCCTTCTTAAAAGAAGGTTTAACCTATTTAGAGGAACAAAATTATCAATATATCGTTAGAAACTCAGGAGGATTAGCCGTAGTACTAGACGAAGGAGTCTTAAATCTTTCTCTTATTTTTCCAGAAGTAGAAAAGGGGATTGATATAAATAGAGGCTACGATGCCATGTGGCTACTCGTTCAAGAAATGTTTGCAGATTTTCCTCAAAAAATAGTAGCGAAAGAAATAGTAGGTTCATATTGCCCAGGCAGTTATGACTTAAGTATAAATGACAAAAAATTTGCTGGTATTTCTCAGCGACGACTTCGTAATGGAGTCGCTGTCCAAATCTATCTTTGTGTCAACGGTAGTGGAAGTGAGAGAGCGGAGTTAATCCAAAATTTTTATAATATATCAAAAGGGAATTCGGAAACAAAATTTGAGTATCCGACCATTAATCCTTCTGTTATGCAATCCTTATCTGAATTATTAGAAGTCGGGCTTACTGTTCAAGATGTTATGCTACGGTTTTTAAATGTATTGAAAAATAAAAGCAACTTTTTATTTTCAGGTACTTTAACGGACGAAGAGCTTCCTTTATTCGAAAGCTATTACCAACGTGTAATAGAAAGAAACGAAAAAATGCTAAATGAACTTAAATAAAGAAAGCCGTGACCCACAAAATGAGGTCTACGGCTTTTTTTTATAGGATTAGTTGTTGCCTTTCTCCTTCTCCATCTATTCATTAGGTTTTCCCCACAATGTTAGCCAATGTCCTAATTATAAAAGTAAGTAAGAGAAAAACCTATTTATATATGATAGTTTCTATATTATTCAGCCACTTTTTCAAGGTTACCGTTACGGTCCATTTTAAATTTAGTTGCTGGTCTTTCTTCCTCATCGAATAGTACTAATTTTCTTGCACGATTCATGATTTTCATTAGTGTCTCGTAATCTTCTTGCATCATAACAGAATTCTGTTCTAAGTGATTAATTTTTTCTTCAAGTTCTTCATTACGATTCCTAATTTGAGCATTTTCACGTTTTAATCTTTCATTCTCACTTTTTAGGATTTCAACTTGGAAGTTGGATCCTTTTAAACTTTGCAAGTAAGTTATAATGTTATCAAGACTTAAATCTCGTTTTGGACTAGGTATGTTTGAAGCCATAGCTGGTACTGGTACGTCTGTTTCTACATCCTCTAGCATTTCTTCAGCCATCTCTTGTGAAGCAAAGATTGAAGGAATATCAAACTCTACTTGTTCTACAAAAGTATCAAAAGTTTCCTCTTCACTCATCACTTCATTAATAGAAGGAACTGGTGGTGTGTAGAGTAGCTTTTTCTTTCCACCTTGATCTTTTCCTAGTATTCTCTGACGTTGTTTACGTTGTTTTTTCGCTAGTTGAAGAGCTTTTTCATAACGATGTCTAACAACAGCATTCCAACGAAAACCGCAAGCTGCAGAAGTACGATTCAATTTATCTCCTACCTCTTCAAAGGCATTTAACTGAGTACTTCCTTCTCTCACATGTCTTAATACTGTTTCCGCTAGTAATAAATCATTTTCATCTGTCCATGCATCTTGACGCACTTTCATCATCTCAACTCCCTGATTCAATCTTTTTAATTGGCTAATTTCGAATTAATTGAAAAAAGCTTTTTTAATTAATGTTCTAGTCTAATGATTTCCAAATTGACAGAACTTTATACAAAGTGTTTAAAAGGATAGTAGATTTTTTTCTAATAAGTAGAGGGTGATTTTTTTAGAAATGGGAAGATTAATGGTAATGAGAAAAAAGAGGGAGGAGTCATATAGAAAATCTGCTAAAGATTACAGCTTGCAATAGTAAGCAATAAAATGTAAAATACCGTGTAGGCTAAAAGCTCTTAGAAGCAACGATCATTGGTATAAATAGATTGATGCTTTTAGTTACAGCGTAGAAGGGGTTGTAAATATGGCAAATGAATTCCGCGTTTGCGATGACTGTCAAGCAGTTAACCTTAAGACGTTAATTCCTCGATTGAAAGAAATAGACTCAGAAGCGACCATTGATATTGGTTGCCAATCTTATTGTGGTCCGGGACGTAAAAAGACATTTGCGTTTGTTAATAACCGTCCACTAGCAGCTTTAACAGAAGAGGAACTAATGGATAAAATTAATAAAAAGCTTAAAAAGTAAAAATCGCCTTTAACTATTTTGTTTTAGGTGGTTTTTTATTTTTTATGGTGTTTTATTTTTCTGTTAGAAACTATTAATTCATTCATTATATATAATAGCTAGAAAAAGTAGTTTGGTTATTTTTGTCGAAATCAAATGGAATTATTCGGAATTTGTGATGATTTGTAAGAAAAATCAGGCTATAATAGAGAGTATAGAAAATGGTTTTTATTATGTTAATCCCCTTTGCTAACCTTTAGGTTAGAGCTTTAAACAAGATAGATAGGGAGAGGGCAGAAAATGGGATACTCCACAGAAAAATTAAGCGAAGAAAAGGTGTTTAAAGATCCTGTCCATCGCTATATCCATGTGCGTGATAGGGTGATTTGGGATCTTATAGGGACGAAGGAATTTCAACGACTAAGAAGAATTAAGCAGCTGGGTACTACCTATTTAACCTTTCATGGAGCGGAGCACAGTCGATTTAATCATTCTCTAGGAGTATATGAAATTATTCGCAGAATTGTGGATGATGTCTTTTTTGATAGACCAGAATGGAGCAAAGAGGAGCGATTGCTTTCCCTTTGTGCAGCACTGTTACATGACTTAGGACATGGCCCATTTTCCCACTCATTTGAAAAAGTTTTTGACCTCGATCATGAACACTTCACTCAAGAAATTGTACTGGGAAACACTGAAGTTAATAAGGTACTAACAAAAGTGCATCCTAACTTTCCTAAACAAGTAGCGGAAGTTATCGCTAAAACGTACCACAATAAACTAGTTGTTAGTTTAATATCAAGCCAAATCGACGCTGATCGAATGGATTATCTTCAGCGAGATGCTTATTTTACAGGAGTAAGTTATGGGCATTTTGATATGGAGCGAATTTTGCGTGTTATGCGGCCGAAAGAAGATCAGGTAGTGATTAAACATAGTGGAATGCATGCGGTTGAAGATTATATTATGAGTCGCTACCAAATGTATTGGCAGGTTTATTTCCACCCTGTTACGCGAAGTGCAGAGGTCATTTTAACAAAGATTCTGCATAGAGCCAAAGACTTACACGGACAAAACTATTCATTTAAATATGAGCCCATTCACTTTTATAGCCTCTTTGCTGGTAAAACAACATTAGAAGACTATTTAAAATTAGACGAAGCCATCATGCTGTACTATTTCCAAATATGGCAAGAAGAAGAAGACAATATTCTAAGGGATTTGTGCCAACGTTTCATGGATAGGAATCTTTATAAATACGTGGAGTTTGATCCTGCAAAAGAATATAAGAAGTTAGCAGAGTTATCCACTCTGTTTTCAAAAGCAGGACTAGAGCCAGAGTATTATTTAGTGGTGGACTCATCATCTGACCTCCCATATGACTTTTATCGCCCTGGGGAAGAAGAAGAGAGATTACCTATTCACTTGTTAATGAAAAACGGTGACATTAGAGAGCTTTCTAGAGAATCAGAGATTGTCGATGCAATTTCTGGTAAAAGACGGACCGATCATAAACTCTATTTTCCATATGACTTAATTACAGATGAATCTTCTAAAAAAAATATAAAGAAACAAATTCGTACGCTTTTAGAAATATAGAACCTTACATACTAAGGGGTAACACTAGCCTACGGATGGATAAATAGTTTGGAGTAGGAGATGTTTATTTTGTTAAAAGACCATGCAAAGTTGATGCAAGCTTTTGCTGTTTCTGGGGAAATCATTGGACGAAAAAAACTGCAGAAGATGATTTATATAGCTAAGAAAATTACTTTTCCTTTTCAAGAGAGATTTCAATTTCATTTTTATGGACCCTATTCTGAAGAATTAACATTAAGAATAGAGGAACTATGCAATATGGGATTTGTGGAAGAAGTGAAAGAAAAAAAGGGCGGTTATTTCCAATACCGCTATAACTTAACGGAATCAGGAAAAGAATTTTTATCTCTTAATCAAGTAGAGATGCCTAGTTTAGACACCTGTCTAACGGATATGAATGTTCAAAATGCTAGATTCTTGGAACTGGTTTCAACTGTTTTATATTTTGATAACTTAAGTAAAGATGAAGTAGCCGAAAAAATCTTTACGTTAAAAAGTAAACAAAAATATACAGATGAAGAAATTGACCAAGCTTATGAATATATTGAAGACCTAAAGGAAAAAGCTAAACCTCACCACTAATGGGGGTTTAGCTTTTCTTTTTATTGATCACTTAACCTTTTACCAGCGACTGCATAATGATTTTTTGACATTTCTTCAATAAATACTACGACTTTATCTTCAGGAGCTCCAGTAGTTTCACTTACTACAGCAGTAACTTTTTCAACTAAAGCTTTTTTTTGATCCTCTGTGCGTCCTTCTAACATCTTCACTGTAACATATGGCATGATTATCTCTCCTTGAAAAAATGATGTTGGTCTTAAAATGTAGTTTTTCATATTTTTCTATAATGTGCAAGATTTGTACTTTTATTAAAATAAACTTTATGTTTCGGAGAGAATTCTAATGGCAAAACTTAGAGGAGTAAATAGGTTAGAAAATGGCTATAGAGGTAAGTTTCCTGTATACTTTTAGTTGAAAAGTCATCAATAACGGGTGGGTTATAATAACAATAATTTATATCATACAAGTAAGTAAGGGGGTTTTTGATTGGAACAATTTTTGGCGTTTTCGTTAAGGGAAATACCATACGTAGCCTTAACATTAATTATCGCCTTCACGGTTCATGAATTTGCACATGCTTATGTTGCCTATAAATTTGGTGATCCTACAGCAAAGAATCAAGGGAGAATTACCCTTAACCCAATAAAACATTTAGATCCATTCGGTACTATCCTAATATTTATCGCAGGGTTTGGATGGGCACGTCCGGTACCTGTTAACCGCTTTTTCTTTAAAAACCCCAGGTTAGCTGGTGTTTTAGTTTCGATTGCAGGTCCATTAAGTAATTTAGTGCTAGCTATAATTGGATTTGTGTTGTGGTATAGTGCACTAGGGACGGGACTAGGGGAGTCCATTCCATCGTATATTCCCGAGTTTTTAAATATTTTTATTAAATTAAATATCGTTTTATTTATATTTAATTTACTACCTCTTCCACCTCTTGATGGATATAGGATCATAGAAGACTTAGCCCCAGTAAATATCAGGGCTAAGATGACACAATACGAACAATACGGGATTGTCATCTTTTTAATTCTTGTTATCACACCACTTGATCAATACACCATTCAGCCCATCTTTAGAACGGTATTACCTTTTGTCATAAACGGACTGAATGATTTCTTTTATGGATTGTTTATATAATTTTAACTCTACTAGAGAACAATTTTGATTTATAGACAGTATTGATTGGAGCGGATGGTGCTTGACTCCTGCGGGAGCAGCGGTACAGGGGAGACCCCACAGGTGCGATAGCACCGAGGAGGCTCCCCGACCGCCCCGCGGAAAGCTAGCACCAGGAGCGGAAATCAATACTCAAACTTCAAAGAGCCAAAACCTTAACTTGTAATTGGAGGATGTTTTCATTATGGAAGAAAAAAAGAAAAAGAATATCGGATTTAATATCATTAAAAATGATCCAACAGATGGCCATGGTGGCTTCGGTGGAGGAGCCTTAAGCTTAGAAAACGTATCACCTGTTATTATCGATGTCGAAGCTGGGGAAGCGGTAGTGGATGTTGGTGCCATGCACGCGAGAAGTGTGGTAGAAAAAGGGATTAAGTTCCTACCTAATAAAGATGAAGTACCGAACGGAAAGCCATATTGGTTAGTCTGGGTTACAATCGACCGAAAAGTGGAAGGTCCTTATTATGCTGGTATTACTGCATGTGAGATGACTGTAGATAGAGAAATTCGTAGAGGGTATAAGTCTCTTCCTGAACATGTGAATCGATTGGATAAATCAATAAAACGTCATATCATTGTTGATCACATGGATGCGAAAGCAAAAGAGATATTATCATCATTTTTACGAAACCATGATTTAGGAATGTGGGAAAGATCCGAACAAAAATTAAAAGATGACCTTCACGTTTGAACGTAAAACCTAGAATAATATTTTTTCAAGTGTAAAAGGAAAATTATCCAAAAATTTGACGAAAATGTGACAGTTTTTCGAATTTAAAATGCAAGGTACTTGCCGATTTCTAATAAAAAAAGTAAACTATTAAACAGCGTAAACACGCTATAAAGCTAGGACACGAAAAACCTCGGGTGAATTTTCACCCGAGGTTTTTTGTTTGTATTTTGCTGACATTAAGTTATTTTTCTAAAAAAGTATCGTTAGGAGCCCCACTTGAATAGCTTTTTGTACCAAGGGATTTTTTCTTTTTTGTTCTTCTCTTTTTTATGCTCAGGCTCTTCTTTTACACCCTCGATATGGTCAATGCAGTACTCAGTCGGTTCAGTTCCAGCAACAAAATAGGTTAATCGCTTAACGGGGCAATCCTCTGTTGCAAGTAATCCATTTTGTGGATTAACATAGACTCCTACAGTTCCCTTTGGAGCTTTAAAAGTTTTAACAGGTTCTCCTTCTAGAGCGGATTCCATAAAATTAATCCAAATATTTTTTGCGTACGTTTTTTCAGAGGACAACTGAATAGGCTTACCTTTATCAAAACCCGTCCATACAGCTGTTACAAGCTGTGGAGTGTATCCAATCATCCAACTGTCTGTTTCTGTACTACCTGATTTCCCTGCATACATGCGTGTCATGTTATTAACAACCGTACTTCCTGTAACATTCGAATAACCATTTAGCTTCCGATCAAAAATCCCTGTCATCATATGAGTCATGACAAAAGCTTCTTCAGGACGTAAAATCGGCTCGTTAATCTGCTCTTTCTCGTAAATTACTTCACCTTTATGGTTTTCTACTTTTTTAATTAGAGTAGGAGTTACTTTTTTACCGCCATTAGCGATGATACTATACGCATTAGCCATCTCAATCACTCTTACACCAGATGTGCCTAGTGCAAGGGATGGTACCTTAGCCATCTTAGAGGATATACCAAACTTTTTAGCTGTTTCTACTAGTGTTTCTTCTCCAAGAAATAGATGGGTTTTAACAGCATACACATTGTCAGAGAGAGCAAGTGCTTGTGCCATCGTGATGTCATCATTTGCGTATAAATTATTAAAATTATGAGGTGTATATTCAGGCCGGTTATCCTGAAACTTAAAGGTGGTCACCTCGCTACGCATCGTGGAAGAAGGTGTAAAGCCTTGCTCTAAAGCAGTGTAATACAACAATGGCTTCATAGTAGAACCGGGCTGGCGAACCGCTTGTACTGCACGATTAAAAGGACTTTTAACATAGTCTCTTCCGCCAACCATCGCTTTTACCTGTCCAGTTTTCGGGTCCATAGACACCATACCCACTTGAATTTCAGAATCAGAAGAAATGTACTTTTCAATGGTTTCTTCCGCAATTTTTTGCTGCTCTAAATCAAGTGTCGTATATATCTTAAGTCCTCCGAGCTCTATCGTTCGCTCATCAATGTTCAATACATTTTTTAATGCTTGTCGAACGGCATCTTGAAAGTAAGGGGCAAAATCTACTGAATCAAGTGAATGCTTTCCAATGATAACTAGTTTCTCACGTAAAGCAGCATTTGCTTCTTCTCTAGTAATAAATCCGTTTTTAACCATTACGTTCAAGATAATTTCTTGTCTTTGCTTGGATCGTTCTAAAGAAGCTAGTGGGGAATAAATACTTGGCCCCTTGGGAATCCCGGCAAGCACAGTAGCCTCACCTAAGGATAACGAGTTCGCATCCTTGCCAAAATAATACTGGCTAGCTGCCTGAATACCATAAGCTCCTTTACCGTAATAGATGGTATTTAGATATCCTTCTAGTATCTGATCTTTCGTGTAGTTCATTTCTAATCTAATGGTATAAAAGGCCTCTAGAAATTTTCTTTTCCACGTTTTTTCATGCTCAAGGAAAAGATTCCTAGCATATTGTTGACTGATCGTACTTGCTCCCTGAACTTTAGCTCGCGCTTTAATGTCAGCTAAGGCAGCACCAGCAATTCTTTTATAATCAAATCCATTATGTTTGTAATAGGTTTTATCTTCTATGGCAATGGTGGCTTCTATTAGTTTTGGTGATATTTCTTCTAGTTCAACCCAGTATCGTTTCTCACCATTGTTGCTCTCACCAATCACAGTCCCATCATCAGAGAAATAAAGGGTAGATTGAGGGACAGCAAGTGGAGGTGGACCAAGAATCTTAGCATAGACTAAAATCCCAATGAACAAGAGTAAACCAATAGAAAGACAAAACAAGCCTATAATTAATAGAGCTCTTAAGTATTTGATCGTACGCCTAAAACGATGGTCGGTCATCAGTTCCAATGCAAATCACCTCTTTCCTTGTAAAGTGAAAAATAGACATTAAGACTTTCTATCAGTATGAAATATTTAGGTGTTTTTTAAACATTGAGCAAAAAAAGAAATTTTTTCTTGATTTTTTGCTAGATTCATCTATACTTTTTTTGTTTAGAAGTTTTTGATGATTTAATACAACAAAGTTAATCATGCAGATGATTTAGGGCCTATAGATTTACAAATTGGCTCCTTACAAATATGTTTGTATTTGAAATGTTAGGGAAGTATAAAATTATAATTTAGTCTGAAAGGATGAATGAAATGGGATTATGGTTTACTGAAAAGCAAACTGAGAACTTTGGAATTACAATGAAAGTGAAACGCACATTACATACGGAACAAACAGAATTTCAAAAATTAGATATGGTAGAAACAGAAGAGTGGGGCAACATGCTTCTTTTAGATGACATGGTTATGACATCTATTAAAGATGAGTTCGTATACCACGAAATGGTTGCACATATTCCTTTATTTACTCACCCAAACCCTGAGAACGTTCTTGTTGTTGGTGGTGGTGACGGAGGAGTAATCCGTGAAGTATTAAAGCACCCAAGTGTAAAAAAAGCGACACTTGTTGAAATCGACGGAAAAGTAATCGAGTATTCGAAAAAGTACCTTCCAGAAATCGCTGGTATGTTAGATGACGCACGTGTAGAAGTAAAAGTAGATGACGGCTTCATGCATATCGCTCAAAGTGAAAACGTGTATGACGTTATCATGGTAGATTCTACTGAGCCAGTAGGTCCTGCGGTAAACCTATTTACAAAAGGTTTCTACGCTGGTATCTCTAAAGCGTTAAAAGAAGATGGGATTTTCGTTGCACAATCAGACAACCCATGGTTTAAAGCTGATTTAATTAGCACGGTTCAAAGAGACGTTAAAGAAATCTTCCCAATTACTAGACTTTACATTGCTAACATTCCAACATATCCAAGTGGTATGTGGGCATTCACATTAGGATCTAAAAAGCATGATCCACTAGAAGTAAGTGAAGAGCGTTTCCATGAAATCGACACGAAGTACTACACTAAAGAACTGCACAAAGCAGCTTTCGTATTACCGAAATTCGTACAAGACTTAGTAAAATAAGGGGTCAGACCCTCTTTAACACAGTAAAGCAGTGGGGGTCAGTCCCCCTTTAATGGAGGTATGTAAGATGCGTTTTGATGAAGCTTATTCTGGTAACGTGTTTATTAAGAGTCATCCTAGCTTTGAGGAAAGTAAAGCGGTTCTTTACGGAATGCCAATGGATTGGACGGTTAGCTATCGTCCAGGTTCTCGTTTTGGCCCTACTCGTATCCGTGAAGTATCGATTGGATTAGAAGAGTACAGTGCTTATTTAGATCGTGAATTAGAAGATGTTAAATACTTTGATGCGGGAGATATTCCATTACCATTCGGTAACCCACAAAAGAGCTTAGATACAATCGAGGAATTCGTGGATCAATTATTGGCAGCAGGTAAGTTTCCACTAGGAATGGGTGGGGAGCACTTAGTATCATGGCCTGTAATGAAAGCTATGTACAAAAAGTACCCAGATTTAGCGATTATCCACATGGATGCTCATACCGATTTACGTGAGCATTATGAGGGAGAGCCATTATCTCACTCTACTCCAATTCGTAAAGTGGCAGAATTAATCGGACCAACAAACGTTTATTCTTTTGGAATTCGCTCTGGAATGAAGGAAGAATTCGAATGGGCAAAACAAGTGGGTATGCATATTTCTAAATTTGATGTTCACCAACCATTAAAAGAAATTCTACCAACTCTTGCTGGACGCCCTGTCTATGTAACCATTGATATCGACGTTCTTGACCCAGCTCATGCACCGGGTACAGGTACAGTAGATGCTGGAGGAATCACATCTAGAGAGCTTTTAGCTTCTATCCATGAAATTGCTCGTTCAGAAGTAAATGTAGTTGGAGCAGACTTAGTAGAAGTAGCACCAATCTATGACGTATCTGAACAAACAGCTAACACAGCAAGCAAACTAATCCGCGAAATGATTTTAGGATGGGTTAAATAGATAATTGATATTTTAGGTGACAGGCACCTGTAATGTGATCGTAATATTACAGGTGCTTTTTTGTGTTTTTTTAAAACTAAATGTATGACAAAATGATTACAGGTGCCTGTCACCAGTAACATTTGCACTTACCCATCAAAATCTTTATACTAATTAAGTTAAACTAGCTTATTGATAAAGGAAGTGTGACCGTTGTCCATTAGTCCAGCGGAACAAAAACCTGTGAAGATAAAAGTACATACATCGATTCGGAATGGAAATGAGAAAGAAACTTTTGAATTGACGACATTTGGCCGATACTATGAAAAGAATGGCTCCTCTTTTCTTCAATACGAAGAAGTAATGGAAGAGGGTACGATTAAATCCATTGTAAAAGTGTCAGAAGAAGAAGTGTTAATTCTCCGTTCAGGAGCCGTTTCTATGCGAATGGTATTTCAAAAAGAAAAGAAGCTAAGAGGAAGATACGAAACTCCTTTTGGTCAAATGGAACTTACAACAAGAACAAAGCGACTAAACCACTCTTACAATGAAGAGACAAACAAGGGTCTAGTGGATTTACTATATGAATTGAATATGCAAGGCTCTAATGCGGGTACATATCACATGGAAATTACCTTTGAGGAGGAAAAGTAGGAAATGAATATTGTCGAGCAAGTCCAATTGAAGCTCAAAGAAGAAATTAAAGCAGCTGTCTTAAAAGCAAATCTTGCAACAGAAGACCAAATTGCAGACGTTATTTTAGAAGTTCCTAAGGAAAAGGCTCATGGAGATTACTCTACTAATATGGCTATGCAATTAGCTAGAGTGGCTAAAAAAGCTCCTCGTATGATAGCAGAAGCGATTGTAGAAAACTTTGACCAGTCAAAGGCGTCTATTGAAAAAATGGAAATCGCTGGTCCTGGCTTTATTAATTTTTATATGAATAATAGCTTTTTAACTGATTTGATTCCAACGATATTAAAAGCTGGCGACAACTACGGTGAAACGACGGTCGGAAACAATCAAAAGATCCAAGTCGAGTTCGTTTCAGCAAACCCAACAGGAGATCTTCACCTTGGACATGCACGTGGAGCGGCAGTAGGTGACTCATTATGTAACGTTCTAGCTAAAGCAGGCTATGATGTTTCTCGTGAATATTATATTAATGACGCTGGGAACCAGATCAATAATCTTGCATACTCGGTTGAAGCTCGATATTTCCAAGCTTTAGGAATGGAAAAAGAAATGCCGGCAGATGGTTACCACGGAGAAGATATTATTGGAATCGGTAAAAAACTAGCAGAAGAGTTTGGCGATAAATATGTTGAAATGGATGAACAAGAACGTTTCGATTTTTTCCGTGAATACGGATTAAAGTACGAAATGGCTAAGCTGAAAAAGGATCTAGAGGACTTCCGTGTACCTTTTGATGTATGGTACTCAGAAACTTCTTTATACCATAACGGAAAAATTGAAACGGCATTAAATGCACTAAAAGAAAATGGTCATATTTATGAAGAAGACGGTGCAACTTGGTTCCGCTCAATGGAATTAGGTGATGATAAAAACCGTGTATTAATTAAGCAGGATGGCTCTTATACATATTTAACGCCTGATATCGCTTACCATAAAGATAAATTAGAGCGTGGCTTTGAAAAGCTAATCAACATTTGGGGTGCAGACCATCACGGTTATATCCCACGTATGAAAGCGGCTATTGAGGCTTTAGGTTATGGGCGCGACGCACTTGAAGTAGAAATCATTCAACTCGTTCACCTATATAAAAACGGTGAGAAAATGAAGATGAGTAAACGTACAGGTAAAGCCGTTACGATGCGTGACCTAGTGGAAGAAGTAGGTCTAGATGCAGTACGTTATTTCTTTGCGATGAGAAGTGCGGATACTCACATGGATTTTGACTTAGACTTAGCGGTTTCGCAGTCTAACGAAAACCCTGTTTATTATGCTCAGTACGCACATGCACGTATCTCAAGTATTCTTCGCCAAGGAGAAGAGCAAGGGTATCAAGCGGACCTCGATGCAGACTTCTCTTTAATTGGAGCGGAAAAAGAAATCGAATTGCTTAAAAAGCTAGGGGAATTCCCTCAGGCTGTTGCAGAAGCAGCTCTAAAAAGAATGCCTCACCGCATTACAAATTACATTTATGAACTAGCATCTACTTTCCATAGTTTTTACAATGCTGAAAAAGTGTTAGATGCAGAGAATGTTGACCGAACAAAAGCACGTTTAGCATTAATTAAAACCGTTCAAACGACATTGAAAAATGCACTCTCTCTAATTGGAGTTTCAGCACCGGAAAGAATGTAAATTTCTAATAAATAACGAAAACAATCATAATATAAAAAGGCATCTGAAAATTTTAGATGCCTTTTTCTCATTCAAACCCTTTAAGTGGGGAATAGCTATAGTATGGATTGTAGTCAATGAGGAGGATCATATGAAACTTGCCATTTTAGCCGTTATTACTGGATTTATTGTAGGATTTATATTTGCTTTATTAAAATTACCTATCCCAGCGCCACCTGCTCTTCCTGGTATAATGGGGATAGTCGGTATTTATTTAGGTTTCAAAGCATATGAGCAAGTTGCTCCATGGCTTCAAACTCTTTGGAAATAGGAAAAAGCGGCTTTGGCCGCTTTTTCTATTTCCATTCAATCATCGCCCCGCCAATCCGTTTAACCCCTCTTATTTTACTAACATCCTCAACAAGTTTCAGTGCTGCTTGATCTTTCTTTTTCGCCTCAATCATAAAGTCAACATCAACTTTCAGTGACTTTAGTATCTCTAACAACGGCATGATGAACTCTAAATCTACATAGTCAGCATGAGGTCTGAATTCCTTTTCAGATTTAGGAGAGGAAATATGAATTTTCGGTCTCAGTCCTACACGTTCCCACGTTTTAAAAATCATCGGCAATGTCTCTTCTAATGGTGTAACACAACAATTCGCCATATGGTGATGGTAATCAAATACTAGAGGGATATCTTCTTTTAAACAAACCGCTAAAGTCTCATCGGTAGTATAGGTTTTATCATCATTTTCTAGTGTCATTCTGTTTTTGATATGCTGAGGTAATTTTTTTAAATTGTTATGAAATCTTTTAATTGTTTCCTCTTTATCTCCATAAGCCCCGCCGATATGAATATTAATAATACCCTCGTCTTCCAATCCCATAGCTCCAAGCATTCGATAATGGTAATCCATATCTATGACCGCGTTGTCTGTAACTTCCTTTCTTGTAGAGGTAAACAAGGTATATTGATTGGGATGAAAACTGACGCGCATATGTGTCTTTTTTATTAGGTTTCCTAATTCCAACCATTCTTGACGAAAAGGTTCGACAAAATCCCAATTTACTTCTGGATGGGTGGATAGAGGAGCAATGGAACTTGAGAGTCTGTATAGCTGTATTTCATGAGCGATATTATAGTGGACCATTCTTAGCGTGTTTTGAATGTTCTGAGCTGTCACCCAGTGAAGTCGCTCATTTCTCTCTTCCTCAGGCAGCTGTTTATATCGAGTAAAAGTAAGGGCTCTAGCGGGAGATGCCTCCCATAAGCTTATAGCAGTGGAGACATATCCAAAGCGAATTTTCATTGAACAAATCTCCTTTATCTAGCCAGTTTATGAGTGTTTATAAAAAGTGGGAGATAGGTCGTGCGATAGCTTCTTTTATGGATGTACTAAGCTTAAACCGGTTTAATTCCTCCAATGTTAACACCTTCGAATCTAAAATATCCTTCTCAATGACAGCTTTTAGTTTATCTATTAAGTTTTTATCGAATATATAGCAATTTATTTCATGGTTTAAAAATAAGCTTCTTTTATCAAAGTTTGCCGTGCCAATGTCACAGATATTATCATCAATAAATAATACTTTTGCATGGTAGAACCCTTTTAAATACTGATGAACATCAGCGCCTTTTTTCAATATTTCTCTTAAATAAGGGTGGGAAGCTTCCTGGACTAATGCATGATCTGATTTATATGGGACAAGTAAAGTGATGTGGACACCACGATCTAAAGCATCTAATAAATCCTTCAAAATTTTTGTACTTGGTATGAAGTATGGAGTACCAATCATGATAGATTTTTCCGCCTTACGAATGAGTCCACTGAAGGTTTCTTCTAGGTAAAACCCTTCAGAAGGAATAATTTGATGTCTCGATTGGCCCTTTGGTAGCATCGGAAAATAAATACTATCTTGCAGAAGGTTTTCCTTCCTTTCTTCACGCCAATCTTTTAAAAACTCTCGTTGTAAATCATGAACCCCTTCACCCATGATTTTCAAATGATAATCTCTCCAAGGGCAAAGTTTCGGATCCATGTTGATGTATTCCTTCCCAATATTAAATCCACCTATATAACCCATTTTTCCGTCGATAACGGTAATCTTGCGGTGGTTTCTCACTTGAGATGAGTAAAAGAGGAAGGGAAATTTAAGAACATGGCAAAAGGCAAACTTCACACCATCATCTTTTAACTCTTTTACGATGGAATTTTTAACACTAAAACTCCCTAACCAATCCAGTAGTAGACGGACTTCAACACCATTTTTGGCTCTCTCTTTTAAAATTGATAAAAATTCTTTGCTGACGGGATCGTCCTTTACGATGTAAAATAGAATATGAATATGCTTTTCAGCTTTCCTGAGTTCAGAAAATAAATCCTCAAATAATTCTGGGCCACCTGTAAAAATCTCAAAGTTGCTTTCTCGAATCGGGTAATTTTTACGATTAATAGCTGACAGGTGTTTTTTTCTCCCAAATTTATAGTCAAGAAACAAGAGAAGTCCAATCAGCAAGAGAACTGCAACAATGATTGCTAAGGCCATAAATCTTAGATTCTCCCCTCAGTTGGTTTGACTATATTTTGTCCGTTTTATCATCTTCTATGAATGAATGTGCTATATAAGGAAGCTCTTAGTAGAATACTTTGTAACCGCATACATATTGATTACCTAATCTGAATAGATTTGTTAAACAAGTTTTCATCTAAAACAATTATAAAATCAATAAAAATTGGTTGACTGAATGCTCATTCATTATATAATGGAATTAGAAATAAATTCAGAAAATTTCATTCGTTTTGAAATTTTCCTCAAATGTTAGAGTTAGAGGGGAACTCTTAAATACAATAAGGAAGGGGAACACTAGCATATGAATGGACTACTATGGATTAACTTAGTTGCATTTTTACTTGTAACCGCTTACGCAGCCAGCTTGTTCGTGTATGTTTTAAAAACGAGATTAGAATTTATTAAACTCGGTAAGAAGATTGAGTTTGATAATAATCTTAAAGAGCGCTGGCAAAAAGTTTGGGTAAATGTGTTTGGCCAAAAGAAATTATTAAAGGACAAGAAAAGTGGAATAATCCACGTTATGTTCTTTTATGGATTTATCCTTGTTCAATTTGGAGCAATAGATTTTATCATTAAAGGAATTAAACCGGAAACTCATCTACCGTTAGGTCCTTTATATCCTGCATTTACATTTTTCCAAGAGATTGTAACGTTAACAATACTAGTAGCGGTAATTTGGGCGTTTTACCGTCGTTACGTTGAAAAACTAGTACGTTTAAAAAGAAATTTTAAATCAGGTCTAGTACTAATTTTTATCGGAGGATTAATGCTTTCCGTTTTACTTGGTAACGGAATGAGCTTAATCTGGCACGGACATGAAGCAACATGGTCTGAGCCTATTGCGTCACTATTTTCGGTAGTATTTTCATGGATAGGTGAAACAGCATCTATCGTTGTTTTCTATATTGCATGGTGGATTCATTTATTATTCCTATTAACATTCCTTGTGTATGTACCACAATCAAAACATGCGCACTTAATCGCTGGACCTGCTAACGTATTCTTTAATCGATTAAGTAAGCCAGGAAAATTAACAAAAATTGATTTTGAAGACGAGAGCCAAGAAAGCTTTGGTGTTGGTAAAATTGAAGATTTCACTCAAAATCAATTAATCGACTTATATGCTTGTGTAGAGTGTGGACGTTGTACAAATATGTGTCCAGCAACTGGCACAGGAAAAATGTTATCACCAATGGATTTAATCCTTAAATTACGTGACCACTTAACGAATCACGGTGCAGCTGTCACTCAAAAACAACCTTGGGTACCAACGTTTGCTTTTGGTAACACTCAAGGGAACCAAATTGCTCTTGCAGCAGCAGGTAAAGGAATGGAAGAATCTGCAGCAGCATTAGCATACAGCCCAAGCTTAATTGGCGAAGTTATTACAGAAGAAGAGATCTGGGCTTGTACAACATGCCGTAACTGTGAAGATCAATGTCCAGTTATGAATGAGCACGTTGATAAAATCATTGACCTTCGTCGTTACCTAGTGTTAACAGAAGGGAAAATGGATGCAGATGCACAAAGAGCAATGCAAAACATTGAGCGTCAAGGTAACCCTTGGGGACTTAACCGTAAAGAACGCGAAAACTGGCGTGATGCACGTGAAGATGTTCATGTACCAACAGTAAAAGAGATGAGTAAAGCGGGCGAAGAGTTCGAATACTTATTCTGGGTTGGTTCAATGGGATCTTACGACAACCGAAGCCAAAAAATCGCTTTAGCATTTGCTAAATTATTAAATGAAGCAGGCGTGAAATTCGCGATTTTAGGAAATAAAGAGAAGAACTCTGGAGATACAGCTAGACGTTTAGGAAATGAGTTTGTGTTCCAAGAGCTAGCTACGAAAAACATTGAAGAGTTTGAAAAGAATGAAGTGAAGAAGATCGTAACAATCGATCCGCACGCTTATAACATTTTCAAAAACGAGTATCCAGATTTCGGCTTAGAAGCAGAAGTTTATCATCATACAGAACTTTTAGCTCAACTAGTTAAAGAGGGAAGATTAAAACCTCAATTTGCGGTTAATGAAACGATTACATTCCATGATTCTTGTTACTTAGGACGCTACAACGAGGTATACGATGCTCCTCGTGATATTTTAAAAGCGATTCCAGGCGTGAAGTTAGTGGAAATGGAAAGAAACCGCGATACAGGAATGTGCTGTGGAGCTGGTGGAGGTCTAATGTGGATGGAAGAAGAAACAGGACACCGTATCAACGTGGCTCGTACAGAACAAGCCTTAGCGGTTAATCCATCTGTCATTAGTGCGGGATGTCCATATTGCTTAACGATGTTATCTGACGGAACAAAGGCAAAAGAGGTTGAAGAAACCGTTTCAACATACGACGTAGCTGAATTACTAGAAAAATCTGTTTGTGGCGAGCCTCAAACATTAGTGTCATAAAAAATGTAGAGATTAAATAAGTTTTAGAGGATAGTAGGAATGATTACACCATACTTAAAAATTTGTAAGAATTTTATGTAAAGTGTTTCAATTCCTACTATTTTTGCTGTAAAATAGAATTGTAAATAAAGCGCTTTCAAAGGAGATCATTTAAACCGATCTCCTATTATGAAAAACTTATCTCGAGCGAGCGTTCAGTCAAGTTATTAACAAACAATACTCCATGATCAGTCATCCATTTTATCTTCAAACAAAGATTTCCACTACATTGTAAATAAATAATAGATTCTCAGAATAGGAGAGGTTTATATGGGTAAAACCGTCATTCTTAGCGGAGTTCGCACACCTTTTGGAAAATTCGGAGGAGCGTTAAGTAGCTTAACAGCTTCAGATTTAGGGGCAATCGCAGTAAAAGAAGCCTTAAATCGTGCTGGTGTAAAAGGTGAAGAAGTGAATGAAGTCATTTTAGGTACCGTTCTCCAAGGGGGACAAGGACAAATCCCTTCTCGTCAAGCCGCTCAAAAGGCAGGATTGCCTTGGGAAGTGAAGACAGAAACGATTAATAAAGTTTGTGCATCTGGAATGAGAAGTGTAACTCTAGGTGACCAAATTATTCGTGCAGGAGATGAAGAAGTCATTATTGTTGGTGGAATGGAATCGATGAGTAATGCTCCATACATTCTTCCAAAAGCACGCTTTGGGTTACGAATGGGAGATTCACCGGTTAAGGATTTAATGGTTCACGATGGACTAAGCTGTAGCTTTACAGGAGTTCATATGGGAACTTACGGAAATTCTGTAGCGAGCGAAATGGAACTTAGTCGCGAAGCACAAGACGAATGGGCTTATAGAAGTCATCAACTAGCAATCGAGGCAATTGAATCAGGAAAATTAGCTGAAGAAATTGTGGCAGTTGAGATTCCGCAAAGAAAAGGAGATCCCATTGTAGTTTCTCAAGATGAGTCTCCAAGAAAAGATACTTCTATTGAAAAATTAGCAAAATTGAAACCTGTTTTTAATTCAGAAGGAACGATTACAGCTGGTAATGCTCCTGGAGTAAATGATGGTGCTGCGGCTTTAGTGTTAATGAGTGAAGAGCGTGCAGAACGTGAAGGTAGAAAGCCAGAGGCATATATCATTGGCCATGCTGCAATCTCTACTGAAGCAAAAGATTTTCCGAAAACACCTGGTTTAGTTATCAATGAAATCTTAAAGAAAACAGGTAAAACATTAGAAGAAATAGATTTACTTGAAATTAACGAAGCATTTGCAGCGGTCGCTTTAGCAAGTGGAAAGCTAGCAAACTTAGACCCTGAGAAAGTGAATGTCAACGGTGGAGCAGTAGCACTAGGGCATCCAATCGGAGCAAGTGGAGCAAGAATTATTATTACGTTAATGCATGAGCTAAAGCGCCGAGGTGGCGGAATTGGTATTGCAGCTATTTGTAGCGGTGGCGGCCAAGGGGATGCAGTAATGATTGAAGTACCAAAACAATAAGTTTTCAAAAATATAAATCTATAAAAATGAACGGGGGAAAATAAATGAGTGTTAATAAAATTATGGTAATTGGTGCAGGACAAATGGGTTCAGGAATCGCTCAAGTATGTGCGGCTGCTGGTTATACAGTCTTATTAAATGACTTAAAACAAGAGTTTGTTGACCGTGGATTAGGAATTATTAATAAAAACCTTTCTCGTCAAGTATCGAAGGAAAAAATGACAGCTGAACAAATGGAAGAAGTGTTAAGTCATCTAACTCCTTCAACAGATTTAAATGACGCAAAAGACGTTGACTTAGTCATTGAGGCAGCTGTAGAAAACATGGAGATTAAGTCAAAAATCTTCAGTCAGTTAGATTCCATTGCTCCAGCTCATGCGATTTTAGCTAGTAATACATCATCACTTCCAATTACTGAAATTGCTGCTGTAACGAATCGTCCTGAAAAAGTGATTGGAATGCACTTTATGAATCCAGTTCCAGTTATGAAATTAGTAGAAATCATTCGTGGGCTTGCAACAACGGATGAAGTGTATCAAACCATTGAAGATATTACAAAAAAATTAAATAAAGTACCTGTTGAAGTAAATGACTTCCCAGGGTTTGTTTCAAATAGAATTCTTATGCCAATGATTAACGAAGCAATCTACACTCTGTATGAGGGAGTAGCGACAAAAGAAGCGATTGATGAAGTCATGAAGCTTGGTATGAATCATCCAATGGGACCTCTTACGCTAGCTGATTTTATCGGATTAGATACTTGTCTTTATATCATGGAAACATTACATGAAGGCTTCGGTGATACAAAATACCGCCCATGTCCATTGCTTCGAAAATATGTAAAAGCTGGCTGGTTAGGTCGTAAAACTGGTCGTGGATTCTACGTATACGAGCTCTAAAACGTTAAAAGGAACTGAACTTTATATACAACAATAGCCGCCTAAAGGCTAAAGTGTTGGAGGGAAAATAGATGAATCTGAGATTTACAGAAGAGCAGGAAATGATGCGCAAAATGGTTCGAGACTTTGCGCAAGCTGAAATCGCTCCTTTTGTTGAAAAAATGGAGCAAGGCGAATTTCCAAGACCGATTTTAAATAAAATGGCTGAGCTTGGTTTAATGGGAATTCCTGTACCAGAGCAGTATGGCGGTGCTGAGATGGATTTTACCTCGTATATTATCGCCATCAATGAACTGTCGAAGGTAAGTGCAACAGTAGGAGTGATTCTATCTGTTCATACATCCGTTGGTACAAATCCTATTCTTTATTTCGGAAATGAGGAGCAGAAGCAAAAATATGTTCCGAAGCTAGCATCTGGTGAATATTTAGGAGCGTTTTGCTTAACTGAACCAAGTGCAGGATCAGACGCAGGAAGCTTAAAGTCAAAAGCTGTTTTAAAAGATGACCATTACGTAATTAATGGCTCAAAAGTGTTCATCACAAATGGTGGAGAAGCGGATGTTTATATCGTGTTTGCTTCGACAGACCCTGAAGCTGGGAACAAAGGAATATCCGCATTTATTGTTGAAAAGGATACTCCTGGTCTAATTATCGGGAAAGATGAACATAAAATGGGACTTCATGGTTCAAGAACCGTACAAATTACTTTTGAAGATATGCGTGTTCCTAAAGAGAATCTTCTTGGAAGTGAAGGCCAAGGTTTAAAAATTGCTCTAGGTAACTTAGATGTAGGACGTATTGGAATTGCAGCTCAAGCACTTGGAATTGCTGAGGCAGCTTTTGAAGCAGCGGCTAATTATGCAAAAGAACGTCAACAATTTGGTAAGCCAATTGCTCTTCAACAAGGAATTGGTTTCAAATTAGCGGATATGGCTACAAACATTGAAGCAGCAAGACTATTAATCTACCGTGCAGCAGATTTACGCTCTAAAGGCTTGAACTGTGGTAAGGAAGCATCCATGGCAAAATTATTTGCTTCAAAAACAGCAGTAGAAGTAACAACAGAAGCGATTCAAGTATTTGGTGGATATGGGTACACAGAAGAATATCCAGTAGAACGCTATTTCCGTGATGCCAAAATCACAGAAATTTATGAGGGTACTAGTGAAATTCAAAGGCTAGTTATTAGTAAGCAACTATAAAAAATATTTTAATAAACCAAACCAAGACGGGGGAATAAAAGATGAACTTCCAATTATCAGAAGAACATGAAATGATTCGTAAGATGGTACGCGATTTTGCTAGAAACGAAGTAGCTCCAACAGCGGCAGAAAGAGACGAAGAAGAGCGCTTTGACCGTGAAATCTTTGACAAAATGGCTGAGTTAGGTTTAACGGGGATTCCTTGGCCAGAAGAGTACGGCGGAATCGGAAGTGACTATTTAGCATATTGTATCGCAGTAGAGGAGTTATCACGTGTTTGTGCTTCAACGGGTGTAACATTATCTGCTCATACTTCATTAGCTGGATGGCCTATTTATACGTTTGGTACAGAAGAGCAAAAACAAAAATACTTACGTCCAATGGCTCAAGGAGAGAAAATTGGTGCATATGGTTTAACTGAACCAGGAAGTGGATCAGATGCTGGTGGCATGAGAACGACAGCTCGCCTTGAAGGAGATCACTACGTATTAAACGGTTCTAAAATCTTCATCACAAATGGTGGAATTGCTGATATCTATGTAGTGTTCGCTATCACAGATGCATCTCAAAAGCATAAAGGTCAAACGGCATTTATCGTTGAAAGTGACTTCCCAGGCTTCTCTGTTGGAAAGAAAGAGAAAAAGCTAGGAATTCGTTCATCACCTACAACTGAAATTATTTTCGAAGATTGCAAAGTGCCTGTAGAAAACGTACTTGGCCAAGTGGGCGAAGGTTTCAAAGTAGCGATGATGACTCTTGATGGTGGACGTAACGGGATTGCTGCACAAGCAGTTGGTATCGCACAAGGTGCACTAGATGCTTCTATTGACTATGCAAAAGAGCGCGTTCAGTTTGGTAAGCCAATTGCGGCTCAACAAGGAATTGGTTTTAAATTAGCGGATATGGCAACAAGCATTGAAGCTTCAAGACTATTAACTTACCAAGCAGCATGGTTAGAGTCAAAAGGATTACCGTACGGAAAAGAGTCAGCAATGTCTAAGTTATTTGCTGGGGACACGGCAATGAAAGTAACAACAGAAGCAGTTCAAATCTTTGGTGGATACGGATATACAAAAGACTATCCAGTTGAGAGATACATGCGTGATGCAAAAATTACTCAAATCTATGAAGGTACACAAGAAATTCAACGCCTAGTAATCTCTCGAATGGTGACGAAATAAAAGCGGAAGGCGCCCGTTTATCGGCGACAAGCATAAGACGAGCCGGCTTAAAGGTTGTTTTTTAACCTTTTAGACGGATTGGCTTATGACTCGAGCCGATGGCGCCTGGAGCTAGACAGTAATCTAACTTCAGAAATGATTACTGTCTTATCTCTTAAAAATAGGGTCTGACCCCCTTTAGTAAACTAAAGGGGGTCAGACCCCCACGGTGGGGGATGCGATGAAAAAGCGTGAGGTTCATGCTTCGGTAAAAGATGAACGCCTCGTAATCAAACGACGCAATCAAATGATTAAAGGGGCGGTTACTCTTTTTAAAGAAAAGGGGTTCCATCGTACAACAACGAGAGAAATTGCGAAGGCTTCAGGATTTAGTATTGGAACGTTATATGAATATATTAGAACAAAAGAAGATGTTCTTTACTTAGTGTGTGATAGTATTTACGACCAAGTACAAGAACGAATGAATCGAGATATAGATACGAATCAGGGGACAGTTGCTAACTTAAAGGTTGGGGTAGCCAATTACTTTCGGGTAATGGATGAGATGCAAGACGAGGTCCTTGTCATGTACCAAGAAGCCAAGTCTCTTTCTAAGGATGCACTTCCCTACGTATTAAAAAAGGAAATGGAAATGGTCGCTATTTTTGAACGAATGATTCAAAAATGTGTGGAAAATGGAGAACTTACTCTATCTGAACAACAAATTTCAATGCTTTCCCATAACATTGTCGTTCATGGACAAATGTGGGGCTTTAGAAGATGGTCTATTCAAAAGATGGTTTCTCTTGATGAATATATCGAACTTCAAACCGATTTATTGATTCATGGCATCGTAAGTGTGAAAGAAAAGTCAGTTTAATAGGGTTTTATAAAGGGGTATTTTTAGATAAGGGGGAGAACGGATGAATACACAAGGTAACTATACACCTAAAAATCATATTCGTTTTGTAACGGCTTCAAGTTTATTCGACGGTCATGATGCATCCATTAATATCATGCGTCGTATTCTTCAAGCGAGTGGAGCAGAGGTTATCCATTTAGGGCATAACCGATCAGTTGAAGAAGTAGTAAACGCAGCTATCCAAGAAGATGCACAGGGGATTGCGATTTCTTCATACCAAGGCGGACATGTAGAGTATTTTAAATATATGTATGATCTTTTAAAAGAAAAAGGAGCTCCTCACATCCGTATTTATGGAGGAGGCGGTGGGGTTATTATCCCTCGCGAAATTAAAGAGCTTCACAACTACGGAATTGCTCGTATTTTCTCTCCTGAAGATGGTCGTCAGCACGGTCTTCAAGGAATGATTGATATGATGATTCAAGAGTGTGACTTCCCAACGGTAACTCCGGAAGCTACTGAACACTTAGAGAATTTAAAAACAGGTGATATTAATGCTACTGCTAAGCTGATTACATTAGCTGAGCATCAAGTTGGTATTGAAAAAGAGGCTGCTGCAGCTGTAGAGTCAGTTATGGAGCAAATTAAATCCATTGAGAAATCAGCCCCTGTATTAGGGATTACAGGTACAGGTGGAGCTGGTAAGAGTTCACTTACAGACGAATTAATTCGTCGTTTTATCAATGAAATTCCGGATAAAAAAGTAGCTATTTTATCGGTTGACCCTACCAAGCAAAAAACGGGTGGTGCACTATTAGGTGACCGTATCCGTATGAATGCGATTTTCAATCCTCGTGTTTACATGAGAAGTTTAGCAACGAGAAAATCGAAGAGTGAGCTTTCTCTTGCGATTAAAGATGCCATCTCAGTTGTAAAAGCAGCTGGTTACGACCTTGTCATCGTTGAGACTAGTGGTATTGGTCAAGGTGATGCAGAAATCACTGAAATCTGTGATGTTTCTATGTACATTATGACAAGTGAGTTCGGAGCGCCTTCACAGTTAGAAAAAATCGACATGATTGATTTTGCAGACCTAATTGTAATCAATAAATTTGAGCGTAAAGGTTCTGAAGATGCAAAACGTCAAGTTCAAAAGCAATACCAACGTAGCAGAATGTTATTTGAAAAAGAACTTGATGAGATGCCAGTATACGGTACAATTGCTAGTCAGTTTAATGATGCAGGTACGAACGCATTATTTGCTGCATTAATTGAGGTATTAAACAGTAAAACAAGCACAAACTGGTCCACTTCTTTTAGCAAAAATGCTTTAGTGGAAAAACAAAACGTGGTTATTCCGAATGACCGTCGTTACTATCTAAGAGAAATCTCAGATACGGTTAGAAAATATCACAAAAAAGCAGAAGAGCAAGTAGAATTAGCTCGTAAACTATTCCAGCTTGAGGGTACGATTGAAGCCGTAAAAGAAAGAGAAATAAACGGTGAAGTTTTAACCTCTCTTGAAGCGTTAAAAGCGGAAGTAGAGTCGAAGCTAAGCCCAGAGTCGAAAAAAATTCTTACAACTTGGGAGCAAACGAAAGAAATGTATGCTTCTGACCAATTTGTTACTAGAATCAGAGATAAAGAAATCGTTACGATTTTAAAAACAAAGAGCCTTTCAGGATTAAACATTCCTAAAGTTTCTCTTCCTAAATATAAAGATTACGGCGAAATTATTCGCTGGGTTTATCGTGAAAATGTTCCAGGACAATTCCCTTACACAGCTGGGGTATTCCCGTTCAAACGTGAAGGTGAAGATCCGAAGCGTCAATTCGCTGGAGAAGGAACACCTGAAAGAACAAACCGTCGTTTCCATTATCTATCTAAAGATGATTCAGCTAAACGCTTAAGTACAGCGTTTGATTCAGTAACATTATATGGGGAAGATCCAGACTACCGTCCAGATATATATGGTAAGGTTGGGGAAAGTGGAGTAAGCATCTGTACTTTAGATGATATGAAAAAGTTATATGCAGGATTTGACTTATGTCATCCGTCCACTTCTGTATCAATGACCATTAACGGGCCAGCGCCAATCATTTTAGCTATGTTCATGAATACAGCTATTGAACAGCAAATTGAAGTAAAAGAAAAAGAACTAGGCCGATTGTTAACTCCAGCAGAATTTGCTGAAGTAAGAGCGATGACTTTACAAACAGTCAGAGGAACCGTTCAGGCTGATATTTTAAAAGAAGATCAAGGTCAAAATACATGTATCTTCTCAACTGAATTTGCTCTAAGAATGATGGGAGATATCCAGCAATACTTTATTGACCATAAAGTAAGAAACTATTACTCTGTTTCGATTTCTGGTTATCATATTGCTGAAGCAGGGGCGAACCCGATTTCTCAATTAGCGTTTACGCTAGCTAATGGTTTCACATATGTTGAGTACTATTTAAGCCGCGGCATGAATATTGATGATTTTGCACCGAATCTTTCATTCTTCTTCTCTAACGGTCTTGATCCAGAATATACGGTTATTGGACGTGTAGCACGCCGTATTTGGGCAACAGTTATGAGAGATAAGTATGGTGCAAATGAGCGTAGCCAAAAGCTGAAGTATCATATTCAAACTTCAGGTCGATCTCTGCATGCTCAAGAGATTGATTTCAATGATATCCGTACAACATTACAAGCATTAATGGCTTTACATGATAACTGTAACTCTCTTCATACGAATGCTTACGATGAGGCAATTACTACACCAACAGAAGAATCAGTTCGTCGTGCGATGGCTATTCAAATGATTATTACAAAAGAACACGGCTTAACGAAAAATGAAAACCCACTACAAGGTTCATTTATCGTTGAAGAACTAACGGATTTAGTTGAAGAAATGGTTTTACAAGAATTCGAACGATTAAATGACCGTGGTGGAGTTCTTGGTGCAATGGAAACTCAATATCAACGTGGAAAAATTCAGGATGAGTCTATGCACTATGAAATGAAAAAGCATACGGGTGAGCTTCCAATTATCGGAGTGAACACATACTTAAATCCAAATCCTCCATCAGAAGAAGATGTAGATAATATGGAAATTGCTCGTGCAACAAAAGAAGAGAAGGAATTACAAATTGCTAACTTAACTGAATTCCAACAAAGAAATGGTGATAAAACAGCTGAGTCGATTCAAAAGTTAAAAGAAGCAGCTGTCAATGGTGGAAACATCTTTGAACAACTAATGGAAACAGTTAAAGTAGCAAGTCTTGGACAAATTACACGTGCCCTATACGAAGTGGGCGGACAATATAGAAGAAATATGTAATCCTTGAATCAAATTAAATGGCTTATAGTGTAGACTATAAGCCATTTTTCCCTTCTAAAAGGAAAAGCATATAGGAAATTTAGTTAGATATTTACCAAAATTCCGAACATTTCCGATATAATAATCAAAGAAGCGAAAGCAGCCTGTTTGTATGAAAATAATTACATGCAGATTTTTACTCGGGATGTGAATGGTCTTGAAACAAATATTTCTTTTTGCAGCTATTGTAGGAGCAGTTGCTTCTCTATATTACCTATACCAATGGCAATTAGGAGCCATTCCCTTTTTCCTTTTAGCCATATTTTTCTTTTCTTTGGCTATGATGCAGCTTAAGCGACATGCCAAAAAGAACGACGATCAAGAATAGAGTCCAAACATATTAAAATTAGCTCCATAATTATAAAAATGTCATTGAAATAGCATATAGAACTAGCATAAAGGCAAAGATTTTGTTTATAATGTAAAATATGCAAACAGAGAATACATAATTTTTACAGATAGGCTTTTCTTATTTATTGTCATAATGTAAGAACAGAAACGCCTATTATATGACTCGGTTGTTATTTAGTGAAAGGAAGTGCGGATATTGAGTCTAAAACAATTCTCAAAAGAGGAATTGCAAGAAACATCATTAATTGAAATCGCTTATGAATTATTAAAAGAGAAGAAGCAAGCAATTCCTTTTAAAGAAATTATGGATGAAATTACAGAACTACTTGAGCTTTCAGAAGAGGAAGTAAGAGCAAGAATCGCTCAATTTTATACAGATTTAAATATTGATGGTCGCTTCATGTCACAAGGTGAAAATCGTTGGGGCTTAAGAGTATGGTATCCAGTTGATCAAACGGAAGAAGAAACGGTTACTCAAGTTAAACCTAAGAAGAAGAAAAAGGTTGCTGACGATGAGGATCTAGATATCGAAGAATATGATGAGTTGGAAGAAGACGATATCGATTATGATGATGTCGATGATTTTGACGATGTTGATGAACTAGATGAAGACGACGACGATGACGATTTATTAGAAGAAGACCTTGATGCTGACGACGATGATGATTTTGAAGAAGACGAAGAAGTGATTGAAGACGAAGATTATGATTTAGATGATGAAGAAGATGACGAAGATGAAGATGACTTCGATGCAGAGGACGAGGAAGACCGTTAAAAACAGGGTTGACTTTTTCATTGTAGACTTGTAGAATCATTTTTGGGCTCCTTAAAAAAGGACGATAAAGCATATAATTAGCGCTCCCTTACTTTTATTAGTAAGTGGAGCGTTTTTTGTTTTTTATTTCTTAAGTCACTAGGGATAAAAACAAATGAATGAAACGGGACTGTTATTTTATTTATTAGATGATCACACTTTTTCGAACGCAGTGTAATGTAGGTTGATCGGAGTAATCTTTAGTAAAGATACCTTGCGAGAACCATGAAACAAAAATCATCTCATCCCCTACCGTTAAAATTATATAAATCTATATTTAAGCAAAGTCTAATAGTACAAACTGATTAAGAGGGGGATTTTACATGACAAAGTATATTTTCGTAACAGGTGGCGTTGTATCGTCACTAGGGAAAGGTATTACAGCAGCATCACTAGGAAGATTATTAAAAAACCGAGGATTAAGTGTAACGATTCAAAAGTTTGACCCATACATCAACGTAGACCCAGGTACAATGAGTCCATACCAACATGGTGAGGTTTTCGTAACAGGTGATGGCGCTGAAACAGACTTAGACTTAGGTCACTATGAGCGTTTCATTGATATTAACTTAACAAAGTTTAACAACATTACAACAGGTAAGATTTATTCAACTGTACTTAAAAAGGAACGTCGTGGAGACTACTTAGGTGGAACGGTTCAGGTTATTCCACACATTACAAATGAAATTAAAGAGAGAGTTTTCCGTGCTGGACGTGAAACGGGTGCAGACGTAGTTATTACGGAAATTGGTGGAACAGTTGGAGATATTGAATCACTTCCATTCTTAGAAGCAATCCGTCAAATTAAAAGTGACATCGGACGCGACAACGTTATGTACATCCACTGTACTTTAATTCCTTATATTAAAGCAGCTGGAGAAATGAAAACAAAACCTACTCAACACAGTGTGAAAGAGTTAAGAAGCTTAGGTATTCAACCAAATATTATTGTTGTTCGTACAGAAATGCCTGTATCTCAAGACATGAAAGATAAGATTGCACTATTCTGCGATATCGATACAAAAGCAGTTATCGAAGCACGTGACGCTGATACATTATATGCTGTTCCTCTTGCATTACAAGAACAAAACATGGATCAAATCGTATGTGATCACTTAAAACTTCAATGCCATGATGCGGATATGACGGAGTGGACTAAGTTATTAGATAAAGTTCGCAACTTATCAAAAACAACTAGAATCGCTTTAGTTGGGAAGTACGTTGAGCTTCAAGATGCTTATATTTCAGTAGTTGAAGCGATGAAGCATGCTGGTTATGCATTTGATTCAGAAATTGATATTAAATGGATCAATTCTGAAGAAGTAACGGCTGAAAATGTTAATGAGTTATTAGAAGATGTAGACGGAATTTTAGTACCTGGTGGATTCGGTGACCGTGGTATCGAAGGGAAAATTCTTGCTACTCAATATGCACGTGAAAACAACAAGCCTTTCTTAGGTATTTGCTTAGGTATGCAACTAGCATCTATCGAGTATGCGAGAAACGTACTTGGACTAGAAGGTGCTCACTCTGCAGAAATCGATCCAAAAACACCATATGCTATCATCGACCTTTTACCGGAACAAAAGGATATCGAGGATCTAGGTGGAACTCTTCGTCTTGGACTATATCCATGTAAATTAGAAGAGGGAACAAAAGCATTTGCTGCTTATAATGATGAGGTTGTTTACGAGCGTCACCGTCATCGTTACGAGTTTAACAATCAATACCGTCAAGAGATGGAAAAAGCAGGATTCATCTTCTCTGGCACAAGCCCGGATGGCCGTTTAGTCGAAATCATTGAGCTAAAAGATCACCCTTGGTTCGTAGCATCTCAATTCCATCCTGAATTTACATCAAGACCAGAAAGACCACAACCATTATTTAGAGACTTTATCGAAGCTTCTTTAAAATCTCGTTTATAATAAAGTAGGGCTGACCTCTTGTAAGGGGTCAGCCCATTTTTATGGTTAATCCAGCTCTTCCTCATTCTCAGCAATAATTTCATCTAGTGTGAACTTTAAACCATAATAGACAAACAAAGCGGCCATAGAAGCTGGGTATCCGAAGCGGTTTCCTACCTCATCAGGTAGTAACCCCTTTTTTAGGTTTAAGTCAATATGTACATCACTTATGTCAGCTAGGCTTTCTCCATCCGAATTCACATGAGTAGCAATAGAGATAAAGGGGATTCCTTGTGCTAATAGAGATTTGCCGATTTGAAGTGCCTTTTCATCATGAGTATAACGAGTAACCAGTATAACTCGATCTGCTAATTGAAGTGAATCAACATCTTCAATATGAAGCACTTTAGCATGTGTTAAAGGTTCAGCTCCATGTATGGCCTCTGCCTCAACAGCCTTCATTTCTCCTACTCCATAAACATAAATATTACCGTCACCAACAGTTGCTTGAGCAAGTAACCTTGCCCCATCCTCAAAAGCAAACTCTTCCTTTTCATGTATCCTGTTTAACAATCCAGTTAATTGTGTCGTAAACATTTTAAGCATAAAAGACCCTCCAAAAATCGATAAAGTAGATTCTTTGATTATAGAGAAATGAAGGTTAAAGGTAAAATAAAGTACAAATTTTAGAAAAGATTTATAAAGCAATTTAAAATTTTTTAGTCGTGTTGATTGAAGCGGATGGTGCTTGACTCCTGCGGGAGCAGTGGTACAGGGGAGACCCCACAGTTGCGACAGCAACGAGGAGGCTCCCCGACCACCCCGCGGAAAGCAAGCTCCAGGAGCGGAAATCAACACTCAAACTTAAGAGAGTTGTAAAAAATTTGAATTTGCCTCATTTAGCAATAGTATTTTTAAATTTTCCCGTTTACAATTATTACATGTAGAGGCTAATTGAGAAAAATTCTTAAGAATAGATGAAAAAGTAAAAACTTAGAAGGAATTTCATAAACAAAAATAGAATTAATTGGGAGGCAAAAGGAAAATAGAGTGTAAAATTATATAGTTAGCCATGGAAGAGAAATATTAAACATCTTAGTAAAACAAAAAATGAGGGGAAGAGGTGCCTTTTATGAAAGGGAAAATATTAATTGTTGATGACCAATTTGGTATTCGTATATTGCTAAATGAGGTCCTTCAAAAAGAAGGCTACGACACTTTTCAAGCAGCTAATGGCGTACAGGCTCTTGACATCGTTACAAAACACTCGCCAGATCTAGTTTTACTAGACATGAAAATTCCTGGTATGGATGGTATAGAAATTTTAAAAAGAATGAAAGTAATTGATCAAGATATTCGTGTCATTATTATGACCGCATATGGCGAATTAGATATGATACAAGAAGCAAAAGATTTGGGTGCACTTACTCACTTTGCAAAACCTTTCGATATTGATGATATTAGAGCAGCTGTTAAAAAGTATTTACCAGTTAAATTAAGCTAAATATGTATATTTAGGTAAACTTTTTTAAATGATAGCGTTTGCTTTTTTAACAATTTTAAGACATTGACAAAAACAAGATGTGAAGGATAGCAATTCTTTTTCTGTTTTGATATGATACAGATGAATTCCAGGATTATTTTCATTTTTAATATTGTTTCTTTTTTACATATTGTCTGTTTTTCAAGGGAAACCTTTATACTGGGAAACAATGAAAAAGTGAAGATCGTCATGAATAAGGAGGAAGAAAGATGCCTTTAGTTTCAATGAAAGAAATGTTAAATAAAGCAAAAGCAGAAGGCTATGCAGTTGGTCAATTTAACTTAAATAACCTTGAGTTTACACAAGCGATTCTTCAAGCTGCTGAAGCAGAAAAATCACCTGTTATTTTAGGTGTATCTGAAGGAGCTGCTCGTTATATGGGCGGTTTCAAAACGGTTGTGAAAATGGTTGAAGGTTTATTAGAAGACTACAAAATTACAGTTCCAGTGGCTATTCATTTAGACCATGGTTCTAGTTTCGATAAGTGTAAAGAAGCAATTGACGCTGGTTTCACTTCAGTTATGATTGATGCATCACATGATCCATTTGAGCAAAACATTGAAACTACTTCTAAAGTTGTGGAATATGCGCACTCAAAAGGTGTATCTGTTGAAGCTGAATTAGGAACTGTTGGGGGACAAGAAGACGATGTTATCGCTGAGGGCGTTATCTATGCTGACCCTAAAGAGTGTGAAGAGTTAGTTAAACGTACAGGAATTGACTGCCTAGCACCAGCATTAGGTTCAGTTCACGGTCCTTACAAGGGTGAACCAAACCTTGGATTCAAAGAAATGGAAGAGATTGGGAACGCTACAGGTGTACCTCTAGTTCTTCACGGAGGAACTGGAATCCCAACGAAAGATATCCAAAAGGCTATTTCTTTCGGAACAGCTAAAGTTAACGTTAATACAGAAAACCAAATTGCATCAGCAAAAGTGGTACGTGAAGTATTAGCGAAAGATAGTGAAGTTTATGACCCACGTAAATATTTAGGACCTGCTCGTGAAGCAATTAAAGAGACAGTAATCGGCAAAATGCGCGAATTTGGTTCTTCAAACAAAGCATAATATTTTTCAAAAATATACAGAAACCGCCTTTTTTATGAAAGGCGGTTTCAGTGCATTTTAATGAAAATGAAAATATAGTCGAATAATGAAAATGGGGAGTGGATTTTGTCTATGAAGATTTTTATCGATACTGCTAATATGGAAGAGATTAAAGAGGCTTTTTCACTTGGAATTATTGCTGGTGTAACGACTAATCCTTCACTAGTGGCAAAAGAAAAGAATGTTACTTTTGAGGATCGCCTTCGAGAAATTACGGAATTGGTGCCAGGTTCAGTAAGTGCAGAGGTGATTGCCCTGGATGCAGAGGGAATGATTAAGGAAGGAAAAGAGCTTGCAAAAATCGCTCCTAATATTACGATTAAGGTACCGATGACTCCGGATGGTTTAAAGGCTGTACATGCTTTTTCAAAGGATGGCATCAAAACGAATGTCACTTTAATTTTTAATGCCAATCAGGCTTTACTTGCTGCTAGAGCAGGTGCTACATACGTATCCCCATTTATTGGTAGATTAGATGATATCGGTCAAAATGGACTGGATTTAATCTCAACCATTTCAGAGATATTTGAAGTTCATCAAATAGAGACAGAAATTATCGCTGCCTCCATACGCCACCCACAGCATGTAACGGAAGCTGCCATTAGAGGTGCGCATATTGCGACCATTCCATACAAAGTGATAATGCAACTTTTCCACCATCCTTTAACGGATAAGGGAATTGAGGCATTCTTAAAAGATTGGAATAACCGATCTTAAAGCTTTCAACTTATGAAATAATTCCCTCTTGTCAGTAATGGAAAATAAATTTTTGCAAAAAAATACAACTTTTTTCAATATGCATACATGAACTTTGCATTTTCGTGTAAACTATATGGATAAGGATAATATGTCGGATTTTGCCTAATTGTACTGGAAAAAAGTACCTCGAATAAATTTTGCTATCTTAAGTTATATAGGTAATGCTCCGGCAAAAATATTAGTAAGCCATATAAATGCAATGTTTGTGGAGAAATAAGATATTTTACATACTGAACTATATAGACCGGAACAGGTCTATATAGTTTAAGTTTGATTCAAAGTTGATGTCTTCTTATTACTTTACAGTTGCACTTGACAACTCGGCTTAGAAGGGAGTCACAAATGGAAAAGCTTATGATTGCAGGTGGCTATCCATTAAAAGGAACAGTCAGAATCAGTGGGGCAAAAAATAGTGCAGTTGCATTGATTCCAGCTACAATACTAGCAGAATCAACGGTTACAATTGAAGGGATACCTGATATATCTGACGTTCAAATTTTAAAAGGATTGCTTGAAGAAGTAGGTGGGTCCGTCGAATTTAAAGATGGTAATATGACAGTAGACCCTTCATCCATGATTTCCATGCCGTTACCTAACGGAAAAGTGAAAAAACTCCGTGCATCCTATTACTTAATGGGAGCAATGCTTGGACGCTTTAAAAAGGCGGTTATCGGGTTACCAGGAGGATGCCATTTAGGACCTAGACCGATTGACCAACATATTAAAGGGTTTGAAGCATTAGGTGCACGTGTAACGAACGAACAAGGTGCCATCTATTTAAGGGCAGATGAACTTCGTGGAGCTAGGATTTACTTAGATGTAGTTAGTGTCGGTGCAACAATTAATATTATGTTAGCTGCTGTGCGTGCAAAAGGTCGGACGATCATTGAAAATGCAGCAAAAGAACCAGAAATTATAGATGTAGCTACGCTTTTAACAAATATGGGTGCTAAAATTAAAGGTGCTGGAACGGATGTTATTCGGATTGACGGAGTAGACGAACTTCATGGATGTCAACACACCATCATTCCTGACCGAATTGAAGCGGGTACTTATTTAATACTAGGGGCTTCAGTAGGGGAAGGTCTTTTAATCGATAATATCATTCCACAGCATCTAGAATCTCTTATTGCAAAGTTACGAGAAATGGGTGCTCATATTGAAGCTGGAGATGACCAGGTTTTTGTAGGGAAGTCAGAGTCATTAAAAGCAGTAGATATTAAAACACTTGTCTATCCTGGGTTTCCTACCGATCTTCAACAACCATTTACCTCTTTATTAACAAGAGCAGAAGGTACAAGTATGGTAACCGATACAATCTACGGAGCTCGTTTTAAACATATTGATGAGCTAAGAAGAATGAATGCCAATATTAAGGTAGAAGGTCGCTCTGCTATCATTAATGGACAAGCACAATTGCAAGGTGCAAAGGTAAAGGCAAGTGATTTACGAGCGGGAGCTGCATTAGTCATTGCTGGATTAATGGCTGAAGGAATTACAGAAGTAACTGGACTTGAACATATTGATCGAGGTTACAGTGAACTTGTAGAAAAACTGCAAGGGCTTGGTGCAACTATCTGGCGTGAAGCATTAACGAAAGAGGAAATTGAGCAGATAAAAAATGCTTAATGAACTACGTTAAGCTGTACTAATTTTTTGTTAGTAATTTATTTAAATATAGAGATAAACAACAAGATTTTGGGGAGGAAGAAACGGATGGAAAGAAGTTTATCAATGGAACTTGTCCGTGTAACAGAAGGAGCTGCCTTAGCTTCTGCACGTTGGATGGGAAGAGGGTTAAAAGACGAAGCAGATGGTGCAGCAACATCAGCAATGAGAGACGTATTTGATACAGTTCCTATGAAAGGGACAGTTGTCATTGGTGAAGGGGAAATGGATGAAGCTCCAATGCTTTATATCGGAGAAAAACTAGGAACAGGCTACGGCCCTAGAGTGGACGTAGCGGTGGATCCGTTAGAAGGAACAAGCATTGTAGCATCAGGTGGATGGAATGCCTTAGCGGTTTTAGCTGTTGCAGACCATGGCAACTTACTTCATGCTCCAGATATGTATATGGATAAAATTGCTGTAGGTCCAGAGGCAGTTGGATTAGTCGATATTAATGCTTCTGTATTGGATAACCTTAAAGCCGTTGCAAAAGCAAAAAATAAAGATATTGAAGATGTTGTGGCTACGGTTTTGAATCGTCCTCGTCATCAACAAATTATCGCAGAGCTCAGGGAAGCGGGAGCTCGTATTAAGTTAATTAATGATGGTGATGTTGCAGGAGCAATCAATACTGCTTTTGATACGACTGGTGTAGATATTTTATTTGGTTCTGGCGGTGCACCTGAAGGGGTACTAGCAGCAGTTGCATTAAAATGTCTAGGTGGAGAAATTCAAGGTAAGCTTCTTCCACAAAGCGATGCAGAATTAGAACGCTGTGTTAAGATGGGCTTAGATGTGAATAAAGTTCTTCTTATGGAAGACTTAGTAAAAGGCGATGATGCTATTTTTGCTGCAACAGGTGTAACAGATGGAGAACTACTTCGTGGAGTGCAGTTTAAAGGTTCTTACGGATCAACACACTCGCTTGTTATGAGAGCTAAATCTGGTACAGTTCGTTTTGTAGAAGGTCGTCATAGCTTGAAGAAAAAGCCTAATCTAGTCATTAAACCATAATAAAATTTTTAAAATAAATTTTGCAAACCCTTACAATAGAGGTATTCTTGTTTTTTAACAAGGATACCTCCTCAATCAATCCTTCCTCTTTTATTCCTTTAAAACTAAAGCCTATAAAAAACTAGTTGATTATTTTTTAGTCTAAGGGGTAAAATAGAGATTGTTTTTGTTTAATTAAGCTAAATGAGACAAGTTCTATCAATGAATGCTAGAAACCATGGAACTTTTTCATACTTATTATTTGCAGGTTTTCCATCGAAAGCTAGCAGGTTGAAAGATATAATATGCCTATCTTTACTCTCTTCTAAAACTTCATGAAGCCTCAAACTAACTTATCCTTTTCCAAAAGTGGAATACTAAAATTTTTAAGAGTGGTGTCATAATGGAATTAACAATTTCTAGTTTAGAAAATATGAAATTAAAAGAACTTTATGAGTTAGCGAAAACTTTTAAAGTCTCTTACTACAGTAAATTAACGAAGAAAGAGCTTATTTTTGCAATCTTAAAAGCTCGAGCAGAACAAGAAGGATACTTCTTTATGGAAGGTGTTCTTGAAATCATTCAGTCGGAAGGGTTTGGTTTCTTAAGACCAATTAATTACTCTCCAAGCTCTGAAGATATTTACATTTCTGCCTCTCAAATTAGAAGATTTGATTTACGTAATGGGGATAAGGTATCTGGTAAGGTACGTCCTCCTAAAGAGAATGAGCGTTATTTTGGACTTTTACATGTTGGAGCGGTCAATGGGGATGACCCAGAGTCAGCAAAAGAGCGTGTTCACTTCCCGGCATTAACGCCTTTATATCCAGACCGACAAATGAAGCTAGAGACGACGCCGAAGCATACATCTACTCGAATTATTGACTTAATTGCACCGGTTGGGTTTGGGCAACGTGGATTAATCGTAGCTCCACCTAAAGCAGGTAAAACGATGTTATTAAAGCAAATTGCTAATAGCATTACAACGAATCATCCAGATGCGGAGTTGATCGTTCTACTAATTGATGAGCGCCCGGAAGAGGTAACAGATATTGAGCGTTCAGTTGCTGGTGATGTAGTTAGTTCAACGTTTGATGAAGTACCAGAGAATCACATTAAAGTAGCTGAGCTTGTACTAGAGCGTGCGATGCGTCTAGTTGAACATAAACGTGACGTTATTATTTTAATGGATAGTATTACTCGTCTTGCTCGTGCTTATAACCTTGTTATTCCTCCAAGTGGACGTACACTATCAGGGGGGATTGACCCTGCTGCATTCCACCGTCCAAAACGCTTCTTTGGAGCGGCACGTAACATTGAAGAAGGTGGAAGCTTAACGATTCTAGCAACGGCACTAGTAGATACTGGTTCTAGAATGGATGACGTAATCTACGAAGAATTTAAAGGTACAGGAAATATGGAACTTCATCTTGATCGTTCACTCGCAGAACGTCGTATTTTCCCTGCGATTGATATTCGCCGTTCCGGAACTCGTAAAGAAGAACTTCTGATTCCTAAAGAACATCTTGATAAACTTTGGGCAATTCGCAAGTCTATGTCCGATACACCAGACTTCATTGATAAGTTTATGCGTAAGTTAAAACAAACAAAATCAAATGAAGAATTCTTTGCCCAGCTTGATGAAGAGATGAAGGCGAAAAGATCTTCTAGGGAGTAAATCCCATATTGCAAAATTAAAACGAGCTTGTTATAATAACAACAGTGTGTTTTTGATAAATATAGTACTTATTATGGTGCTATAATATAACTCTGTTTCGAAAGATTCAGGGCGGAAGGAGATGAAAAGAATGAAAGCAGGAATTCATCCAAAGTACAATAAAGTAATGGTGACATGTGCTTGTGGTAACACGTTTGAAACGGGTTCTGTTAAAAACGAAATCCGTATCGAGACTTGTTCTGAGTGCCATCCATTCTATACTGGACGTCAAAAATTCGCTGAAGCTGGCGGACGTGTTGACCGTTTCAATAAAAAATACGGCCTTAAATCACAACAACAATAATAAGTTTTATTTAAGAACAGGCAAGTTTTCACTTCTTGCCTGTTTTTTAATTAAGGCAGCTGTTTTAAATTGATCTTGTGAAGTCCAGCTTACGCTAACAGACTACCTTACATAGCGAAGCTTTATAATATAAAAAATACAAATCTCCAGTTACTACTTGATTTAAGAACGAGGAAGGAGAGGCCGTTCATGTACGTAATGAAACATCACGGTTGGGTAGAAGTCATTTGCGGGAGCATGTTCTCAGGAAAATCAGAAGAATTGATTAGACGTGTGAGAAGAGCTCAGTTTGCAAAGCAAAAAATAGCTGTTTTTAAACCACAAATTGATAATCGCTATAGTGAAGAAGCGGTTGTATCTCATAATGGAACTTCATTTATTGCAACTCCGATTGCACATTCTACTGATATTTTTCAATATATTGATGCTGACGTTGACCTCATTGCTATTGATGAAGTTCAATTTTTTGATTCAGAAGTAGTTAAGGTCATTCAACATCTTGCTGACAGTGGCCACCGCGTCATTGCTGCGGGACTTGATCAAGACTTCAGAGGTGAACCTTTCGGGGAAATGCCGGCACTAATGGCCATTGCTGAACTTGTGACTAAATTACAAGCGGTATGTGCGGTTTGTGGTTCGCCTGCAAGTCGTACCCAGCGCTTAATCAACGGAAGTCCAGCTTCTTACGATGATCCGGTTATTTTAGTTGGAGCTTCAGAGTCATACGAGCCTCGTTGTCGTCATCATCATGAAGTACCGAAAACACCCAATGTTATTAAACCAACAGAAATAATTGTTAATAGTGATAACTAGTAATAGCCATCATATATAGCCTTTATAAAAAACAGGCACCTGTAATGATAATGTAAAATAAGAGCACATGTGCCTTTTATATTACAATTCAATTACAGGTGCCTGTCACTATTTACAGGATAATCTTATTAAGAGCGGACATCCTATGAGTAGGAGGTGTACATGATGAAAAAGATTTTCGTATTCCTTTTACTCTTAGTTGTTGCATTGACCGGTTGTTCTCAAAATCAAAATGCAGAAGGTTATTATGATAATAATCATGACAAAAATGGACGTACCTTTGTTAAAACCAGGACATTTGGATTTGATGATGAGTATTCAATGGATAGAGATATGTCAGAGCAAAATCCTAATTTTCCTGACTTTGACCGAAACCGCGTAAACCATGAATCAATTGTAGAAAAGGCGAGAACGGTCATAAATAACACAGACGAATTTGAGCCAGGACAAATTTGGATGAATGGCCGCCGCATGTGGGTAACAGCCTACAAAAAAGGTCAACTGTCACAACAGGAAAAAATTGATGCAGAAGCGCGACTACACAAGCTATTAATAAAAGCAATCCCAACCTATGATGTAGAAGTTACAGTTCGAGAAGATAGAAGATAAACATGCTCGTAACGGGAGCATGTTTTTTTACATAGGAGGTTCCTTAACTATATAGTTATTAAATTACTCATGATTATTTTAATCTTAGTTGATTGGAGCGGAAGGCACTTGACTCCTGCGGGAAATAGAGAGAATGGGAGACCCCACAGGCGGCACGCCGAGGAGGCTCCCATCTCTCCCAGCGGAAAGCAAGTGCCTGGAGCGGAAATCAACGGACAAACTTAAACAACCCATTAAAAAATTTCATCATGATTTGGTTTTGACTGCAACAATCACCTATACTATAATTATAATGTTATGGGTAAGAACGGATTGAATCGTAAGTAACATATAATTAATTACTTTTTACTATATAGATGAGGTGAATGATTTTGTTTGATCGTCTTCAAGCTGTTGAAGATCGTTACGAAAGACTGAATGAGCTTTTGAGCGATCCTGATATTGTTAATGATACAAAAAAGCTACGTGATTATTCCAAAGAGCAATCTGATATTTCCGAAACAGTTCAAACCTATCGTGAATATAAAGAAGCTAAAGAGCAATTCCAAGATGCTAAAGCAATGTTGGAAGAAAAGCTAGATGCTGAAATGCGCGAAATGGTAAAAGAAGAAATCAATGAACTAGAAGACAGAATTGAAGAATTAGAAGGACGTCTCAAAATCCTTTTAATCCCTAAAGACCCTAATGACGATAAAAACGTTATTATGGAGATTCGTGGGGCTGCTGGTGGAGATGAGGCCGCTTTATTCGCTGGTGACCTTTACCGTATGTATAGCCGTTATGCAGAGGCTCAAGGCTGGAAAACAGAAGTCATTGAAGCTAGTTCAACGGGTGTTGGAGGATTCAAAGAGATTATTTTTATGATTAACGGAAATGGTGCTTATTCAAAATTAAAATTCGAAAATGGTGCTCATCGTGTTCAACGTGTTCCAGAGACAGAATCTGGTGGCCGTATTCATACTTCAACCGCGACTGTTGCAGTACTTCCAGAAGCAGAAGAAGTAGAGGTAGAGATTCACGATAAAGATATCCGCTTTGATACGTACGCTTCCTCTGGTGCAGGTGGTCAAAGTGTTAATACAACGATGTCGGCCGTTCGTCTAACGCATATCCCTACAGGCATTGTTGTTACATGTCAGGATGAAAAATCCCAGCATAAAAATAAAGACAAAGCAATGAAAGTATTACGCGCTCGCGTGTACGATAAATTCCAACAAGAAGTGCAGGCTGAATACGATCAAAACCGTAAGTCAGCGGTTGGTACAGGTGACCGCTCTGAGCGTATCCGCACGTACAACTTCCCGCAAAACCGTGTAACGGATCACCGTATTGGTCTAACGATTCAAAAACTAGACCAAATCTTGCAAGGTAAGCTAGACGAAGTGGTTAATGCTTTAATCATGGAAGATCAGTCTAGCAAGCTGGAAGCTGCATCAAATGAGTAAAAAAGTGTACGAAGCCCTAAATTGGGCTTCTTCTTTTTTAGAGGAGCACGGTAGAGATCAAAACGCGGGAGAACTATTATTACGTCACTATACAAATCAAAGTCGTGCAATGCTATTAGCAAGTCTTCAAGATGTACTTAGTCCAGAGGTATTTGAAGAATTCTCAAATGCAGTTCATTTGCATGCGGAAGGCAAACCAATCCAATATATTATGGGGTATGAAGAGTTTTATGGGAGAACTTTTTCTGTCAATGAAGAGGTTTTAATTCCTAGACCAGAGACGGAAGAGTTGGTGTATGGAATGCTAAACAGGATTCATACATTTTTTGAGGGAACAAAGGAACTGGACTTAATTGACGTGGGTACGGGTAGTGGAGCTATCGCCATAACATTAAAGTTAGAAAAGCCTACTTTAAATGTGATCGCTTCCGATATTGCGAATGAGTCACTTGAAGTAGCTAGAAATAATGCTGATAAGCTCCAAGCAGATGTTGAGTTTGTTCATGGAGACCTATTAAAGCCTTTTATCGAGAGTGGTCGTAAATTTGATATCGTTATCTCTAATCCACCGTATATTCCAGTGGGGGATATGGAAAGCATGTCAGTTGTTGTAAAGGATTATGAACCACACCGCGCATTATTTGCTGGGGAAGATGGATTGAACATATACAAGCAATTCATGATTGAACTTCCTCAGGTTATAAAAGAAAAAGCGATTGTCGCTTTTGAAGTAGGATTTGGCCAAAGTCAGGCTGTATCAGAATTACTTCAACAAGCCTTTCCTCAGGCTAAAGTTGAAGTGGTGTATGACATAAACGGAAAAGATCGAATGGTCTTTGCTGAAATTGAATAATTTTTTCATCCTCCTATCATAAGGAGGATTTTTTACATTGGTGTAAGAATAATGAAGTGATAAACAAATCTATTAAAATTTTTAATATTTTTTTAAAATTGCTAGTTTAAGATTTCAACAAACTGTCCACACTGTTTACAGAAGGGACGGTGCTAGTAAATGAAAACACAAACATTAGCGAAAATATATATATTAATCTTATCTGTAGGAACAATCCTTAGTTTATATATACCAAAGAATGAAGTAGTGGCAAGTGACGCCATCGTTATTCCAAATGAAGCGATTCGATTACGAATCTTAGCAAATAGCGATTTAGAAGCAGATCAAGAGTTAAAAAGAGAAGTAAGAGATGCAGTCAACGCTAAAATTACAGAATGGGTGTCAGACTTAACTTCACTAGAAGATGCAAGAAGCCTACTACAATCACGCTTACCTGAAATCGAACAAATTGCTAGAAATGTATTAGAAAAAAATAACTCAAACCAAACAGTAAAAACAGACTTTGGAAGAGTAGACTTCCCTACAAAGTTATACGGCGAATTCTTATATCCAGCAGGTGAATACGAAGCAATCCTCATTACACTAGGTGAAGGAAAAGGTGCAAACTGGTGGTGTGTACTATTCCCACCATTATGCTTCCTAGACTTCTCAAACGGTGTAGCCGTAAGTGACGGATTTGACGAAGAACAAGCAGAAGTAAAAACAGCTAAAAACGAAACAGAAGAAAAAACAACACCAGTAAAAACAGTAAAAGAAGAAAAAGTTGAAGAGAAAAAATCAACTGAACAAAACAAACCACAAGAACCTGTCTTTGTGGAAGACAAAGAAGAAGATGTCGAGGTAAAATTCTTCTTGAAAGAACTGTGGACAAATATATTTGGGTAAAATATGTTGAAAAGAAGGGCTGACTCTAAAGGTTGTATAAAACTTTCAGAGCTAGCTTTTTCTTTTTTTCAATCTACTATAGTCCATCTAGTTGATTGGAGCGGAAGGGGGCGACTCCTGCGGGAAAAGCGTGTCCAGGTGAGACCCCACAGGAGCGAAGCGACGAGGAGGATCACGGACCGCACGCGGAAAGCGTCCCCCTGGAGCGGAAATCAACTTTGTTAAGCCAATCTTAGAAAAAAACTAGAATTGATTCTATTATTAGTTCTACTTTCACTATTTTTTCATATTAATAGAATTGAGAAAGCAAACTAAATCAATTACTAAATATGAAAAATAGAGGTGGGCTCATGGAAACAATCGTACGTTGTGCAAAAACAGAAGACACAAATAAACTAACAACTTTTTTAGAAAATGCAAGCTTAAGCGCAGAAGGTATAGAGCAAGCCATTGATTATTTTTTAGTATTAGAAGATGATAAAGGGAATATTAACGCTACACTAGGAATTGAACCGCTAGGAGAAATAGGCTTATTACGCTCGTTAGTCATGACATCGAAAACATCAGAAAAAGAATTATTAATGATGTTCGAACAAATGTTATTATTAGCAAGAGACAAGCACTTAAAATCACTATATTTAGCAACAAATAAATCAGGTACCCTACCATTCTTTAGTATGATGGGATTTGTAAAAGAAGAAAAAAACTTATTGCCGGAAGAGCTGTTTCAATCAGATCACGTGAAACATATCTTAACTGTGGATAACTCACTATTTATGAAATTAACAATCTAATTTGTGGATATATCCACAAAGTTATTCACAAAACGGCAATTATTGTCCACATTTTGTGGATAACACTTGAGTTATCTATCATCTTCTTTTATACTTTCATACGTACTAGAGTAGAACTAGGTCGAAAAATGTCTATATTACTGCAATATTCGTATGGAAATAGAAGTTTAACTGAAGGTGAAAATAGATGAACACAAAATTATGGTCAGTGGATAAAAATGTGGATAATTTAATTACATATCCACAGATAAAAGAATCAGCGGATTTGCTAGCTAAAAATGAAGTAATAGCCTTTCCAACTGAGACGGTTTACGGCCTTGGGGGAAACGCACAATCAGATGAGGCTGTGCTAAAAATATTCGAAGCAAAAGGAAGACCGAGTGACAATCCACTTATTATCCACATTGGAGAAAAAGATCAGTTAACCGGCTTTGTTAAAAAGGTTCCTGAGAAAGCAACAATCCTAATGGAAAAGTTTTGGCCTGGCCCTTTAACCATCATTTTTGAAAAATTAGACGGAAAGCTTTCGGACTTTGCTACAGCTGGGTTATCCACAGTAGCTGTTCGTATGCCTGATCATCCTGTTGCGTTAGCACTTATAAATGAGTCAAAAGCTCCAATTGCTGCTCCGAGTGCCAACCGTTCAGGTCGACCAAGTCCAACTACAGCAGGACATGTAATGGAAGATTTAAATGGAAGAATTGCTGGTATTGTGGACGGTGGACCAACCGGGGTTGGGGTTGAATCGACGGTTCTCGATTGTACTAGTGAAATTCCTGTTATATTAAGACCTGGTGGAGTAACAAGGGAGCAAATTGAAGCTGTTATTGGAGAAGTAAAGGTAGACCCGGCATTGACGGATTCTGAACAAGCACCTAAATCACCTGGAATGAAATATACTCATTATGCACCTGATGCACCTTTAACCCTTGTAAAAGGGAGTAGAGAATTTATACAACAACTTGTTAATAAAAAGAGACAGGAAAACTTAAAAGTGGGCGTTTTAACAACGGGAGAAAACAGCACTTACTACGATGCAGACTATATTTTTACTTGTGGAAAAAGAAGCGAACTTGAAACGGTTGCAAGTCATCTTTACACGGCATTAAGAAGCTTTAATGATGCAGGTGTAAATGTGATATTCAGTGAAATGTTCCCGAATGAAGGAGTCGGACAAGCCATTATGAATCGCCTACTAAAAGCGGCGGGGCAACATGTAATTGAAGAGTAAGAATGGGGTCAGACCCCCTTTAGTTAACTAAAGGGGGTCTGACCCCATCATTTTTTGATTCTAAACCTTTTTGGACGTGCATATGTTAAATTAGATAGGCAAGTCCAAGGGGGCGTAGAGATGACAGCATTTATGGGCGAATTATTGACTCTAATATTAATGGCATTTGCACTCGGAATGGACGCGTTTTCCGTTGGATTGGGAATGGGAATGTTCAGGCTCCATCGCAGGCAAATTTTTAAAATAGGAATTACAATAGGGTTGTTCCATGTTTTAATGCCGTTATTAGGAATGTTAGCAGGTAAGTTTTTATCAGAACAATTTGGTGCAATAGCAGGATATATTGGCGGGGGACTATTAATTGTTCTAGGAATTCAAATGATTTGGTCAAGCTTTAAAGAGGAAGAGGGCTCTCTCATTACACCAGTGGGCTTCGGTCTGATTATTTTTGCTCTTAGCGTAAGTCTAGACAGTTTTTCAGTTGGGCTATCCTTAGGGATATACGGAGCAAAAACTATTTTAGTATTAACATGCTTTGGGATCGGGGCAACTATATTAACTTGGGCAGGTCTCTTAATTGGACGTAGAGTCCAAGGTTGGCTAGGTACTTACAGCGAAGCACTAGGCGGAAGTATCTTACTTGCATTTGGAATTAAATTATTACTGCCTTTCTAATTACATAGAGGGAAGAGGGGATATTCTCATGACGAGGATATCTCTTTTTTGATTTTGCCTTTTTAATAATATTAATTAAAATAATAATAAAAAACTTAAAACTTTTATTAACCGTGACTATGGAATTAAGGTAATTTGTCATATAATGTAGAGAAGGAGGAAGGACAACTATGACGAGAGTACTATTTGTTTGTACAGGAAATACATGTAGAAGTCCAATGGCTGAGGCTATTTTAAAAAGTAAATCAATACCTGGGGTAGAGGTTCGTTCTGCAGGAGTATATGCTGCAAATGGAAGTGATGCTTCTGAAAATGCTAAAAGGGTATTAGAGGAACAGCAAATTCCGCATGTTCACCAATCCGCAGCTTTAACAGAGGAATTGGTCAACTGGGCAACGATTATTCTAACGATGACATCTGGTCACAAACATTCTATTATGAGCCTTTTTCCTAAAACAGCGGATAAAACCTTTACGCTAAAAGAATTCTCTGAAGATTCTTACGACGTAGATATAATGGATCCTTTTGGTGGTCCAGTAGAAGTATATCGACATACATACAAAGAGATTGCTGACAACATAGATAAAATATTAAATAAATTAAAAAGTTAAAGAAAAAGAGGGGATTAAATGGAGGAGAGAAAAAGTTTAAAATTTGGCTTAAGAAAAAAGCTTGTTCTATTTATCACGATTTTAGCACTAATAACTTATTCTACTAGTGCCGTATTCATCTATGTTTTATACCCAATGATTAAAGATGCAGTAAACATAGGTGAATTTTCATTTTCTGTCATCACATTAAGTCTAGGAATCATGTGGTCTGGTATTTTAGCGTTCTTTGCAGCAGGTTTTATAATTAAGCCATTACAAAAGCTAGAAAAAGTAGCTTTGAAGGCAGCCCATGGTGATATTAGTGAGGAAGTTGAAGTTTCTAAATCTGATGATGAGATTCGTTCATTAGGAATTGCTTTTAACCACATGCTTTTCAATTTAAGAGATATGGTGCAAAAGATTGATGAAAATTTCCGTGAAACGAATGAAAAAGTGGTCTCTATTTCTAAGGAATCTTCTTTAGCAAGGGAGCAAGCTGAGTCCATTGCTAGAACGATTGGTGAGATTTCATTAGGTGCTGATAATTCAGCTGTTTCTATTCAATCTACAGCTGAGTCAGTAGAAGATGTGATCCATATTGCTGAAGAGGTTCAAGAAACCGCAAAAGTTTCTGAACAAGTTTCAAATGAAATGGTATCAGACTTGAAAGAATCAAAAGAGGTTATTCATTCGTTAGTTACAGGCATTCAGCGTTTAGCAAAAGACAATCAACAGTCATTGCAAACAGTAAAAAGATTAGAAGAGAATGCAGTAAAAGTAGAGCAAATCATTAAACTAGTTGGCGATATTGCGGCCCAAACAAATTTACTGGCATTAAATGCATCAATTGAAGCAGCTCGCGCAGGAGAACATGGTAAAGGGTTTGCTGTGGTTGCGGAAGAGGTGCGTACATTAGCTGATGAAAGTGCGAAAGCCGTTCAAGGTATTTCGGAACTGATTAAAAATATCCAAACGGAAGTTCAGAATGTAGTTCGTCAGATTTCTGAACAAGTAGAATCAGCCAATAACGAAGCGAATAAAGGCTCGAAGACAAATGAAGTGATTGAAGAAATGACGAAAACCGTACACGAGATGGCAGGTTCCGTTTCTAAAATAACCGTGTTAGTAGACCGCCAAATGGAAGGCATCCAACATACGGCAACACAATCTCAAGAAGTGGCAGCGATCGCTGAAGAAACATCTGCTGGAGCTCAAGAAGTAACTCATGCCACAAACCAACAAGCAGCAGTGATTGAGAACGTAGAAAAACTAGCATTTGAGCTTAAAGACCAAGCCGAACAATTAAAGAGCACCATTACTCGATTTAAATTATAGGCTTTATTAAAAAGAACAATGTTGGTACTTTAACCGTGTTGATTGGAGCGGATGGTGCTTGACTCCAGCGGGAGCAGCGGTACAGGGGAGACCCCACAGGAGCGCAGCGACGAGGAGGCTCCCCGACCGCCCCGCGGAAAGCAAGCGCCAGGAGTGGAAATCAACACTCAGACTTAATAGAACCAAGTTTGAAAGGCACCCGAAATATTTCTGTAATATTTCCCGGGTGCTTTTTTTATACGAGCATTCAGAACAACCCATACAATAACAAATAAATCTCATAAATTATCCAATACTAATTGAATAAAGTCCCTTTATAAACATATTTGATTATGTCAAAATGATGATGAAGTTATATTAGTTTTTGTCAAATTAGGGAGGATATAGAATGAAAGTAGCAATTGCTTCAGATCACGGTGGAGTAAATATCAGAGAAGAAATCAAAAAGCTAATGGATGAGCTTGAAATTGCCTATGAGGATTTTGGCTGTGAGTGTGGAACTTCTGTCGATTACCCTGACTATGCTCTTCCAGTAGCTGAAAAAGTGGCAAATGGTGAGTTTGACCGCGGAATTCTAATTTGTGGAACAGGAATTGGAATGAGTATCGCAGCGAATAAGGTAAAAGGAATTCGTTGTGCCTTAGTTCATGATACATTTAGCGCGAAAGCAACTCGCGAACATAATGACAGCAATATGCTTGCAATGGGAGAACGTGTCGTTGGTGCTGGTCTTGCACGTGAAATTGCGAAAACGTGGTTAACTACCGAATACGATGGTGGTCGTCACGAAAATCGTGTGGGCAAAATCAAGGAATACGAAAATAAAAATCTGTAATGCTTCCGAGGAAGGAGGACGAATGATGTCTACCGAAATTCAGCAATGGGAGCAACAATTAAAGACAATTTTATCAGAATTTCATGATCAAGTTGGGCTAAGGAAAAACAGCTTATTTGTCATTGGCTGCAGTACTAGTGAGGTTATGGGTGAAAAAATCGGGACAGCTGGAACGGAAGAAGTAGCTAAAATGATTTTTGACGAGCTGATGAATTTTAAAGAGAAGACCGGAATCCAACTGGCTTTTCAGTGTTGTGAACATTTGAACCGGGCTCTAGTTGTTGAACAAGCGACGGCAGAACAAAAAGGCTTGGAAGAAGTGACGGTTATACCTGTACGAACTGCGGGTGGGGCTATGGCTACTTACGCATTCGAACATTTTAATCAACCAGTCGTAGTTGAGCATATCAAAGCAGATGCAGGAATTGATATTGGAGATACTTTTATCGGTATGCAATTGAAACATGTCGCGGTTCCTGTCAGGGTCGCGTTAAGAGAGTTAGGCAGTGCTCACGTGACTCTAGCTACTACAAGGCCAAAACTAATCGGTGGGGCTAGAGCGGTTTACGAAAGAAAAGTTGAAAATGAATCTTGTAGATAACCTTTTATGCCTTTACTTTTAGTGAAGGCTTTTTATTGTGTTCAAATTTTGTTTATAATGAAACATTAATAAATAAGTGAAACAGTCTCTCTGCAAATAAAGAGAGACTGTTTTTTGAAAAAATTTTAGGAATATTACAGCAATATTACAGGTGCCTGTCACCAGAAAAAGTGTTAGAATATAGTAGAATTTTTAAAATTGTTCAATATATACATATATTTATGATATGAGGGGGATTAACATGAAGCATTTAGCACAACAAGACGCACAAATTTTTCAGTCTATCCAAGATGAGTTGCAACGTCAAAGAACAAAAATTGAATTAATTGCATCGGAAAACTTTGTTAGTGAAGCTGTAATGGAAGCACAAGGGTCTGTTTTAACGAACAAATATGCTGAAGGCTATCCTGGTCGTCGCTATTATGGTGGTTGTGAACATGTTGATGTAGCAGAAAATATTGCTCGTGATCGTGCGAAACAAATCTTTGGCGCTGAGCATGCGAACGTTCAGCCTCATTCAGGTGCCCAAGCAAACATGGCTGTTTATTTTACCATCCTTGAGCAAGGCGACACAGTGCTAGGGATGAATCTTTCTCATGGTGGTCACTTAACTCACGGAAGTCCGGTTAACTTCAGTGGAATTCAATACAATTTCGTTGAGTACGGTGTAGATGAAGTGACACACACCATTAACTATGAAGATGTTGCTGAAAAAGCACGCCAACATAAGCCAAAGCTAATTGTTGCTGGTGCTAGTGCTTATCCACGTGCGATCGACTTTAAGCGTTTTAGAGAAATTGCTGATGAAGTGGGAGCATATTTAATGGTTGATATGGCTCACATTGCTGGTCTTGTTGCTGCTGGTCTACATGAAAATCCAGTTCCTTATGCTGATTTTGTTACAACAACAACACATAAAACTCTTCGCGGCCCTCGTGGTGGAATGATTCTTTGTAAAGAAGAATGGGCTAAGAAAATTGATAAATCTATTTTCCCTGGAATCCAAGGTGGTCCACTAATGCACGTAATTGCTGCAAAAGCAGTGGCATTTGGTGAAGCTTTACAAGATGGTTTCAAAGATTATGCAGCTAAAATTATTGAGAATGCTAAGTATTTAGCAGAAGGCCTACAAAAAGAAGGTTTAAGCTTAGTATCTGGTGGAACAGACAATCACCTTTTACTAGTTGATTTACGTTCACTAAGTTTAACAGGAAAGATTGCTGAAAAAGTACTTGATGAAATTGGTATTACGGTTAATAAAAATACGATTCCTTTTGATCCTGAAAGTCCATTTGTAACAAGTGGAATCCGTATCGGTACAGCGGCTGTTACTTCTCGTGGCTTCGGTCAAACAGAGATGGAAGAAATCGCTTCTTTAATTGCTTTTGCTCTTAAAAACCATGAAGATGAAGCTAAATTAGAAGAAGCTAAACAACGTGTTGAGGCATTAACTAGCGGCTTCACTCTTTATCCTGAAAGATAATAGAAAATCAGCCCCTCCTCTTGAAGGGGCATTTTTTTTGGAGAAATGAAATTTTCTTGACTAATTCGAATCGTAGTTGCTCTTAAAAAGTTTTTTCTGTAAAATAAAACGCAGTGTATTCGATTGAAATTTACATAAAACGACAACAACAAGTAAATTTTATACATGACGACCAAAAGGAGAGATAATGATGGCAAAAGTATATGTTTTTGATCACCCATTAATTCAACATAAACTTACATATATCCGTGAGAAAGATACAGGTACGAAAGAATTCCGTGAGCTAGTAGACGAAGTAGCAACATTAATGGCGTTTGAAATTACTAGAGACATGCCTCTAGAGGAAATCGAAATTGAAACGCCAGTTAGTAAAACACATTCAAAAGTTTTATCTGGTAAAAAACTAGGGATTATCCCGATTTTACGTGCAGGTATTGGAATGGTAGACGGAATTTTAAAATTGATTCCTGCTGCAAAAGTGGGTCACATTGGTTTATACCGTGATCCAAAAACGTTAATGCCTGTTGAATACTATGTAAAATTACCAAGCGATGTGGAAGAAAGAGACTTTATCGTAGTTGACCCTATGCTTGCAACAGGTGGTTCAGCAGTTGAAGCAATCAACTCTCTTAAAAAGCGTGGAGCTAAAAACATTAAATTTATGTGCTTAATTGCTGCACCAGAAGGCGTGGACGCAGTTAAAGAAGCTCACCCTGATGTAGATATTTACATTGCGGCACTAGATGAGAAATTAAACGAAAAAGGCTATATCGTACCAGGTCTAGGAGATGCTGGGGACCGTCTATTCGGAACAAAATAATGAACGTAGAATAAAAAACCATGCCCTTTATCACCGTACAAAATTATTTTTTGTGCAAAAATAAAGGGCTTTTTTTATAATGGTCTAATAAGTAAGGAAAATATTTAAAAGGAGAGTCCCACAATGAATCGACGAATAAAAGTAATGACGATTTTTGGGACAAGACCAGAGGCCATAAAAATGGCGCCTCTCATTCTTGAACTGAATAAACAAACCGAGCATTTTGAATCGATTGTTACGGTAACTGCGCAACATCGTGAAATGCTGGACCAAGTACTACATATTTTTAATATTAATCCAAACTATGACTTAAATATTATGAAGGATAGACAAACGTTAATTGACATAACCACACGAGTATTACAAGGTTTGGACGAAATAATGAAAGAGGTTAAACCAGATATCGTTTTAGTGCATGGTGATACAACGACAACATTTATTGCTAGCTTAGCGGCGTATTACAATCAAATTGTTGTAGGGCACGTAGAAGCAGGGTTAAGAACGCATAATAAATACTCTCCATTTCCGGAAGAATTAAACCGTCAATTAACGGGAGTTATTGCTGATTTGCACTTTTCTCCGACAAAAAAAGCGGCAGGCAACTTGCTCCAAGAAAATAAACAACCTGATAGTATATTTATAACTGGTAACACAGCGATTGATGCTTTAAGCACAACCATTCGTGATGAATATGAACATGAGGTACTAAGAAATCTTGGAGAAGACCGCTTAATTTTATTAACGGCACATCGTCGGGAAAATCAAGGGGAACCGATGCGTAATATGTTCAGGGCGATTAAACGAATTATAGAAGAACAAAAAGATGTTCAAGTGGTCTATCCTGTTCACTTGAATCCTGTCGTTCGAGAGTTGGCATCCGAAATCTTAGGGAACGACCCTCGCATTCATTTAATTGAGCCTTTGGATGTCATTGATTTTCACAACTTTGCATCAAGGGCCTATTTGATTTTAACGGACTCGGGCGGAGTACAAGAAGAAGCTCCATCACTAGGAGTTCCTGTATTAGTGTTACGAGATACAACGGAACGACCAGAAGGGATTGACGCAGGAACCCTAAAGTTAGCGGGTGTAGAGGAAGAAACCATTTACCGTCTAGCAACAGAGCTTTTAACGGATCAGGCAGAATATAATAAAATGGCAAAAGCTGCGAATCCATATGGAGATGGCCATGCTTCTAAACGAATTTGTGAAGCTATTCGCTACTACTTTAAACAAACGGAAACCCCACCATCAGAATATAACCCAAATTAAACGCTGGCCCCATTATGGGGTCAGTTTTTTGTATACTCAGTCCTCATAATGAAAACGATAAGAAAAAAAGTGAAGAAGGTGAGCGATCATGATAAAGGTTCTGACACTTACATTTTTTATAGTCTTTAATGTGATATTCACCTCCGCCAATGCGAAATCATTAGAACATCCTCCCATACCGGAAGAATCACCTCATACTGAAAAAGTAGCCATCGTAACCTTACCTGAACCGATGAGTAAAAAAGAAATTGAAAAGCTAATAGGGAATATACCTGAATTAACACTACGCTATGTTTTTGAACATGCCCTAAATGGATTTTCTGTAAAAGGGACCGTTGCATCCTTAGAGAAACTATCTAAATTAACCAATATAAATTTAGTTGAACCGGTGAAAACATATTCCATTGAGAGTGAAGAGAGCAATAAAATCATTGGAGTAGATGAAGTTAGAGGATTTTTTGATAAGAAAAATAATAGACTAACGGGCCGTGGAGTCACAGTAGGTGTGATTGATACGGGGTTTGATTATACCCATCCCGATTTGAGAAAAAGCTATGGAGGTGGGCATGACCTAGTAGATGGAGACGATGACCCGATGGAAACAGAAGGAGCTCATGGCCAGGGGACTTTACACGGAACACATGTAGCAGGCATTATTGCAGCAAATGGACGGATTAAAGGAGTTGCTCCGGAAGCAAAAATTAAGGCCTACCGTGCATTAGGCCCCGGGGGGACAGGAACCACAGAGCAAGTACTAGCAGCGATTGAACAAGCAATCAAAGATAAAGTGGATGTGCTGAATCTTTCCCTAGGCAATAGCATTAATGGACCTGATTTACCAATTAGTTTAGCCCTTAATAAAGCCGTAGAGAAAGGAATTACATCCGTCACATCCTCTGGGAATTCTGGTCCTAATCTCTGGACAGTGGGTTCACCAGGAACGGCAGGGAAAGCCATTTCAGTCGGTGCGTCTACTCCTTCACTTCTAATCCCCTACTTATTAATAGAAGAAATGGGTGAAAGATTTAGATTAGAACCGATCCAGGGATCAGTAGCTTCCTGGAAACTGGATCGCTCCTATCCCATTACATTTGCGGGTCTAGGGAAAAAAGAAGACTTGAAAAATGTAGATGGAAAAGTCGTTTTAGTAGAACGAGGGGAAATCACTTTTACAGAGAAGGCGAAGAACGCAATCGAAGCTGGAGCCGTTGCGGTTATTATCTATAACAATATTAATGGAGGGTTTATAGGGAATTTAGAGGAAGGGGTAGAAATACCTGTTGCAACAGTTACTAAAAAGGTAGGAAAACAAATCCAAAAAGCTTTAAAAGCAAAAGAAATGATGATTCGTACAATCATTAAGGAAGAAAAAGATCGATTAGCCGATTTTAGTTCAAGAGGCCCTGTAACCTCAACTTGGGAAATTAAGCCCGATGTAGTAGCACCAGGCGTCGCCATTAATAGTACCATTCCGGGCGGTTATCTCGCTTTACAAGGAACGAGCATGGCTTCCCCTCATGTTGCTGGTGCTTGTGCATTAATCAAACAAGAACACCCAGATTGGGGGCCTGAAGAAATTAAGGCAGCTTTAATGAATACAGCAAAGCCTATACAAAATGAAAAAGGAACCCCTTATAAGACATACGAACAAGGAGCGGGTAGAATTCAAATCAAGGAGGCTATCAAGACACAAACCTTAGCCATGCCAGCTTCCCTTCAGTTCGGCAAATTTAAATTAAAAGATGTACAACATACTCATAAACAATATATCACTCTAAGGAACGTCAGCTCAATAACCCAAAAATACTCCTTCTCCGTACCGAAACAAGAAGCGGGTATTAAGTGGGAAATCCCTCTTTCGTTTCATGTAGGTCCTGGGGAAGAAAAAAGAGTCGAAGTAAAAATGACGGTAGATCCAACCCTTTTTAAAAAGAAATTACATGATGGTCATCTCTATATTGATGCTGGTGGTCAAAGGTTGAGCATACCTTACCTATATGTTCTAGAAGAACCAAATTATCCGAGGGTAATGGGATTTGATATAGGTGCTGGTGACAAGAAGAACACGTACCGTTATGAAGTATATCTGCCAGGAGGAGCGGAAGAATTTGGAATTGCTCTATTTGATCCGGATAGTTATCAATTTGTAGGATTTTTAGATTGGAAAAGAAAAGTAGGGAAAGGTATGCTAAAAGGAACAGTCCATAATAAGCAGCTTCCCGAGACTGGCTTATATCTTGCGAAAGTGTTTGCGAAAAAAGCGGGGAAAGAGGACATGGTTGAAGCGAGTATATATATATCGAAGGAATAGGATTACGGCTAGAAAAGTTGGAGCGAGAACAACTCTTGCTCCAATTGCAATATGTATATAGTAGAAAATATCGAAAAATGTGTGAACTGCCAAATTATAACCAATCTAATTGTGAACTTTTTCACTGCAAACGCATTGACATTGACAAGTGCCTATTGTATGCTTACAAAGGGTATAAAATGATAGGGTTTTCAAAGGCTGTGTGGTGTTAATTTACTAAGTGAACACGCTCAAATTTTGATGCTTGATACCTCTAACCCACATACCATTCTCTAAAGAGAGGATGCGTTAATATGAACAAAAAAAATCGTCATCCATTTCAATCGATGGCGTTAATGTCCGCGATTCTTTCTCAATTAGTCGGTGCAGTATTGATTGGCATTTTCTCCGGAAGATGGCTGGATCGTGTTGCGGGAACCGAGCCACTATTTTTAATTATCGGGTTATTACTAGGATTAGCAGCTGGTGTATTAGCTATGGTTCGACTAATCCAACATTTCTTTTCAGGAGAATAAACAACAATGCCGGAAATCACAGCAATCTACCTTAGGCAACGAAAATACATATTTTTCCTGTTGTCAATCTATGTTCTCGGCTGGGGATTTACAACTTATAAAACTATCTTTCTAGGGCTTATTCTAGGTACAAGCTTAAGCCTATTTAATTTGTGGTTGTTGGCTAGACGAACGGACAAGTTTGGTGAAGCTGTCGCTAAAGGTGAAAAAGTTCGTTCCTTGGGTATGATGTCAAGGATGGCTACAGCAGTGTTATCGGTTATGTTAGCACTTGAGTATCCGGACAAACTACACTTGTACAGCGTAATTTTGGGATTAATGACTTCCTATATCGTCATTATGATAGATTTTTTTCTGCAAGCTATTAATTCACGTAACTAGCGGGGAAGAGAGGTGAATACTGTGCATCATGAAGCTCCATTATATGATTTTATGGGCTTAACTTTTAACTTGTCAAACGTACTAATGATTACAGTTGCCAGTTTGATTGTTTTCATTATTGCAGTTCTTTCTACACGTACTTTAGCCATGAAGCCAACGGGGATGCAAAACTTCTTCGAATGGATAATGGATTTTGTTAAAAACATTATTGGAAGTACGATGGACTGGAAAGATGGCGGAAGATTCCATATCCTTGGAATTACCTTGCTAATGTATGTTTTTATTTCAAACATGCTAGGCCTTCCGTTTGCGATAACATATGATCACGTGTTGTGGTGGAAATCACCTACAGCAGATCCAGTCGTTACATTAACATTAGCGACTATGGTTGTTGCACTTTCACATTATTATGCAATTAAGCTTAAAGGTGTTAAAGAATACGGTCGAGATTTCTTCAGACCAATGTGGTTCTTGTTCCCTCTAAAGCTAATTGAAGAGTTTGCAAATACATTAACTCTTGGACTTCGTCTTTACGGTAACATTTTCGCGGGAGAAATCCTACTAACGTTACTGGCAGGAAGTCTAGCTTCTGGAGTAGGTGGCACTATTGCGGCTATCATTCCAACACTAGCATGGCAAGGATTCTCAATCTTTGTTGGTGCAATCCAAGCATTTATCTTCACAATGTTAACAATGGTTTATTTGGCACACAAAGTGAGTCATGACCATTAATATATACCTGTTCATTATATGAACAAAAATATAAATCTTTTTACACATTTAAAGGAGGAACTCTATAATGGGTCTTTTAGCAGCAGCAATCGCAATCGGTTTAGCGGCACTAGGTGCTGGTATTGGTAACGGTCTTATCGTATCTAAAACAGTTGAAGGTATCGCTCGTCAACCAGAAGCTCGTGGTATGCTTCAAACAACTATGTTCATCGGGGTAGCGTTAGTAGAAGCTGTTCCTATCATCGGCGTAGTTATCGCGTTCATGGTTATTGGTGGTTAATAGCTAGTAAAATGTTAAAATGGCGAAGATCATTCCTTGTGTACCTTCGCCATTGCTTTATGTTCTTAAACTATTTTAGTAAAGAAACCTTATATTTAAGGTGTTAGTTTTAACAAAACAATTAATCGGATTCATATAAATTGAACTTCGTTAACTTGTTGTTTTCCTAAGTGAACGACTCTTGAAGGGAGTGAATCGAGGGTGTTAACAAGCAGTCTAGTATTAGGTGCAGCTGGTGGTGGTTTTAACGGTGGAGATATCCTTTTCCAACTAGTTATGTTCATCATCTTGTTAGCATTGTTAAAGAAATTTGCATGGGGTCCATTAATGGGCATCATGAAACAACGTGAAGATCATATTGCAAATGAGATTAACTCGGCAGAACAAAGCCGTGGTGAAGCTCAAAAACTATTAGATGAGCAACGCAGCTTACTAAAAGAAGCTCGCACAGAAGCTCAAACATTGATTGAAAACGCGAAAAAGCAAGGCGACGTGCAACGTGAAGAAATTATCACATTAGCTCGTTCTGAAGCTGATCGTTTAAAAGAATCTGCTAAGCTTGAAATTGAGCAGCAAAAAGAGAAAGCAGTTGCAGCAATCCGCGAGCAAGTGGCTACTCTATCTGTGATGATTGCTTCTAAAGTAATCGAAAAAGAACTTACTGCACAAGATCAAGAAAAGCTCATTAACGACTACATTCAAGAGGCAGGAGAGAAGCGATGAGCAACTCCACAGTAGCTAAACGCTATGCGTTGGCACTCTTTCAACTTGCTAAAGAGAATCAGCTTCTTGATCAAATGGAAAGTGAGCTACGTGTAGTAAAAGAAGTAGTTAACAATAGTGATAATTTAAACGCAGTTTTAAAATCTCCAAAGCTTTCGAATGAAAAGAAAAAAGAGATTTTAAAAGAGTCATTTGAATCTTTTAGTGTGTATGTATTAAATACACTTATGATTTTAATTGATCGTCACCGTGAAGATCATATCTCTGATGTGGCAGATCATTTTATTCAGCTTGCGAATGATGAAAGAGGCATTGCAGAAGCAATCGTCTATACTATTCGACCTCTAACAGAGGCGGAAAGACAAGCGCTTTCTGAATCATTTGCAACTAAATTTGGAAAGAAATCTCTTCGTATAGATAATATTGTTGATTCCAATCTGCTTGGTGGCATTAAGCTTCGTATCGGAAACCGAATTTTCGACGGCAGCTTACGTGGCAAGTTAGAGCGTTTGGAGCGTCAATTATTAAGCTAAGCTCTTTAAGTGCATGAGGGTATAGATATACTTTTTTCATGTGCAAAAGAACACAAGCTAAGATTCGTAGATAGGGGTGAAACTCATGAGCATCAAAGCTGAAGAAATTAGTGCGCTGATAAAAAAGCAAATCGAAAACTATCAGTCAGAAATTCAAGTGAGTGATGTAGGTACGGTTATTCAAATTGGTGACGGTATCGCACGTGCTCATGGCCTTGACAATGTCATGTCTGGAGAACTTGTTGAGTTTTCGAACGGCGTTATGGGTATGGCGCAAAACCTTGAAGAAAATAACGTTGGTATTATCATTCTAGGACCATACACTGAAATCCGTGAAGGTGACGAAGTTCGCCGTACAGGACGCATCATGGAGGTTCCAGTTGGGGAAGAACTTATCGGACGTGTAGTTAACCCACTAGGACAACCAGTTGATGGTTTAGGTCCAATTAATACAACTAAATCTCGTCCAATTGAAAGTGGAGCACCTGGTGTTATGGATCGTAAATCTGTACACGAGCCACTTCAAACAGGTATCAAAGCGATTGACGCTCTTGTACCAATCGGACGTGGTCAACGTGAGTTAATCATCGGTGACCGTCAAACAGGTAAAACATCTGTTGCAATCGATACAATCTTGAACCAAAAAGATCAAGATATGGTTTGTATCTACGTTGCAATCGGACAAAAAGAATCTACTGTACGTAATGCGGTAGAAACTTTACGTAAAATGGGTGCATTAGAGTACACAATCGTTGTAACTGCTTCTGCATCACAACCAGCTCCATTATTATTCTTAGCTCCTTATGCTGGGGTAACTATGGGTGAAGAATTCATGTATAACGGCAAGCACGTATTAGTAGTGTATGATGATTTAACTAAACAAGCTGCTGCTTATCGTGAGCTTTCATTATTATTACGTCGTCCTCCAGGTCGTGAAGCATATCCAGGGGATGTATTCTATTTACACAGCCGCTTATTAGAGCGTGCAGCTAAATTAAGTGATGCTAAAGGCGCTGGTTCAATCACAGCACTACCTTTCATCGAAACTCAAGCAGGTGACGTTTCTGCTTATATCCCAACAAACGTTATTTCCATTACTGATGGACAAATCTTCTTACAATCTGACCTATTCTTCTCTGGCGTACGTCCAGCGATCAACGCAGGTCTTTCTGTATCACGTGTAGGTGGATCAGCGCAAATTAAAGCGATGAAAAAGGTTTCTGGTACACTACGTCTAGACCTTGCTTCATACCGTGAATTAGAAGCATTTGCTCAATTCGGTTCTGACCTTGATAAAGCAACACAAGCAAAATTAAATCGTGGTGCTCGTACAGTAGAGGTTTTAAAACAGGATCTTAACAAGCCGTTAAAAGTTGAGAAACAAGTTGCTATCCTTTATGCACTTACTCGCGGCTTCTTAGATGATATTCCTGTACAGGATATTCGTCGATTCGAATCTGAATTCCTTTCATGGTTAGATCATAACCGCAAAGATTTGTTAGACCATATCGCTACAACAAAAGAACTTCCTGCTGATAACGATATGACATCTGCGATTAACGACTTCAAAAAATCTTTCGCAGTATCCGAATAATAGTAGACTTTTCATAAGCAACTACTTAGAGGGTCTGACAAACTTTGAACTAAGGTGGTGAGAACCTGTGGCATCATTACGCGATATAAAATCTCGTATTACTTCTACGAAGAAAACGAGTCAAATAACAAAAGCAATGCAAATGGTATCTGCTGCGAAAATGAACCGTGCGGAACAAAATGCGAAATCATTCGTTCCTTACATGGAGAAGATTCAAGAAGTTACTGCGTCCATTGCCCTTGGAAGTAAAGATGTGAACCATCCAATGTTAACTAGCCGTCCAGTTAAAAAGACAGGATATCTAGTTATCACTTCTGACCGTGGTCTAGCTGGAGCTTATAACAGTAACGTTTTAAGGCAGGTATTCCAAACTATAAAACAACGTCATAAATCAAATGATGAGTTTGCAATCATTGCAATTGGTCGTAACGGTCGTGACTTTTTCAGAAAACGTGGAATGAATGTAATTCTTGATATTACTGGAGTTGCTGATCAACCAAGTTTTGCTGAAATTAAAGACATTGCTAGTAAGACAGTTGGTATGTTTGCTGATGAAACATTCGATGAACTATATCTGTATTACAGTCACTATGTCAGCGCGATTCAACAAGATGTAACAGAGAAAAAACTACTTCCATTAACAGACATTGCTAGTGGAGATAGCAAACTTACATCTTATGAGTTTGAACCGTCTGCTGAAGAAATTCTAGAAGTTTTATTGCCACAGTATGCTGAAAGCTTAGTATACGGAGCACTTCTAGATAGTAAAGCAAGTGAACATGCTGCAAGGATGACAGCAATGCAAAGTGCAACAGACAACGCGAAAGAGTTAATCAACTCGCTAAGTCTTGTGTACAACCGTGCTCGTCAAGCAGCAATCACACAAGAAATTACCGAAATCGTCGGCGGTGCGGCGGCGTTAGAATAATAAATGAAAAATGAAGGCTATGGAAGTTATTACTTCCATAGTTACCTTCATGCTTTTTACAAGTAAGTTAGGAGGGAATAAGATGAACAAAGGACGCGTTCTTCAAGTTATGGGTCCGGTTGTTGACGTAAAGTTCGAAAGCGGCCAACTTCCTGAAATCTATAACGCATTAACAATCGTTAACAATGCGCGTAGCGAATCTGAAGTTGACATCAACTTAACCCTTGAAGTTGCCCTTCACTTAGGTGATGATACAGTTCGTACTATTGCGATGGCTTCTACTGACGGTTTAACTCGTGGTATTGAAGTTATTGACTCTGGTGCTCCAATTTCTGTTCCTGTTGGGGATGTTACACTTGGACGTGTATTCAACGTACTTGGTGAAACAATTGACTTAGATGGTGAGATTGCTGCGGATGCTCGTCGTGATTCAATTCATAGAGAAGCACCTACATTTGAAAACCTTTCTACAAAAGTAGAAATTCTAGAAACTGGAATTAAAGTAGTAGACCTTCTTGCTCCATATATCAAAGGTGGTAAAATCGGTCTATTCGGTGGTGCCGGTGTAGGTAAAACAGTATTAATCCAAGAATTAATTAATAATATCGCTCAAGAGCACGGTGGTATCTCGGTATTCGCTGGTGTAGGTGAGCGTACTCGTGAAGGTAATGACCTTTACCACGAGATGACTGATTCAGGCGTTATCAAGAAAACTGCGATGGTTTTCGGACAAATGAATGAGCCACCTGGAGCACGTATGCGTGTTGCTCTAACTGGTCTTACAATGGCTGAATTCTTCCGTGATGATCAAGGACAAGACGTTCTATTCTTCATGGATAACATCTTCCGTTTCACGCAAGCTGGTTCTGAGGTTTCTGCCCTTTTAGGTCGTATGCCTTCAGCGGTAGGTTACCAACCAACACTTGCTACAGAAATGGGTAGATTACAAGAGCGTATCACATCTACTAACGTAGGTTCTGTTACATCTATCCAAGCGATTTACGTACCTGCCGATGACTATACGGATCCGGCTCCTGCTACAACATTCGCTCACTTAGATGCAACAACTAACCTTGAGCGTAAGCTATCTGAGATGGGTATCTATCCTGCGGTGGATCCTCTTGCTTCAACTTCTCGTGCATTATCACCTGAAATCGTTGGAGAAGAACACTATGCAGTAGCTCGTCAAGTACAATCAACTCTACAACGTTATAGAGAATTACAAGATATCATCGCGATTCTAGGTATGGATGAGCTTACTGATGAAGATAAGCTTGTTGTACATCGTGCGCGTCGTATCCAATTCTTCTTATCTCAAAACTTCCACGTTGCTGAACAGTTTACTGGTCAGGCAGGTTCATATGTACCTGTTAAAGAAACGGTTAAAGGATTTAAAGAGATTCTTGAAGGTAAATATGACCATCTTCCAGAAGATGCATTCCGTCTTGTAGGTAAGATCGAAGACGTTATTGAGAGTGCAAAAAGTATGGGTGTAGAGGTCTAATCTCGGACCAGGAGGGTAAAAAATGAAGACGATTCAAGTCAGTGTTGTTACTCCCGACGGCCCGGTGTATGAATCAGATGTGGAAATGGTGAGTTTGAAGGCTCAAAGTGGTGAGCTAGGAGTTCTACCTGGTCACATTCCAATGGTTGCACCTTTACAAATTGGTGCCGTCCGTTTAAAAAACGGCGGTAATACAAAGTATGTAGCTGTTAGCGGCGGATTTGTAGAAGTACGTCCTGATAAAGTTTCAATTTTAGCTCAATCTGCTGAGGTGTCTGATAGCATCGACGTAGAACGTGCAATGCGTGCAAAAGAGCGTGCAGAGCAACGTTTACGTGAACAGCAGAAAGAAAATGTTGATTTCAGACGTGCGGAAATGGCCCTTCAACGTGCAGTTAACCGTATTACTGTAGCTGGAAACAAATAATACTTTTAAATTTCAAGCACCCTTCGGTTTATTTAAGTAAGCCGGGGGGTGTTTTTTGTTTTGTTGTGTTTTGGTAGGGTGTTTAGTGGGCTGGAAATATCGTGAGAAGGATTTTCTTGCGAAAATTTTAATTATTTTGCGTTTTTTGGATTATTTTTGCGAAAATTTATTTATTCTTGCGAAAGTCTGGGGAATTTTGCGAAAGTGGTACACTTTTTTGCGAATGACGTTTTTTGTCGGATTCTTTAATAAAAAATTTAATAAAAATGTCGATTTGTTGACAATTCTCACTGACAGGGTGTGGGTGGTTTTTGTTTAATGGTAGTTGGAGTGTGGTTTTGTTGATAGTTTTGATTTATGGAGAGGAGTAGACTTGGAGCTTTTTATTAGTCTCTTTCGGTTCTTCGAACCTCTTTGCTAGGCACGTCATCTTCCGCTAACGCTCCAGATCACGTGCAGACAAACATGCTTTCTGAATCTAGTATCTGCAGCAGTTCGCTCTTGCGTCATCTCCGATGTGTCTCAAGGAAGCATCTCTTGGAGATCACGCAAACGCTCAGGGGTGGGTTATGTGTCGATAAGTTAGATGGTGCAATGGAATTTCTCTCGCCGGTGCTTCGCACCTACGCTTCAGTTCCGCTTTGCTCCACTGAAGCTAGCAAAACTGGCCTTTTCGCCACTTACCGGAGAACTCGCTCTCCGGACGTTCTGAAAAGGCCAGTTTTGCAGCGAGAGAAATTCCAATAATAGTCTGAGGTTTATCGACACATATTTGTAACAGTGATATAATGTATTCGGTTACAACTTTAGAAAAGTTTTGAAAATTTTACGACATTGGAGGGGATGGACATGGAACTTTTGAACTTATATCAGAATAACTATCTGATTGTTGTTGTGTTCCTATGTCTAGGGGTATTGTTACCTGTGGTGGCGCTTTTTTTAGGAAAGCTCTTACGTCCTTATAAGCCTTATGATTCTAAGTACACCACATACGAAAGCGGAATTGAGCCATTCCATGATTCAAGGGTGCAGTTCAATGTCCGCTATTATATTTTTGCCCTTATGTTTGTTATTTTTGACGTAGAGACTGTGTTTTTATATCCATGGGCAGTTGCTTACGAAAAGCTTGGAATTTTTGCATTGATTGAAATGTTAATTTTTGTAGTCATGCTACTGATTGGACTCATCTATGCATGGAAGAAGAAGGTGTTAAAATGGATTTAAAGTTAGACAACATCTCTCCAGAAGAATTAGAAGAACTAAAACGAAATGTATTTTTAACAACTTTAGAGCAAGTGAAGGCATGGGCTCGTAGTAATTCATTATGGCCAATGACGTTCGGGCTTGCTTGTTGTGCGATTGAGATGATGGGTGTAGGTTCTTCTCACTACGATTTAGACCGTTTCGGTTCTTTCTTCCGTACGTCACCTCGTCAATCGGATGTAATGATTGTTTCAGGAACAGTAACGAAGAAAATGGCTCCAATTGTTCGCAGATTATATGATCAAATGCCTGAACCGAAGTGGGTTATTGCCATGGGTTCATGTGCTACAGCTGGTGGGCCTTATGTTAAGTCTTATGCAGTTGTAAAAGGAGTCGACCAAATCGTACCTGTAGATGTTTACATTCCTGGATGCCCTCCTAATCCGGCTGCTTTAATTTATGGAATCAATAAATTAAAGGAAAAAATCCGCTATGAGGCTAAGACTGGGAAGAAGGTGATCTAATCCATGAGCGGGGAAAAAGATCTAGAACAATTAAAGAAAGAAGCAGCTGCAAAGGCAAAAGCAGCAGCGTTAGCCAAATTAAAAGCAAAAGAGCAAGCTGAATCATCAGCCGAAACTCCAGAAGTTCCAGCAGCCGAGGAAGAAAGCTTAGACTTAGCTAAACAAAAGGCAGCAGCGGCAGCGAAAGCGAAAGCAGCAGCATTAGCCAAATTAAAAGCAAAAGAACAAGCTGAGTCATCAGCCGAAACTCCAGAAGCTCCAGCAGCCGAGGGAGAAAGCTTAGATTTAGCAAAACAAAAGGCAGCAGCCGCAGCGAAAGCAAAAGCAGCAGCATTAGCCAAGTTAAAAGCAAAAGAGCAAGCTGAGTCATCAACAGAAACTCCAGAAGCCCCAGCAGCCGAGGAAGAAAGCTTAGATTTAGCAAAACAAAAGGCAGCGGCAGCAGCAAAGGCGAAAGCAGCAGCGTTAGCCAAATTAAAAGCAAAAGAGCAAGCTGAGTCACCGGCCGAAACTCCAGAAGCTCCAGCAGCCGAGGAAGAAAGCCTAGACTTAGCAAAACAAAAAGCAGCGGCGGCAGCAAAGGCAAAAGCAGCAGCAGCGGCGAAAGCAAAAGCGGCAGCTCTAGCAAAACAAGCTGGTGGAGAAAGTGCAACATCAGATGACGGTGCTGACGAAAAAGCAAAAGCCATCGCAGCAGCAAAAGCAAAGGCTGCAGCAGCCGCAAAAGCAAAAGCAGCAGCTCTAGCGAAACAAGCTGGCGGAGAAAGTGCAACATCAGATGCCGGCGACGATGAAAAAGCAAAAGCCATCGCAGCAGCGAAGGCAAAAGCTGCAGCAGCAGCAAAAGCTAAATTAGCTGCTCAAGGGAAAGAAACTGGCGGAGCAGGTGATGACGAAAAGGCGAAAGCTATCGCAGCAGCAAAGGCAAAAGCAGCAGCGGCAGCAGCAGCAAAAGCCAAGGCAGCTGGAAGTGCTGGAGAGTCTGCACCTGTAGAAGAGAAAAAGCCTTCTGTTAACCAACCGTACCTTGATAAGTATGTAAAAGTCATTGAAGAGCATCTCGGTAAAGAGGTTTTAGCAGACTTCTATATTAATAATCTTTCAAAAGATGTTCCGACATTAGTAGCAAAACCGGATACGTACTACCGAGTAGCTGAATTCTTAAAATATAATGAGCAATTAGGTTTTGATTATTTATCAGAACTTCATGGTGGAGATTTTGAGACACACATGGAAGTATATGCTCATTTATACTCATATAAAAATCGACAATCGGTTGCTTTAAAAGTGAAGATTGATCGTGATGAACCAACAATTGATTCATTGCAACCGCTTTGGCCAGGAGCAGATTGGCCTGAGTGTGAAGCTTACGATTTGTTAGGAATTAAGTTCAAAGGTCATCCTAACCTATACCGTATCATGCTTGGTGAAGAATGGGTTGGTCATCCTCTACGCAAAGATTATGAACCATATGATGTGGAGGTGTAACCTATGTTAAGAACGGAAGAAATGTTGTTAAACGTAGGTCCTCAGCATCCGAGTACACACGGAGTTTTCCGTCTAGTATTAAAAATTGACGGGGAAATAATTAAAGAAGCGAAGCCTGTAATTGGTTATCTTCACCGTGGTACGGAGAAGCTTGCAGAAAACCTACAGTATACACAAATCATCCCTTACACGGACCGTATGGACTACTTAGCAGCGATGACAAACAACTACATCCTTTGTCATGCTGTTGAAACGATGATGGACCTTGAAATCCCTGAGCGAGCGGAGTACCTTCGTGTTTTAGCGATGGAACTTGGTCGTGTAGCTAGTCACTTAGTGTGGTGGGGTACATATTTACTTGATATCGGGGCTGTCAGTCCATTCCTTTACGCGTTCCGTGAACGTGAAATGATTATTAACATGTTAAATGAGCTTTCAGGTGCACGTTTAACTTTCAACTACATGCGTGTAGGTGGAGTAAAATGGGATGCTCCAGAAGGCTGGATTGAAAAAGTAAGAGAATTTGTTCCTTATATGCGTGAACAGCTAAAAGGCTACCATGACCTTGTTACGGGAAATGAAATCTTTATGAACCGTGTAAAAGGGGTAGGGAAGTACACAAAAGAAGAGGCACTAGCTTATTCTTTAAGTGGTGCAAACCTGCGCTGTACAGGTGTGAAATGTGATCTTCGTAAAGACGAGCCTTACTCTATTTATGACCGTTTTGATTTTAATGTCGCGGTTCAAGAGGGTGGGGATGCTTGGGCACGTTACCATGTTCGTATGACTGAAATTGAAGAGTCACTGAAAATCATCGAGCAAGCGGTGGAACAAATCCCTGCTGAAGGTGAAATTTTAGCGAAAGTACCAAAAATCATTAAAGCTCCAAAAGGAGAAGCATACGTAAGAATTGAATCTCCTCGTGGAGAAATAGGTTGCTATATTGCGAGTGACGGGAAGAAAGAACCGTACCGCCTAAAATTCAGAAGACCTTCTTTCTACAACTTGCAAATACTTCCTAAGCTGTTAGAAGGCGAAAACATTGCAAACTTGATTGCAATTTTAGGGGCAATTGATATTGTTCTTGGGGAGGTAGACGGTTAATGGTAGAGGATTTATTACACTCCAGTCCAGGGCTATTAAACTTCGGAATCTTCTTTTTACTTGCAACTGTTTTACTTTTGGTCGTACTAGGTTTCGTTACATACGGAATTCTAGCAGAACGTAAAGTAATGGGTTTCATGCAGCTTCGTCAAGGTCCTAACCAAGTAGGGGGACCATGGGGACTTCTGCAAACAGTGGCGGACGTTTTAAAGCTTTTATTAAAAGAAGATACGATACCAAAATTAGCTGATCGACCGCTATTTATCCTAGCTCCAGTTATTGCGTTCGCACCAGCATTCATGGTTCTTGCGACGATTCCTTTTACCGATAAATTTCAGTTTGCTGATATCGGTGTAGGGCTACTTTATTACATCGCCATTTCTGGTATCACCACGATTGGTGTTGTAACAGGTGGTTGGGCATCAAACAACAAATATGCCCTTCTTGGTGGTATGCGTGCAGCAGCACAGATGATTTCATATGAAGTGCCTTTAGTCATGTCTGTACTAGGTGTTGTTCTATTAACAGGCAGCTTAAACTTAAACGATATCGTATCAGCTCAACAAAATGGCTGGTACATTATCCTACAACCAATTGGTTTTATCGTGTTTATGATTGCATCAATTGCAGAGTTAAACCGTGTACCGTTTGACTTACCAGAAGCGGAGTCAGAGCTAGTAGCAGGTTTCCATGTTGAGTATTCTGGATTCCGTTGGGCTTTCTTCATGCTTGCTGAGTATGTGTATTTCTTTGCAATGGCAGCATTAACAACCGTTTTATTCTTAGGTGGTTGGTTACCTCCTATTGGATTCTTAGACTTTATTCCAGGAGCCGTTTGGTTTGCTCTGAAATTTAGTGTTGTAATCTTCTTCTTAATTTGGATACGTGTAACATTACCACGTATGCGTGCAGACCAGTTAATGGAATTCGGCTGGAAAGTTCTTTTACCAGTCGCATTAGCTAATATCTTCTTAACAGCAATCATTAAGGAATTATTGAAGCTGTTCTAATGAATGAAAATCCTCACCAATAAGTGAGGTTATGAATACGAATAAAGCTCACTTTTTATATTAAGGGGTGAAAAAACATGCTTGGATTTACAAAAGGTTTGGCGTATACCCTAAAAAACTTAACTAGAAAAAAAGTTACTTATGATTATCCGAATGAGCCGCTTCCACTACCGGATCGTTTTAGAGGAATACAAAAATTTTATCCTGAAAAATGTATTGTTTGTAATCAATGTGCGACGATCTGTCCAACGGATTGCATTCAATTAACGGGAAAAAAACATCCTGACCCAACGAAAAAGGGAAAAATCATTGACACGTATGATATTAACTTTGAAATCTGTATCCTATGTGATCTTTGTACGGAAGTTTGTCCAACAGAAGCAATCGTAATGACAAATAATTTTGAGCTGGCAGAGTACAGTCGTGATGAATTATTTAAGAACCTTGAGTGGTTAGATGAGAATGATGAGAATGTACGGAAGGTGAATAAAGCATGACGTTTTCTGGAGAGTTATTAGCGTTCATGTCCCTAGCATTAGTTGCGGTAATCGGGGGCGTGCTATTATTAAATCTTTCCAAAGTCGTGCATATGGTAGTTGCTCTAGTATTTACATTCTTGAGTATAGCTGGTTTATATGTAATGCTTTCTGCTGAGTTTATCGCAGCCGTACAAGTGTTAATTTACTCCGGTGCTATTACCATAATCATGCTCTTTGGAATCATGTTAACCCGTCATGATGACACTAGTGAACCTGAAGAAGGAAAGTGGAGAAAACTATTTCTCTTTTTAGGAGTACTAGGTTTTGCTTTTGCAGTTTATATTGGAATTTATAATTTAGAAATTAAGTCTGCACAAAATGTAGTACCAAGTACATTACATGAAAACAACACAGAACAAATTGGTATCGCACTATTCTCTGAATTTGTAATTCCATTTGAGCTAACGTCAGTATTACTTTTAGTTGCACTGATTGGTTCAATTATTCTAGCGAAAAAAGATGATGAAGAGGAGGCGAATAAGGAATGAGTTCAGTTCCAATTTCAGCCTATCTCACATTGGCGCTCATCCTATTTTGTATCGGATTATATGGTGCATTAACGAAAAGAAATACGGTTATTGTCCTTATCTCAATTGAGTTAATGTTAAATGCGGTAAATATCAATCTAGTTGCTTTTAGTAAACATGGGATTAACCCTGGAATTACAGGTCAAGTTTTTGCTCTGTTTGCTATCGCAGTAGCTGCTGCTGAAGCGGCTGTTGGTTTAGCGATTTTGATTGCGATTTATAGAAACCGTAAATCTGTAAATATTGATGAAATGAATACGTTGAAACACTAGAATAGAAAAAGGTATTTTCGGAAAACCTTATGACCCGCTCGTGCAGTGGGCCTCAATCAAACGCGTAAAACATTTGACTACTTAATTTAAAGTACGCGTTCTAAAAAGGGGATTGTGATATTGATGGAGAATGCATGGATCATACCGCTTTTCCCGCTACTATCCTTTTTCATCCTTCTTTTAATAGGAAAAAGACTAAAAGAATCAAGTGCATACATAGGAATTTTGTTCACACTTTCTTCTTTAGTTTTTTCTTTGTTGGCCTTATTTGGCCGTTTCAATTCACCTACTTACAAGGCAGAAACGGTATGGCTTACAATAGGGGATGTTCAATTAACAGCGGGTTTTGAAGTAAATCAATTAAATGCGTTAATGCTAGTAATCGTGTCATTAGTTAGCTTACTTGTACATACGTACTCAAAAGGCTACATGCATGGTGATGAGCGTTTTCCAGTATTCTATGCTTATTTAGGATTATTTACTTTTGCAATGCTAGGCTTAGTGTTGTCACCAAACTTACTTCAAACGTATATTTTCTGGGAATTAGTAGGATTAGGTTCATTCCTATTAATCGGATTTTACTTTTATAAAGAAGAAGCAAAAGCGGCAGCAAAGAAAGCTTTTATCATGACTCGTATTGGGGATGTGGGTCTCCTTATTGGAATGATTCTTTTATTCTGGCAAGTGGGCAGCTTCGAATACGATGAAATTTTTAAAGCGGTGGAAGCAGGTTCAATCTCTGCTGGAATGATTACTTTGACGGCAATCCTTATTTTTGTCGGTGCTGTTGGTAAATCGGGTCAATTCCCGCTTCATACATGGTTACCGGACGCGATGGAAGGTCCGACACCAGTTTCAGCTTTAATCCCTGCAGCAACAATGGTTGCAGCAGGGGTATATTTAGTAGCAGCATTATTCCCGCTATTTGCAGCAAGTGAAACAGCGATGATGACAGTAGCTATTATCGGTGCATTTACGGCTATTTTTGCGGCTAGTATTGGCTTAGTTCAAAAGGATATTAAGAGAGTATTAGCTTACTCAACGGTATCTCAACTTGGTTATATGATGCTTGCATTAGGTTCAGCTGGCTATGTAGCTGGTGTGTTCCACTTAATGACTCACGCATTTTTCAAAGCATTACTGTTCTTAGCAGCAGGTAGTGTTATCCATGCGGTTCATACGCAGGATATCGAAAAAATGGGTGGACTTTGGAAAAAGTTAAAAGTAACGGGACCACTGTTCTTAATCGGAACAATGGCAATCAGTGGGGTACCGTTATTCTCTGGATTCTTTAGTAAGGAAGAAATTCTAATTGCTACTTGGGCACATGGAAATACGGCTCTATTCTGGCTGGCGGTTATCGCAGCATTCTTTACAGCTTTCTATATGTTCCGTCTATTTTTCATGGTATTCTCTGGTGAAGCTCGTAGCGAAATGAAAAATGTTCATGAGTCACCATCTGTTATGACTCTTCCTATGGTTGTGTTAGGGATTTTAGCAGTAGTGGCTGGATACGTGAATACACCTTGGTTTGGAACATTCCTTGGAGACTGGTTAGTAGAAGATAATCATTCTTTAGGTCATGGCCATATCGAAGGTCCATTATGGATTATGATTGTGGCAACAGTTGTTTCATTACTTGGAATTCTTCTTGCCTACTTAATTTATGGCAAACGTTCAATCAGTAGAGACTGGCTTTCTAGCCGAGCTCCAATCTCATATAACATTCTTTATAACAAATACTTCATCGATGAGTTTTATCAAATCACGGTTGTAAAAGTAACGAAAGTATTTAGTTTATTCTTACGTTATCTTGAAGTATTCCTTGTTGAAGGTCTTGTTAAAGGAATCGTTGGGATTGTTCAAGGTCTTGGAAAAGTGGGATCTAGAGTTCATAACGGGCAAGTACAAATGTACGGAACGGTTGCTTTTGTTGGCTTAGCTGTTTTAGTGGTTATTTTCGCATTAACAGGGGGGTACTTTGAATGAATTCAGCTTATTTTCTTACAGCCTTAGTTTTCTCCCCTTTACTTGGTGTATTATTACTCTCGTTTATTCCTAAAACACAGGAATCAACGATTAAACTAGTTGGCTTTCTAGCTACATTACCAGCTCTTATTTTATCGTTAGTGGCTTATTTTCAATATCGAGCAGGTGCCAATTTAGATCAGTATAGTGTGGCCTACAACTGGATTCAATTTGGTGGAGCAGATCCACAAATTAAAGATTTTGGTTTGTTTTCAGTTAAGTATGAGTTAGGTGTAGATGGTTTTTCGTTAATCATGATTGTATTAACAGCGGTACTATCCACGCTTGCAGCAATCGCTTCCGTTCATATTAAAAAAGAATGGAAAGGGTATTTCATGTTATTCCTTCTATTAGAGTTAGGGATGCTTGGAGTATTTGCTGCAGAAAACTTAATTCTATTCTTTATCTTTTTTGAAATTACTCTTATTCCTATGTTCTTCCTAATTGGAAAATGGGGTTATCATGAAAAAGAAAAAGCGGCGTACAGCTTCTTAATCTACAATGGTTTAGGTTCAGCTGTATTATTGATCGTGATTATGGTTCTTTTTGCAAAAGCAAGAACAGCCAATATCGAAGCTCTTCAACAAATTATGATGATTGAGAATGGGCCGATTTCAGACACGGTTAAAATGGGATTATTAATCGCTTTATTAGTAGCGTTCGGTGTAAAACTACCAATTTTCCCATTACATAGCTGGATGTTACGTGTTCACGTTCAGGCACCACCATCTATCGTAATGCTGCACTCTGGTATTCTTTTAAAAATTGGTGCTTACGGTCTTATCCGCTTTGGTATGGGACTCTTCCCAGAGCAATTTAAGACACTAGCCGTTTTATTAGCTATTCTTGGTGTGGTCAACCTGCTTTACGGAGCTTTCTTAGCTTTCATACAGGAAGATTTCAAAATGGTTCTTGCTTATTCATCTATTTCCCATATGGGTATTGTTCTTATCGGGTTAGGTGCATTAAATGAAGCGGGAATTCAAGGTGCTATTTTCCAAGTAGTATCTCACGGTTTAATCTCTGCTCTATTATTCTTCTTAGTAGGAGTATTTTATGAGCGTTTCCATACGTCACATATCAACAAGCTTGGTGGAATGGCAAAGGGAATGCCTATAACAGCAGGATTCTTACTAGCTGGTGCGATGGCCTCACTTGGTTTACCGGGGATGTCTGGTTTCGTAAGTGAATTTATGGCGTTTTTAGGGTTATTTAAAGAAATGCCAATCATTGCAGCGATAGGCTGTATCGGGATTATTATGACAGCTGTTTATTTATTAAGAGCGGTTCTTGGAATCACATATGGAAAAGCTCAACGTGATTTTGTGGGTGTAACCGATTTAAAATCAGTTGAATTCATTCCAGTATTGGTTTTAGTAGGGTTTATCGTTTTAATTGGTGTTTACCCAAGTGTACTAAGTGAACCACTTAAAACAACACTTGAGACTATCATGCTTGGGTTAGGGGGGTGATGAAGGATGGATCTTGAGACATTACTATCATTTAAATGGGGAATCATGGGACCGGAGTTCATCATCCTTGGTGTAGCAACTATTCTTTCGCTACTAGATTTGTTTATGCCAAAAAAAATGGACAGAAAAGTTTTAGGATGGTTTGCCTTTGGTGGAATTATCCTAGCAATTATTTCTTTAATCTCACTAGTAGATTTACCAGTTAACTCCATTTTGTATGATACTTTTAGACTAGATGGTTTTGCTAAAGCATTTAAGCTTTTACTATTGATTGGAGCAGCTCTAGTAATGTTGCTTGCGATCAGCTATGAACCAAAAGAAGGTTTAAAAGAGTACAAAGGTGAGTTCTACTATTTATTCATGGCTGCCTTATTAGGCGCAATGATCATGTCTTCTAGTGGCGATTTAATTACATTGTTTGTTGGATTAGAATTACTTTCTGTTAGTTCATATATTTTAGCTGGTTTAAGAAAAAAGCATTTACCTTCAAACGAATCAGCCATGAAATATGTGATTAATGGTGGTATCTCAACAGCTATTACCTTATTCGGTATGAGTTACCTTTACGGTTTAACAGGCACAACAAACTTAAAGGGTATGGCAAATGTTTTATCGGCAGCCTTTGACACTCAACAAATTTATTTACTAGGTTTGTCTTTCTTAATGGTTCTAGTTGGATTATCTTTCAAACTAGCATCTGTTCCGTTCCATATGTGGGCACCTGATGTGTATGAAGGAGCACCAACTCCAGTAACGGCGTTTTTAAGTGTTGTATCAAAAACAGCAGGATTTATCATTCTATTACGAGTGTTAATCTATATTTTTGCCAATACACCTGCAGACTCCTTACGTACAGAACCAATGCTAGTAAGTATGCAGGATTATCTAAGCTTTTTAGCAGCTGCGACCATGATTATTGGTAACGTTATTGCGTTAAAACAACGCAACATAAAGAGACTTTTTGCCTACTCGAGTATTGCCCATGCGGGTTATCTTTTAGTAGCAATTAGTACTTTATCCATGGTTATGTTTGATACGTTATGGTTCTATCTTGGCGCATATTTATTTATGAACTTAGGTGCTTTTGCGATTATTCAAATTATTACGCAAAAAAGTGATAAAGAAGATATCAGTCAATTTGCTGGTTTATACAAGCGTTCTCCGATTTTAGCTGTTGGGATGGGGATATTCATCCTTTCATTAGCTGGGATTCCAGGAACAGCAGGTTTCATTGGAAAGCTAAATATCTTTATTGGAGCACTTGTGACGGAGCCTGCACACTATGTGTTGGCTTCCATCCTAATTGCAACAACAGTAGTTTCGTATTTCTACTACTTCGGTATTTTAACGCAAATGTTCTTCCGTCCAGCAGCGACCGATGAAAAATTAAGCGTACCAATTGGAGTTAGTATCGTAATCGGACTCTGCTTACTTGCAACAATCCTATTTGGAGTACTTCCAAATATCGCATTTGATTTCTTACACAATAACTTTGGGGGATTCATGGACTTCTTCCAATAATTTTGTATAAAGTATGATTATGAGTTGGGGGATTCATAATCATAGAATGGGTTAATAAAAGGGGTAAATATAAATTCAATTCGCTTTTAATATTTGTTACACTTTTACCCCTTGTTTTAATAGGGGATAAACAACGGGTAAAGGATAACACTATTAAAATAGCTAAAATTAGAAGGGGAGAAATCTCCTTCTTTTTTTTATTTTCAGGTACATAGAACTAAAAAAATAATAGAAGAACATTCTGTGAAACCTTTTTATGCGTTTATTCGTCAAATGCTAGGAGTTAAACTTTCCGTATAGGAAAAACAATGATAAAATGGAAGGTAGTTTGTCTTTTTGGGAGGTCAGATGGATGTTATCAGGATTTGGACATCAAGCACTAATCAGTATCACATCACATCTCATTTTTATTGCACTTGCTTGGTGGGCTCTAGGTGCCATTAATTATGAACGGTTGCTTAGAGGTAACCACGTTTTTCAAGCAAGAGTCCTGTATGTTCTCCTTTCCATTGTGATTGGGTCGACCGTGAGTAACTTTTTCTTAGATTACCTTCTTTGGTCACAGCAACTTCCACTCATTTTACAACTAATTTATAAAAATTAGGACTTCATACATTTTTAAGTATAGTGCTTCTAAAGTACAATGAAATTTGTGTGCTATTGAACAAAGTTTGTATAAAGCTTGAGTTTTGTAGGGTACATAGTTGTCAAGTATGGTTAGATGCACATTTTTAAAAAATCACTGTATGCTATGGTATAAGTAAAATGTTTTATAAAACAAAATTTTTTATTCAATTGTCAAAAAGTGACGACATTTACTAAGTATGTACTTTTTCTCCTTGGTAACAATGGTATTAAGGGGAGGAGTTACAGATATGATGAAAAAAATGCTATCACTTTTAATAATTGGAATTTTAGGTTTTGGAATAATTAACTTTGGGAATAAAACCATTGTTGCAAAAAATGAACTTGATCTTTTTAAAATGGCTTCTGTTTTAGAAGGCGAGAATATTTTGTTCAATGAATGGTCTTTATATGCAAGAGAAAAAGTGGAAAGTTTTAAAAGTCACAATGAAGTCATCACTTATCGCGATGAGTTGAAAACTAAGTTTCCAACATGGAAATGGGAAGAGTCATCAAACGTAAGTCGTTGGGAAGCAAGAGCTACTCAAGCAACAAAAGATGGGTTAGTTGAGAGTATCCAAATTTTAACGACCCTCACAAATAAAAATCTACAAACGTATATCATATATGAGGCCAAAAGTGAGAACAATTTTAATAACGATACCGAATCTTTTCTAAAAAAAGAACTTTTGGTAAAACTTGCAGAGATCTTTAAGGGGAATCCCACAATTTTCTCTTGTATAAAAGGCGAATTCAGTGATAATATTAGTAAGTCTTTGCCTTATACTGTCAATCATTTACTAAATGCTTTTCAGGCAAAAGAGATAGAAGCCTTAGAAGAAGATTCATTTATATCAACATCGGCCTATTCACCATTATTTAATGCTGGGTTGATGAATAACAATGAAGACATGAATTTGCAAATTGGACTAAGAACTCAAGGATTGGGCGCAAAGACTACCTTTGTAGTTGGAACACCAATCATTACGATTGAATATTAATATAGAGAAATTGGACGCGGAGGGGAATACACTTGGAAAAAATCATCGTCCGCGGCGGAAGAAAGCTAAGCGGTTCTGTAAAAGTTGAAGGAGCCAAAAATGCTGTCTTACCTGTGATCGCCGCTACATTATTAGCAAGTGATGGAAAAAGCGTAATTCGTGATGTGCCAACTCTCTCCGATGTATACACGATCAATGAAGTATTACGCTATTTAAATGCCGAAGTGGTATTTAAAGATAATGAAGTCACTGTTGATGCATCTAGAGAGTTGAAAGTAGAGGCACCATTTGAATATGTTCGTAAAATGCGTGCTTCAGTATTAGTGATGGGATCCTTACTTGCGCGCAATGGTCGTGCACGTGTGGCACTTCCTGGTGGATGTGCAATAGGTTCTCGCCCTATTGACCAGCACTTAAAAGGCTTTGAAGCTATGGGTGCTACTGTACGAGTAGGAAATGGTTTTATCGAGGCTGAAGCAACAGAAGGCCGTCTACATGGTGCGAAAATCTATTTAGATTTCCCTAGTGTAGGCGCAACGGAAAATATCATGATGGCTGCCACTCTGGCTCAAGGTACTACAATTATCGAGAACGTAGCAAAAGAACCGGAAATTGTAGATTTAGCTAACTTCCTTAACAAAATGGGAGCAAAGGTTAGAGGAGCAGGTACGGGTACAATCCGTATTGAAGGCGTTGACGTTTTATTTGGAGCAGAGCATAACATTATTCCTGACCGTATCGAAGCTGGGACTTTTATGGTTGCCTCAGCGATTACAGGCGGAAATGTGTTAGTAAAAGGTGCTGTTCCTGAGCATTTAACCTCTCTTATTGCCAAAATGGAAGAGATGGGCGTTATGATTGAAGAAGAAGCAGATGGACTACGCGTCATTGGTCCTGAAACATTAAAGGCTGTTGATATTAAAACAATGCCACATCCAGGTTTCCCAACAGATATGCAATCACAAATGATGGCTTTACTATTACGTGCGAATGGTACGGGAATGATTACCGAAACCGTGTTCGAAAACCGTTTCATGCACGTAGAAGAATTCCGTCGTATGAATGCTGATATCAAAATCGAGGGACGCTCTGTTATTATGAATGGACCATCTAGCCTTCAAGGGGCAGAAGTAGCTGCTACAGATTTACGTGCTGCTGCTGCTTTAATCCTAACGGGTCTAGTAGCGGATGGAATCACTCGTGTAACAGAACTAAAACACCTTGATCGCGGCTATGTAGACTTCCACCACAAACTTGCTTCATTAGGTGCTGACATCGAAAGAGTAAAAGAAGTGGAAGAAACAATCATCGAAAAAACTTATATTAGCGATATGAACGCTTAAAACTAGCACAGAGTGGACTCCACTCTGTGTTTTTTTATTATTTTATAATTTTTGTGTTGATTAAATAACTGGTGACTGGCACCTGTAATAGTATTGAAATATTTCTCTTTTTTATGTGGAATTTTTTATAAAAGTGCTCTTAATAGCAAGTAGCATGTACATATTCCGTTGACCACTCACGGCCGTATTGTTACAAAACCATTTCAAGTGCCTGTCACCCTTTTTTACTGTCATAAAAGCTTGTCCATATCCATATGTATGAATTAGACAGGATTCCTTAGGAAGGTCTGTTGTTTACATATAAATCTCATATGGAGGCTTTGTAACATGATGAAAATGAAACCAATCGTCGTAATCGCCGCAGTATTATTTGTCGTCACTCTCATGATTCCTACTCTTCTTGTCCTCCCGTTTTCTGAAGAAAAGGCCAGTGGAAAACTTGGTGAACAACTAACCAAAAAAGCGGAGGAAGTAGAAGTGAAAGAAACATTGGAACCCGCAGTAGAAGTTGCAGTATATCGAACGGCTGCTAAACAACTTGAAAAGCCCTCACTTGAAGAATATATTGTTGGAGTAGTTGCCTCTGAAATGCCGGCTGACTTTGAGCATGAGGCTCTAAAGGCACAGGCGTTAACGGCAAGAACCTATATCGTCAAACAAATGATGAGTGAAGAAAAAGTGGGCGTTCCAAAAGGGGCAATCGTCACGGACACCGTACAGCATCAAGTATATAAAAGTGAAGCAGAACTGAAAAAGCAATGGGGCAAGGACTATAAATGGAAAATAAAAAAGGTTAGGGAAGCAGTAAATGCGACTGCTGGTCAAATTTTAACCTATGATGGGCAACCTATCTCAGCAACCTTCTTTTCAACGAGTAACGGTTATACAGAAGATTCAGGTGCGATTTGGCCAAATAAGCTGCCATACCTAAAGAGTGTAGAAAGTCCATGGGATCTTAACTCTCCGAAGTTTAAAGGTCAAAATATATTCTCCATTTCTGAATTTCAATCCAAACTAGGGGTCACTCTACCGAACGACCAAACCATAGGCAAGGTTATTGAAAGAACAGAAGGAAATCGAGTAGCAAAAGTCGATATAAATGGAAAAGTACTAACAGGAAAAGAGATAAGAGAAGCATTAGGGTTAAAATCAACAGATTTCACCTGGGAAAAAAGAGGAGACAAAATCGTCATTTCCACGAAAGGTTTTGGCCATGGAGTGGGTATGAGTCAATACGGTGCAAACGGTATGGCTGCAGAAGGGAAAACCTATAAAGATATTGTAGAGTATTATTACAAAGGAACAAAGGTTGCTGAGGCATCCAAATATTTAAATAAAGTCATGGCAAAAAAATAAGAAAAGCTGTCGATACGTTTCGACAGCTTTTTTAAAGTTTAAGAAAGTATAAGCTTTTTGAAGTTAGACAACTGTCCAGCTCCAGCGCCTAGCCCTTCGAGTCAAATGTTCTTCCATCCTAAAAGTCAAAAATCAGACTTTTAGGATGGAAGAACATTTGCTTGTCAGGGCTGACCAAGGCGCTTGCGCTTTTCTTATTTAGGAATTTTATTAAGTAGGGATACGAGCTTTTGAGATTTTCCCTCAAAATATCCCTTTTGTATGAACCAATAGGAAATCAAAACACCGAGAGCATCCTTAAAGACATCAATGAAAGTAGCGGATCGATAGGGTACAAAGGATTGGTGAATCTCATCTACCACTCCATACAAGGCTGCAATAACAGCACATACGAGGCTGATTTCTGCATTAAAGGTATTAGTAGTAAGGGCCGCCAAAATTAACAAAAGATATAGAATGGCAAATTCAACTAGGTGCATGGACTCTTTAAAAAACCGATCAATCGTTGAATCAGGTAGCTCTACAACGGCATTATGAGGCAAGCCTGATAGGACCCAGATAACGATCATATAAGCGATAGGTAGTAGTCTCAATGTCCATTTAAAAATAATTTTCATAAAAATTTTCCTTTCCATGCATAATTAAATCATGTTTGTCGAAAAATAAACCAAAAAAATTTTTTCAAGAATGTATATATTTTTCATTACCTGTTCAGACTGATTGCTGAGGTGATGATAAATGAGAGAGGAAGAGAAACGATCTTCTCAAGATTCTAACTTGAAGAAAATGATGAAAAAGAAATGGGCATTTCCAGCAATTTATATTGCGAGTGCTGCCATCATTCTAACCGCGGTTCTATGGTACCAAAACGGCAACAATGCAACGGATTCTGAACAATTTGATTACGAAGCAACTGATTTAACAGGTAAAAAACATAACGAGCCTGCAGTTGAAGTAAACCGTTCATTAGAAAACTTTGCAATGCCAGTTGTTAATCCTGATGCAGTTGTGATTCAAAAACAATTCTATGATAACAACAGCACAAAGGAACAACAAGAAGCAGCTTTAGTGTTCTATAATAACACATACCACCCGAACACAGGTATTGACATTGCTATGAAAAATGGTGAGTCATTCGAAGTAGTTTCGGCACTAAGTGGTACAGTAACAAAAGTTTTAGAAGATTCCTTATTAGGGAATGTCATTGAAGTTGAACATGACAAAGGAATTGTAACACAATACCAATCAGTAAAAGACATCGGAGTTAAAGTAGGAGACCAAGTAAAACAAGGACAAACTCTTGCTAACGCTGGTCAAAGCCTATATAACGAAGAAGCTGGTGTTCACGTTCATTTCGAAATCCGTAAAGATGGACTTGCTGTTAATCCTTTAGACTATTTTGCTAAACCTTTAAGTGCACTTCAAGAAGTAAACTTAAATGATGCAGCAGATAGCGGAAAAGATGATAACACAGAAGGAACAGAAACCGATGCAACGAATGGTGAAGCTGACCCTGAAACAGACAACAACAAAGAAGACGGAGCTAACTCCGACTTAGAAGATAAAGAAGCTGGAGACAAAGAGTCTGAAGATAAAAATGGTGAATCTGACAGCGAAGAAGGCGCAGAATCAACTGACTCTTCAGATGCATAGAATGTAACGGAAAACCCGCCATGTGCGGGTTTTTTTGTGTTTTGGCGAAAATTGCACCAACATCAAGATAAACTTTTTTAAAAAAATTAAATATTATGAAAAGATTACAGGTGCCTGTCACCCCTATTTTTTGATATAATATTTCGAAAGACGAAGTTTCAATATTTAGAGTATTATAAACATGAGTTAAACAACTATATTACAAATACATTGCAGGTGCCTGTCACCTGTCATTTTAGGGGGAAAAACTTTTGAACAACTATCTTACATATCCTTATGCGTCACAACGTATGGCTACAGTTGCAAAAAATGGAATGGTGGCAACTTCACAGCCACTTGCTGCACAGGCTGGTTTAGACATCATGAAAAAGGGTGGAAATGCCATTGATGCGGCGATTGCAACAGCAGCTTGTTTAACCGTTGTTGAGCCGACTTCTAACGGTATTGGTGGAGATGCGTTTGCCCTAGTATGGGTAAAAGACAAGCTTTACGGTTTAAACGGTAGTGGGCCAGCTCCAAAAAGTATTTCAATTGAAAAATTAAAGGAACAGGGTCATGAAAAAATGCCAACACACGGCTGGATTCCTGTAACCGTTCCTGGAGCGCCATCTGCATGGGCAGAGCTTTCAAAAAGATTTGGCCGACTTCCATTAACGGAAGTTCTTCAGCCAGCTATTGATTATGCAAGAAACGGTTATCCAGTATCACCAATCCTAGGGAAATATTGGGCTGGAGCACACAAAATTTATACTAAACGTTTTGGTGATCAAGAAGAGTATAAAGAGTGGTTCCGCGTCTTTGCACCGAATGGAAAAGCTCCTGAAATTGGCGAGATGTGGTCTTCAGAGGATCATGCGAATACTCTACAGGAAATTGCTGAAACAAACGCTGAGAGCTTTTACAGAGGCCGCCTAGCAGACCAAATTCATGAAGCGTCCGAGCAAGCTGGTGGTTACTTAACAAAAGAGGATTTAAGTAGCTATCATGCGGAATGGGTTGATCCAATTTCCGTTAACTATAAAGGTTATGACGTTTGGGAGATTCCTCCGAACGGTCAAGGAATCGTAGCGTTAATGGCGTTAAATATTCTAAAAGGTTATGAATTTAAGCACCGTGAGGATTTAGAAGGTTTGCACCTACAACTAGAGGCAATGAAACAAGCATTCACAGACGGAAAAACATATGTAACGGATCCTAAAACAATGAATGCTAAAGTGGCGGATTTACTATCAGAGTCATTTGCTGAAAGTGCTCGCAGTAAAATCACAGACCAAGCTAGAACCCCTGAACCTGGTAGCCTTCCAAAAGGAGGTACCGTTTACCTTGCGACAGCTGACGGGGAAGGAAACATGGTATCCTTCATCCAAAGTAACTACATGGGATTCGGCTCTGGAATTGTTGTTCCTAACACGGGAATTGGCCTTCAAAACCGTGGACATGACTTCTCATTAGACCCGGAACATGAAAATGCATTAGCACCTGGAAAGAAAACATATCATACAATCATTCCTGGCTTCTTAACGAAAGACAATGAGGCAGTAGGACCATTTGGTGTAATGGGAGGATACATGCAGCCACAAGGCCATGTTCAAGTCGCTATGAACATGATTGACTTTAACCTAAACCCACAAGCAGCTCTTGATGCTCCTCGTTGGCAGTGGACAGAAGGAAACAAAATTGAAGTGGAACACGATTTCCCTAATCATCTAGTTCAGCAACTAGCTGCAAAAGGTCATGAAATGAAGGTCGCTCACGATACGGGTGGTTTTGGTAGAGGACAAATCATTGTTAGAAATCCTAAAACAGGCGTGCTAACAGGTGGAACAGAGAAACGTACAGACGGAAGTATTGCAAGCTGGTAATAAATAATCGGGGGCTCTAGATTGTTTAGGGTCCCTATTGAAGGAGTTTACTATGAAAAAACTATTATTAACAGGATTTGAACCATTTTTGGATCATCCTATCAATCCTACTGAAAAGATTGTTCAGAGCCTAGAAGGTAAAACGATAGGAAGCTATGAAATTACCGCTGTACTATTACCAGTAGACTTTGAAAAGGGCCCTGCCAAGATCTTAGAAGCTTTAAGAGAACATCAACCAGATGCTGTTATTTCTCTTGGATTAGCGGCAGGTAGATCAGCGATTACTCCTGAACGAATTGCAATTAACTGTCGTGATGGAGAGCCTGATAATAGTGGTGTCGTGTTAGAGGATGCACCAGTAAGCGTTGAAGGAGCAGACGGTTATTTTTCCACTTTACCAATACGTAAATTTGTAAATCTACTAAAAGAGAACGGATATCCTGCAGAAATATCCAACTCAGCGGGGACCTATTTATGTAACAACGTGATGTATACAATCCTTCATGAGCTACAAAAAGAAAATAAACAGATACCAGCAGGATTTGTCCACATTCCTGCATCTCATGAGCTGGTTGTTCAAGGGAAAAGAAACATGCCAAGCTGGTCTCAAGCTGACTTAGTAAGAGCGGTTGAAATCATGATTGAGGGACTAGAATAACGAAGAGCTGAGTTTTCAGCTCTTTTTTTGACTTGATAAAAATGCATAAGTTGTACAAATTTTGCGGTTCGCGGATAAATTTAGTTGAACCCGGGATAAATGTTAATTTTCGCGGATATATGGAAAAAAGCGCGGATATATTAAAAATTTCGCGGATATATAGAAATAAACGCGGATAAATAGTTTTTATAAATGATTTTTCGGCTTTAAGAATCAATTAAATGAGTTCTAGGTAATCGAGATTTATTAAAGGTTGTATATTAATACTAGGATAGTGTTATCTGATAAAGTAATGAAGTCTATTGATGAAAAATAAAAAATAATATCGTCAATTTTCTCTCCTCAAGTAGGTTGTAAATCCCTTATAAGTCTCTACTCTCAATCCAGCAAAACAACGTTCGACAAATCCTCCCGGAAAAATTTTACTTGTCTTACTTGACCTATGGACAGTTTATGTAGATAATAATATTACAAATTTTCATAAAATTTAGTTAATATTATCTTTAATTAAAAGTATACTAATTCAAAGAACATATCTATTAAATTGTTAACGCTTACAAATTAAAGGGGGATTCTTATAAGTGACATTAGCTCTATTTCTTCTCATCACTGCTGTCTGTTTAATCCTTGCCATCCGAAAGAAAAAAACCTTCTTCTTAGTCGTTCCATTCCTATCCATTTTTCTCTACTTCATCGTTCAAATCATCTTAGTACCATTACCTTTCTTTGAAACCATTAAATTCATCTTCAGCCTATCTTAAACGCCCAGAGCACTCTCTAAATTTTAAAAATACCTTTGTATCCTTTTTTCTAGGTTACAAAGTATTTATAAACTTCAATTTCTTGTTTCTATCAGCCGGTGCAAAAAAGTAAAAAGGAGTGATTGAAACTTTTTTCTGTCTAAATCCATTGATTAATACATTCTACGGGGGTGGAAGATTTGAAGAAAATTGATAAGGCAGTGGCAGATCAGTATTTTCGTGAACGAACTCGTAATATGATTATTTATTTTATTATTTGGTTTATTGTTTCATTTGGCTGTGTCATGTTAGCGAAGCCATTAAGTGAGTTTTCGATTAACGGATTCCCGCTTCATTATTTCATGGGGGCACAAGGAGCCGTTTTAACCTTTATTATCTTGCTATTTGTTAATGCAAAACTGAGTGACAACATTGATAAAAAATATGGAATTGATGAAAGTAAAAATGAACAAATCAGCTCTGGGAAAGTGTTAGATCACTAATTGTTAGCAAATATTAAAGAGAATTTGGGGGGATGGCATTGGATACACAGTTTCTGACATCATTATCTATTATTCTAGCGACATTTGCGTTATATATAGGAATTGCGATTTACAATAAGGCGAAAGCAACTTCGGACTTTTACGTAGCCGGTCGAGGGGTACCACCGATATTCAACGGTATGGCGATTGGTGCAGACTGGATGAGCGCGGCCTCCTTTATTGGGATGGCAGGAACGATCATGCTACTCGGATATGATGGCCTAGCCTATATTATGGGTTGGACAGGTGGATATCTACTACTAACATTCCTACTAGCACCGCAATTACGTAAATACGGTCGTTATACGGTTCCGGAGTTTATTGGAGACCGTTTTGATAGCCATACAGCTCGTGTTATCGCAGCAATTTGTACGATTATTATCAGCTTTACATACTCCATAGGCCAGTTATCAGGTTCAGGGGTAGTTATCGGACGTTTATTTGAAATTGATGCGAAGCTTGGAACGATGATCGGGGTAGTATTAATCGCTTTCTATGCCGCTTTCGGGGGAATGAAGGGGATTACATGGACTCAAGTAGCTCAGTATATCATCTTAATTATTGCATACTTAATTCCGGTTATATTTATGAGTTTACAGATTACTGGGAACCCACTTCCATGGCTTTCATACGGAGAGCTAGTTGGAAAAATGGGTGAGCTAGACCGTGAACTAGGAATCTCTGAATATTTTGCTCCATTCACAAACGGAACGAAATGGCAGTTCCTTGCGTTAATGTTTACGTTAATGTGTGGTACAGCAGGTCTTCCACACGTAATCGTGCGTTTCTATACAGTTTCAACGATGAAGGCAGCTCGTTGGTCTGGAGCTTGGGCGCTATTATTTATTGGTTTACTATATCTATCTGCACCAGCTTATGCTGCTTTCTCTCGTTTCATCTTAATGACGAAAGTAGCTGGAAGTAAAATTAGTGAACTTCCTGCATGGACAAAAACATGGGTGGACACAGGTAAGCTTCAAGTTGCTGATACAAATGGCGATGGAATTCTTCAATGGAAAGAGTTAATCATCTCTAATGACATTGTTGTTATGGCAACACCCGAAATTGCTAACTTAGGGGTATTTGTTATTGGTTTAGTTGCAGCAGGTGCAATGGCTGCGGCATTATCAACAGCAGGCGGACTAATGATTTCCATTTCTTCCTCTTTTGCTCACGATATTTATTATCGTGTACTAAGACCAAGCTCAACGGAGAAAAATCGTTTATCTGTTGCACGTTGGTCCATTGTAATTGCGACATTATTAGCAGGTATTATCGCATTAAATCCTCCTGGTGCGATTACACAAATTGTAGCCTGGGCATTTGCTCTCGCAACAGGAACATTCTTCCCTGCACTTGTTCTTGGGGTTTGGTGGAAACGTTCTAACTCTAAAGGAGTTATTGCCGGATTACTAACAGGATTAACGGTAACATTAGCCTATATTTTTGCAGCAAAGTATGGTGGATTCACGATTCTAGGAATTATTGATACTGGAGCAGGCGTATTCGGTGCTGCAGCAGCATTTTTAGCCAACATTGTTGTTTCATTAAGTACAGCAGCTCCTTCACAAAAAATCCAAGAAGAAGTAATGGATTTACGTTACCCAGAACAAATGGTGTACAAAGACGGTGAGGTTTGGCTAAATGATGGATCAAAAATGTAATCAAGAAACGTTTGAGGCAGTAAAGCTTCACCCCTTTTTTCAAGGGGTGGAGCTTCATACTGCTCAATCTTTATTAGATTTATGTGAAGTTCGCTCGTTTAATAAAACAGAATTAGTGTTGAAAAAGGATGAACCTAGGGCGGGTCTCCATTTAATGCTAGAGGGAATTTCTGAGGTATTTGTACGTAATGAATTTAATGACCGTGAAGAGGTATTAGAAATTATCCAAAAAGGTGAAATGATCGGGCTTTCTAGCTTAGCTGATTTCCTCGGAGTCTCTAAATCTTTAAAACAAGAGGTTATGGTAGAAGTTAGAGCAGTGGACAAGGTTAAGGCTCTATTTATCCCATTTGAGGTGATTACAAGGCGATGGGAGGACCCTAATGTTCATGACTATTTGTTAACGCAAATATCCATCCGCCTAAAAGATGTTTACGGTTCCTTAGCGGAGCAAGTGAAACTGGCCAGAGATTATGGTGAGAATGAAGCGTTCATGCTAAGAGTTCAAGATGTTATGACAGACAAAATTATTGCTGTATCACCAGACGAAACGATTCAAGAGACAGCAATAAAAATGACCCAGTCTAGAACGAGCTCTGTACTAGTGATTGAAGAAGGAAATTTAAAAGGAATCATTACGGAGCGGGACATGGTTGCAAGAGTAGTAGCAAAGGGAATCTCAATGTCTACAAAAGTAAACGAAATAATGACTTCTCAACCGGTAACAATCAACCGTTTTTCTTACTACTACGATGCCATTTCTTTAACTCTTTTAAAAGGAATTAAACATCTACCAGTTGTAGAAGAGTCAAAAGTCATTGGAATTGTCACACTTTCTGATTTGTTACGCAAAAAGAATGAGAACGTCATGAAGACCATCCAAAAAATTGAACAAGCAGATGAAGAGTCTTTACCAAATGTAAAGAAAGCTATTTACGAAGTTTTTGATACATTAATAAGGGATCAAGTGCCGATTTTAAAGACATTGGATATGGTCACTAAACTTTATGATCGTCTTGTGATCCGAGCAATCGAGTTATCTGAAGAGTCACTAAGGCAAAGAGGATTAGAACCACCGGTAACCTATTCATTTTACCAAATGGGAAGTGGTGGTCGCGCAGAACAATTCATGCTCACAGATCAAGACCATTTCCTAGTTTATGAGGAGACGACTGAAGAAGGAGAGAATTACTTTTCAGAACTAGGCAAGGAAATCACCTCCCATCTACAAAAAGCAGGCTATGCCCTTTGTAAAGGACTGATGATGTGTAGTGAGGAGGTCTGGAGAGGTTCCTTACATACTTGGGAGGAGCGGGTCCGTCATTGGATGTTACAGTCAACCAATGATAATCTTTTAAAATCCCAAAATTTCTTTTCGTACCGTTTCATTACAGGAAGCATAGACTTAAATCAAAGATTTGAAATCACTGTAACCAACCTTTTAAAACGCTCCAAAATATTTTTGTTTCGTTTAGCTCAAATTGAACGGGAATATCAAATACCTTCTTTGGAACAACCCATTAGATCCCTGTTTAAATTAGAAAGAAAAAGCATCGATATGAAAAAAGAAGTGTTATTTCCCTATCATCATTCCTTACAAATCTTATCTGTTCTTAACGGGAAGGTATCTGGAACCCCCCTTGAGAAAATAGATTACTTAAAATCAAAGGGAATTTTCTCAGAGACATTCACCCATGATTTGAGGGAAGCGGTAGAGCAAGTGTTGACGCTATACGTTAGACAACGTTGGAATCAAGCGAAGACAGGGAAAGAGTTAAACTCGACTGTTTCATTTACTAGATTAACGACACGTGAAAAGGAAGAATTAATACTAAGCTTAAATACGTTGAAAGAATTACAGGGTCAGGTTTTTGCCCAGTTTTCAGTTTAGAGGAGGGTGAGAATGTTTTACTTGAAGAAAAATATTCAGTGCCCTATTAGTTATAATAAAATTCCATTATCAACTCCATTAGAGGATTTGTCCTTCATAGTGTTTGATACAGAAACAACCGGATTTCAAGTTGCCACAACGGACCGTCTAATAGAAATAGGGGCTGTTCCTTTAAAGGGATTTAACGTTCAGGAAGAGAATACATTTCAGACATATGTTAACCCAAAACGACAAATTTCTCGGGAAATAACCGAACTAACGTCAATAACGAACGAAAAAGTGGTAGGAGCTCCATTATCATTTGAGGCAATCACGAGTTTTTTTGATTATATCCAATCATGGGAAACAGTGTGTTTAGTAGGTCACTATGTCAGCTTTGATACATTAGTTTTAAAAAGTGAATTAAAAAGAGAGAAATTCAACTTAAAAAATCTTTTTACCATCGACACTCTCGATTTAATAGGCTTTTTGGCACCCTCTTTTGATATGAGAGATTTGGAAAGATATGCAATGGCCTTTGGTACAAGGATTTACGATCGCCATAGTGCAAAAGGGGATGCATTAACAACAGCCTATTTATTTCAGGAATTGTTACTACAGTTCAGAGATCGGGGTTTTAAAACATTGGGAGAACTCATGAAGGCTACTGATAGCCAGGTTAGGACATTACAATTTTAAGGACTCTTTTCTAAAACTTTGTAGTTCCTTTTTAACTAGAAAATTACTTAAGGGGCTCAAAATACCAGCCCCTTTGAATAAAAAACTATTGAAGATTAATAAGTGCACCATTCTTATAAAAAATAAACACTTCTTTCCCTGATAGCTTTTGATAAGTTTCTGCTGTACCATAAGCTACTTTTAGGGTTAACAGTCCTTTCTCCGTATTAAACTCTACTGTAAATTTATCAGCAGCCCCAATGACTTTTGCCTTCGAAATTCTCATTTTATCCTTTAGCATTAACTTTTGGTCGATTAACACCATATCAGATTTCATGCCGTTCATAAGCTTAATTTTATCTACTGGAATATCAAATCTTTTAGAAATTCCCCAAAGTGTATCACCTGGTACGACTGTATAAATGGCTGTTTCTTCTCTTACTTCGGTTGAAAGAGCACTAGCCTTTTTTACCGATAACTTCTGTCCAACATAGATTATATCCGTTTTCAAACGATTATTTAGTTTTAAGTCTTGAATCTTCACCTTATGGGCTTTGGAAATTTGGAAGAGTGTATCACCTTGTTTAACTACTACATATTTATTACTTTTCTTAGATTTTGAAGTCTTCTGTTTTGTTGGTAGGCTTGCAATACTATAGTGGGTTGGCACTTCTAGGCGTTGCCCGACAAAAATCGTTTCTGATGCTAGCTTGTTCTCACTTTTTAATAGTTCGACTGTTGTATGATATTGCTTTGCAATTTTAGTTAATGTATCTCCACTTTGAACGGTGTAGAAACCACTATTAGCTTTTGCATTCATCACTCCAGATGAAAAAAATGCTGTTGTTGTAATAGCAGTTGCTAGAGTTACTCCTGCTAGTTTCTGATTTCTAGCTCTATTTGCTAGTTTCTTAGACTCTACTATTCTCTCTTTCCTCGTTCGATTAATTCTCTTTTCCATAAGCCCCACCCTATTGTTTATATTTTCATATATTTGGTTGTATATCCATAACATTCTATAATCCAGCATCATTCTACGTGATACGACAAGATGAGACAATAGGGAGAAAATCGTGAAATATAGGTGATTATAGAGCGTGTCTTTACACCTAATCTCCAATATTTAAGCGTTATTAAGAACTAATAGATTGGAAATTAACTGGAAGGTGCGGATGTTATATAGGAGAAATATATGATTATTTCAAATAAATTAAATGGTTTGATGAAATTACACTTAAATTAAGAAAATAGAAAAATAGTTCCTTTGTGCCGGTTTCTTCTTAGTAAGAAGTTAAATATTTCGGTTAAATTAGTCCAATTTTCAAAAAACTTTACTGACACCTTGTCCCTATTCAGTAATTCGTGCATATATCGTCAACCAAGCTAATAAACTGTTACAAACCTTACAAAGAGAGTGTTTGAGGTGAGGGGTCGTTTGAACATAAAAAGTAATTAGTTGGGGACATGATTATTCCTTGTAAGAACAGAAAGCCAACGTTTTCTGCCGCACATATGAAACAGTGGATCTTCTTCGGATAAAAAAATATAATGTCGTGCGGAATAGTAGTATTTCGACGAAGCGAAGAGCGAGTCTCATTTCACACTTCTCACATCCAATTTAGGGAGGGCGAGTGGTGTGCACGATTACATCAAAGAGAGAACTATCAAGATTGGAAAGTATATCGTGGAGACGAGAAAAACAGTTCGCGTAATTGCGAAGGAGTTTGGCGTATCCAAAAGTACAGTCCATAAAGATCTTACAGAGAGGCTTCCTGAAATAAACCCAGAGCTTGCAAACGAAGTAAAGGAAATTTTAGATTATCATAAATCAATCCGTCATTTACGGGGTGGAGAAGCAACAAAAATGAAGTATAAAAAAGAAGAATTAGAAGGTGAACCCGTACAATAACAAATTGATCTTCTTCATTTTTAGGGCTGTTTTCGGCTGTATATTCTTTCAAAGAACATCCATAAGCCATTATTCAACCATTGTAAGAATAAACATGATGAAAGCAGCCTGCTAAGAAAGTTGCTTAAAATCCAACATAAATGGTTATAAGAGATGTAGAACACTTAAAAGGATAGTATGTAAAAATAAATATACTTGAACTAATTATAAGAATGAAGAACTGAAATAGCCTTCCTCTAAGTTACGACCTAGAAAAAAGCAAGCATTTTTTGACAAAATGTTACTTTATAGTCGAAAATGTGATAAAATATTCAATTAGGATAGAACTAGGTTCGTAATGTTAACAGTGTTCCGTTGAAAATAAAATTGCGCTGAAACGCTAACATATTCACATGACTCTTTACTGGATCACCAAAGCATATTTTTCATTAGAGAGTTAGAACCCTGTGGATAAAAATCTTTCAAAATACATTTAAAATCTAACACATATAAAACTGATTCTGCTGCCACAAATAGGGTTTCAAAATAGGCGCTTGTATATAGTTCGGACAATGTTCAAGGAGGAAATGATTAATGTTTGCTAGGGATATTGGGATTGATTTAGGAACGGCCAACGTATTAATTCACGTTAAAGGTCGTGGCATTGTATTAAACGAGCCATCCGTTGTGGCAATTGATAAAACCAACAACCGAGTTCTGGCTGTCGGTGAGGAAGCAAGAAGAATGGTCGGACGTACTCCAGGTAATATTGTGGCGATTCGTCCATTAAAAGATGGTGTCATTGCTGACTTTGATGTAACTGAAGCAATGCTTAAACACTTTATTAATAAACTAAATGTTAAAGGGTTTTTATCAAAACCTCGTATTTTGATTTGTTGTCCAACGAATATTACAAGTGTTGAACAAAAGGCAATTAAAGAAGCTGCTGAAAAAAGTGGTGGAAAAAAGGTTTATTTAGAAGAAGAGCCAAAAGTTGCAGCTATTGGGGCTGGTATGGATATTTTCATGCCAAGCGGTAATATGGTTGTAGATATTGGGGGAGGAACGACAGATGTTGCAGTATTATCGATGGGTGACATCGTAACTTCTTCCTCCATTAAAATGGCTGGAGATAAATTTGATAACGAGATTCTTCATTACATCAAACGCCAGTACAAGCTTTTGATTGGGGAACGTACAGCGGAAAATATTAAAATGAGTATCGCTACTGTATTCCCTGGATCTCGTAGTGAAACAATGGAAATTCGTGGTCGTGACATGGTTTCTGGTCTTCCAAGAACGATTACTGTTGGCTCAGAAGAAATTGAATTAGCACTTCGTGAATCAGTAGCTGTTATCGTACAAGCTGCAAAAAGCGTGCTAGAGCGTACACCACCAGAATTATCAGCGGACATCATTGACCGCGGAGTAATCCTGACAGGTGGAGGAGCACTTCTTCACGGAATTGATATGCTTTTAGCGGAGGAATTAAAAGTTCCAGTATTAGTGGCTGAGAATCCAATGGACTGTGTAGCGATTGGAACAGGAATTATGTTAGATAATATCGATCGCTTACCGAGGAAGCGTTTAGGGTAATTTGAATAAATAGATAGATGAGATTGCGGCTTTTGAGTTTAGCTGCAATCTTTTTTTTATGGAAGTAAATTTGCTTTTCGCGGTGTACCTCGCTAACCGGGGCTAGCGCTTTTCTAATTTCCACTATTTTTTTTCATATTTTGACGTTTTTCTGCAAGTTTTTAATGTTTATTCGTCAAATTTTTTTTATAATAGTGTATAAGGCATTAAGTATGCCTAATGTTCAATTTAAAAATTATAACGTAAATCCTAGCTAAGTAGGATTAGATACATATAAAGTTTGAGACTTGAGGTGAAAGAAATGTTCAGAGGGTTTTATTCAGTTGCTTCTGGTATGATTGCTCAGCAGCGAAGAACGGAAATGCTGTCTAACAATATGGCAAATGCTAATACTCCAGGTTTTAAAGCAGATCAATCTACATTAAGGGCTTTTCCTGAGATGCTACTACAAAGAATGGATAAATTAGATATTCCGACAGAAAAAGGATTAAATTTACCTATAACTAAAACAGTAGGGGCCATCAATACGGGTGTATACATGCAGGAAGTGATTCCGAAGTTCATTCAAGGTGATATACATGAGACGAATCAAAAAACAGATATCGCTTTAATAGATATTGATATCCCAGTCAATCAGGAAACCGGTCTGAGAGGCTCTGTTTTTTACTCCGTACAAAATCCCGATGGACAAGTTCGTTATACTAGAAACGGTGATTTCACTTTAGATGGAAGTGGATTTTTAACTACTGCTAGTGGGTTGTACGTGTTAGATGAACAAGGAAATCCGATTCAGCTTTCTAGTGATCAATTCGTAGTAGATGAGTATGGGCAGATTACCGGACAAAATGGAGAAACAGCCCGTATTGGAATAGGCTATGCTGATAATCCACAACGTTTGATTAAAGAGGGAGACGGTCTATTTAGAACGGAAGATGGAGCTGAACTGGAAAATGCCTTTAATGCTCAAGGAGTTCAGTTTAAGCTTCAACAAGGTTTCTTAGAACGATCGAATGTAGATGTTAGCCGGACGATGACGGACATGCTAACCGCTTTCCGTGCGTTTGAAGCAAACCAAAAGATACTGCAAGCTTATGATAAAAGCATGGACAAGGCTGCGAACGAAATTGGACGACTATAACATGAGAAGCCTTTTAAGAGAGGGATAAACTAGTATGAATCGGATGATGATTACTTCAACGAATACTTTAACACAATTGCAAAAACAAATGGATACCATCTCAAATAATATGGCGAATGTGGGTACGACTGGTTATAAGAGACGAGAAGCCACTTTTACAGACCTATTGTACCAACAATTCAATAACCAACCTAATGAAAACAATGAAGTGAACCGTTTAACACCAAATGGGATTCGCCAAGGTGTAGGGGCTAAGCTGGGACAAGCCCAATTAGTGATGTCACAAGGAGCAATTAAAACGACAGATCGCCCACTTGATGTTGCTTTTACAAAAGAAAATCAATTATTTAAAGTGTTAGTGCAAAATGACAATGAAAATAACGTATATTATACTAGAGATGGTGCATTGTATTTATCTCCTGTTTCAGAGGATGAAGTGATGCTCGTTACTGGAGAAGGTCACCCTGTACTAGATGAGGATAATAATCCTATTACGATTACTGGAGACACGAAAGAATATAGTATTGATGCAAATGGACGACTAACGGCATCGAAGGTAGATGGTTCAACAGAAACCTTTAATTTAGGAGTTATCCAAATCAATAAGCCACAATTTTTAGAGCAAAAAGGTGGGAATCTTTTCGAATTACCTACTAACTTTGCCGAATTGGGTGTTAATGAAGAAGTTGTCTTTACAGAGCTTAATGGAGGATTGCGTAATCAAGTAGGATTGCAGCAAGGGGCTCTGGAGCAATCCAATGTAGATTTGTCTAAAGAAATGACAGAACTCATAAATGTACAAAGGTCGTATCAATTTCAATCTAGATCGGTAACATTAGCTGATCAAATGATGGGACTTGTAAACGGAATTCGTTAAAAGGGGAATAGCCATGTCTTTAAACAACAATAAAGAAGCAGCTCAAACACGTGAACAACGAAAAAAAGAGCGTAAAGAAAAAAGGGAAAAGGAAGCGACATTAAGCGATAGAAGAAAGAAAGTTCGCATTCGTCTTTTGCCTATTTGGCTTCGAGTAATCATCGTAGCAGTATTAATTGTAGCAAGTACTGCACTTGGTGCTGTTGTTGGATATAGTGTCATGGGAGATGGTACAGCAAAAGAAGTATTCAATAAGTCAACGTGGATGCATATTGTTGATTTAATTAATAAAGAGAAATAATGAGAGGTTGATCCATTTGGGTCAGCTTTTTTGTTTGTGCGGAAAATCCTTGCGTAAAACAGAGTACTTCCTATACAATAAAATAAAACCTAGTATTAGTAGGAGGTACTAATTGTTATGTTAGATATCAATGAAATTAAAAAAATCATTCCCCATCGATACCCTTTTTTACTTGTTGATCGAATTTTAGAAATCGTAGACGGAGAAAAAGCGGTTGGAATAAAAAACGTAACAGCAAATGAAGAGTTCTTTAACGGTCATTTCCCAGACTTTCCGGTTATGCCCGGAGTGTTAATTGTTGAAGCATTAGCACAAGTAGGGGCAGTAGCTATGCTAAATAAAGAGGAAAACAAAGGCCGACTAGCCTTCTTTACTGGAATTGATAACTGCCGTTTCAAACGACAAGTAAAACCTGGAGATCAATTACGTCTAGAAGTTGAAATGGTGCGAGTACGTGGTTCATTCGGAAAAGGAAAGGGAATCGCGACTGTTGACGGTGAATTGGTGTGTGAAACGGAAATTATGTTTGCCTTAGGTGAGAAGCAATAATTAAGGTGACAGGCACCTGCAATATAATTGAAATAAAACGATGTAGATAGTGAGAAGGATGAAAAAGGTTGTGGCTGTTAGACTAGCTGCAATCTTTTTTGTTTGCCTATCAACAGTAATAATAAAAATTTATTGCAAAAATATGCAAGTTTTCTCGGATGTTGGGCAACATAACAGCAGACCCCAACTCAGGTCAAATTTATAACATAGAAGGAAAGGAGCTTATACTTATGAATAAAAAGCTTTTGATGTTAATCGGAGGTTCGGTTTTATCCGCTATGCTACTTGCAGGTTGTGCAAATAACCAAGATCCACCACCAGAAGATGACATGAATGTTGAGGACCCAGCTGTTGAGGAAGATATGGGTGATGACAACAACGGAACAGATATGGGCGACGACACTAACATCGACGGAACTGGTACGGGTAATGATGGTGATGCTGGTGAAGAAGATGTTATTGGTGACGATGAAGTGAATGATGAGGAAACGGAAAACGAGTAATTTTTTCGAGTAGGGCAGGGAAACCTGTCCTATTTTTATGGAAAATAAATAACCTCCGAAAGGATCTTCGGAGGTAAGTAGTATTATTTGCTTTGAATCCTAGGTCTATTAATCATCTGCGTTTTAAATTCAGTAATTAATGTGTCTCCTGCAAACCCTTTTTGAATAAGGTCATTTAACAACAGCTCAGCGTAATCACTCTTCATCTTTTTTAATTTACCTTCTAACAAAACACTGATGTGTTTCTCAAATATGCGAACCGATTTAACTTTTGTTTTAAAAAATGCGGGATCATTCTCTTTTTTTGAAATAACAACCTGTGTGGTTAGTTCATTTGCATTACCCATTGCGTTCTGGAAAAAGTCAAAAAAAGTTTTACTAACGTAAGCTTCTATTAACCAATTACTAGTGTCATCTTCACGATTAATAATTAACCCATCGTCAAGTGGAATATCCTTTAAATGATCCTCTTCTTGAATTTGCAAAGAGACTAATTTAAACGTTTTCATCCTATACCTCCTAGCGCAATGAGTGGCTTACCGCCCTTTATTTCCTACATTATAACATACGCTTAAATGAATGCGAATTTTTCACCTCTTAGGTGTTTGTCGAAAAATATTTGCCGAGTTAAATAAGGTTATTAAACACAGTTATTTTTTTATCATAAAATTTATTTTTCCCTTAGGCTAAATTCATATTTTCCATAGGTTAAAGTGGGTGAAAATGGTTATTTCCGTATTTTACGTGAAAGGGAATACGCTTTATGATTAGGGCATCAAATCGAGAGGAGATGGAATGATGATTAATCAAGTGACACTAGTAGGGAGGCTTACTAGGGACCCTGAACTGAAGATAACGCCAGAGGGAAATTCGGTGGTGAATATCACTTTAGCCGTTAACCGACATTTTAAAAATCAACAAGGTGAATTTACCGCTGATTTTGTACAGTGTACTTTATGGAGAAAGTCAGCAGAGAATACGGCACTCTATTGTAAAAAAGGATCCTTAATCGGGATAACAGGAAGGATTCAAACGAGAAACTATGAAAATCAGGAGGGTCGAAAAACGTTTGTAACAGAGGTAGTAGCGGAATCGGTGAGATTTATTGATAAAAAGACCACACATTCAGTCGTTGCTGAAGAAAAGGAGGTATTAATGACTTGAGCAGAACGATAAATAGAGACTATCAGTTAGAAAAATTATTGGAAAGCTTAATAAAAATGGTAGGTAGGTCAAACGAAAAGGTCGACCATCTTGAAAAAAGAGTGTACCAACTGGAATTGATCCTTCGTGAATCTTTTTTTGAAACAAGAAATAAAATCTCATTTATAGCAGATCCATCTCATTCTCATAATAGAAAACAAACTTCGTAAATAAGTCCACTAAAAATAATAGTCCTCACAGTCCCCTCATTCCCCCTAGAGAGAATCAAGGTCAAGCCCCCATATCCCCACTTTACGCGACGGTCTCTCCGTCGCTATTTTGTTCGAATTATTTCTGTCTTTTAAACTCTTTCACAAAAGCTCTAATAGTAACAGCTGCTGTATTTCTCTTAGGCTGATTTAAACTATACATATCTAAGAGTGCCTCTTTTAGAGACGGCGTTTCATGGACAAGTTGGCGGATGAGTTCGAAGTCTTGATCATCTGGATTTTCCTTTAGTATGATAGGTAACCCATTCTTGTTTTGATCTAATTCTCGTAAAAGGATGTCTTTATGAACTTGGTAAACTTGCGCAAATTTAGCGATTGTATCATAACTAGGTAAAATCTCGTCATTTTCATAGCGGCTAATTGTGGAACGGTCCACAGTCATGAGACGAGCCACATATTCTTGATTCCAATTTCGTCTGACTCTTAGCTCTTTTAATGTTCTTCCGATAGACATACTAACACCACCGTTAAAATTCACTATTTTCAAACCTTCTTTAAACTTAACGGGTACTAAAGGAAATAAAATAAGATGTGCATAATAGGAACGTGTTTACGTGTGTAAAGTTAGCACGGTGGTATAGAAGGATTATGGGTCATCTATCTTGTAATTAAATGTAAAAAAAAGAGGAGATGATGTCGATGAATCGGTGTAATAAGAATTGGAGACTATTTTTTATTGGTGATTTTAGCTTAAGGAATACAATGAATATTTCACGACGGCCAAGCTTTTATGATGCTCTTCAAATTATTAAAGAAGATAGCCCGATTGAAGAGTACAAAAACATTCTCCTTCGTCCATTCACTTCTTTGTCTATCGTATCTTTGGAAGACAAGCAAATCATACAGCTACATGCGGAAGTTAACTCTCAAGATTTTTCCATCCTTTTCAATGAAAATTCCCCTAAGATTCTTGATCCATATAAGCTTTTCTCAAATTTTATGTTTAAGCTAGAAGATAAAAAATCCTTATTATTAATCGAAATCCCGGATAGAGATAAAGTGAAAAGTCATCAGGTTGAACCTTTAAAAATGCCGGGTATTGCTCAAAAAATAAAAGCCAGCCAATAAAGGCTGACTTTAATTAAGATAGTAAAATTAAATCTCGTAGCTCATCCGTTGAAAGTTCCGTAATCCAGTTTTCACTTTGGATAATTTGATCATTGAGGGACTGCTTTTTCTCTAGCATCGCATCAATTTTCTCCTCAAGCGTTCCTATGCTAATAAATTTATGAACATGAACGAAACGTTTTTGCCCAATTCGGTAAGCGCGGTCCGTTGCTTGGTTTTCAACGGCCGGATTCCACCAGCGATCATAGTGAATAACATGATTAGCTGCGGTTAAATTTAGACCCGTACCGCCAGCTTTTAAAGATAGAAGGAACACAGGAAACTCGCGATCTTGGAAGCGGGTAATCAGTTCATCACGCTTTGCTTTCGGTACACTACCATTTAAGAACGGAACTTCAATCTTATATTTCTTTTTCAATATATTACGGATGATTTCACCCATTTCAATATATTGAGTAAAAATAAGACAGCTTTCCTCACGTTCTAAAACGGCTTCTACTAGCTCCGTTAATTTTTCAAGCTTCACGGAGCGGTCGAGTACATTTAGTGGGTTTTCTTCTTTTAAATACAATGCCGGATGGTTACATAGCTGCTTTAACCGGCTTAATAATTGTAAAATCAACCCTTTACGTTCAAAACCAGTTAATGACTCTATTTTAGCAAAGGTGTCTTGAACGAGTTGTTCGTATAAAGAAGCTTGCTCAGCTGTAAGTGGGCAGTACTCCTTCTGCTCCTGTTTATCAGGAAGATTAAGAGCCACTTCTTCATCCTTTTTCGTACGTCGTAACAGGAACGGACGAATCAAACTTTGTAAGTGCTGAATTTTTTCTTTTTCATCATCTTTTTCAATCGGAATAACAAAACGCTTTTGAAAAGTATTTAAGCTTCCTAAATATCCATGGTTCGTAAAATCAAGAATAGACCAAAGCTCTGTTAGGCGGTTCTCCATCGGTGTACCCGTTAACGCAATATGGTGTTTGCCTTTTAACTTTCTTACGGCACGGGATTGCTTCGTTTGAGCATTTTTAATATTTTGCGCCTCATCAATGGCAATCGTCCCCCAAGTAAGAGACTCAAACTCAGGCTGGTCAAGATGGGTGAGTCCATAGGAGGTTAACACTATATCTGCTTGAGCGACTTTTTCAGTGAACACCTCGCCCTTTAGACGGTTAGACCCATAATGAAGATAGACCTCCATATCAGGGGCAAATCGTTCAATCTCCTTCTGCCAGTTCCCAAGCACCGATGTTGGGCAAACAATGAGAGCGGGGTCAGTCCCCCTCTGTTGCTTTACAGAAAGTAAGTAAGAGATAAGCTGGATGGTTTTTCCGAGTCCCATATCATCAGCTAGTACGGCACCAAAGCCGTACTTTCGTAAAAATAATAGCCAGCTCATGCCAAGCTTTTGATACTCACGGAGCTCACCTTGGAAGCTTGCAGGAACTTCTTCGATCGGAATCGATTTGATATCCTGAAGCTGCTTCATCATTTGCTTCCATTGGCGGTTCATATCTATCTGGATTTTAGCAAAAACTCTTTGGTCATCTAGTTGATCTTCATCTTTTTCCTCAGAACCAAGCAGCTCTTGCTCAATTAAGTCACGGACATGTAGGCCTTCTTTATCTGCCTTTTTAATTAAATCTTGTATTTGCCTAACAAACCCCGGATCTAACTTAATCCAACGACCGCGAATAAAGACGAGCCTACGCTTTTCCTCAACGAGCTGGTTAAATTCATCCTCTGTGAGCTCAACCCCGTTCATAGAAAATCTCCAGTTGTAATCAAGCATGGCTTGTAGACCAACAAAGGATGGACGATGAGAGGAGGTAGCACCCTTCAATTTAGCCTTTACTTTTAGGTTGGCATTTTTCATCGCAAGCCACCAAGAAGGGAGGAGAATCTCAACACCTAAAGCAAGAAGCATTTCACTAGCATCCGTTAAAAATGTCCAAGCCTCATTTTCCGTTAAGTGCTTCGTAATTCCTTTTTCCCCGTCTAGCCATGGAAAAAGTTGAATCCACCTTTGTTCTTCTCGGTGAACGGAGTCAATATAGTTATTCCAAGCCTTAGGGCGGTTGGATTCGTCATATAAATCTACCACTAGATCAGTCTTCTTTTTACCACGAAGGAAGATTTCAAGATCCCATGTTCCATCTAAATCAGCAGGCTCTTCTAGTCTTAGACCAATCGTAAAAGGGACAGGATTTTCTTTCAGTCCAATCCACTCATACCACGTTTCTTCATCAAAGTAAGTAGCTAGAGCTCTAGGCGATAGAGCTTCATTTTGTAAACCTCTAATCTTTTTACCAACTGTTTCTTTCCAGTCTTTATTTCTTTCAAAATAAGAATCAAGAGAGTGGTTAAATAAATCATGGATAAACGTTTGGACGGTTAAATCCTCGTGTACCTGTTGCTCCCAGAAAGAAGGGTCAAACTCAGAGATCACTCGATCGGGTAAACTCCATCTGAATTCATCCTGCTCCCATGCTTTGAAGTCAGGTAACCAATCTTTTTCCTCAATCGCTTCATGAATCGAGTGGGCGGCAGCCAAACATATATGCCCTGTTTCATCCCAATCCCAATCAATTAAACGGTTAAATTGTTCGTTTGCTAAAAGTGTGACAACCTGCCATCCATCAATGACAACTCCAGGTACTTCATCTACCGTTGTTTCATCAATAATAGTCCCGAAAAAACTATCAGCATGACGGTTAAATAGGAGGTACTTCCAGCCAGAAGGGTCTAAATCGTCATTAAACTCGTTTTGTGCCGAGATAAAATACTGATTGCCTTCTAATTTTTTTATAAGTATTTTTAACAGCCTTGTTTTAAGCATTGATTAGCTTGCCCCTTTGACATTCTTCGTGAAATGCTCGTAGACGCTTTGTTCTCTCTAATAGACTTTGGAAAAAGTACTCCCAATCGTCTAATCGTTTTAGTTTTTTATAAATCGTTTTGATTTTTTTAAGTTCTCGAACGGCTTGGCGATAGTTCCCTCTATTTTTAAAACTAATATGCTTTTGAATTGATTGATGATAGAGAGGGAGGAGGACCTCAGGATTCTCCTTTTGTAGCTCTTTAATTTTGTCTTTAGATATACTAGTCATATCTAAGCCAATGAATGCCTGCAATTCTCCCCATTTCTCAAAAGATCTTTGAGTGAACAATAAGTCCTCATAATCTCGGAAACTATAAGGGAGAGTTTGCAAAAGGGCTTTCTCATATAAATCCATTTTGTTCGTTTCCGTACAGTAGGAGGAGATAATTCGGTTAGCCCATCTAGTAAAATCAAAGCAAGCATACGTATCTCCAAGTTCAGCTAAATAGCCTCTCAACTGGGAAATAAATTCTTCAATATATGGCCCCATACGTTTGTTGTCTTTTTGAAGTCGTATATAATCTAGCCACACTAGCATATAAGGGGTGATGTGATTCTTAATATCCTTAATCATGATTAGAGCTTCTTCATCTCTTTTTAACAAAAGATGTTGATGAATAATTCCTACTCGTAATGGGATACTGTCCATTCTCTTAAAGTAACCTTCTAGCTTCTGCAGTTCATCTTCTCGCCAGTTCTTCTTTTTAAAAAGCTGAGTCCAAAGAGTCATGTAAAGTTGGGTGCGCTCGTACTCCAATTCCAGTTCATCTGTTAAAAGAACCGTTGAGTCATCTTTCATCTTTTCAATAAATTCATCAAAGGCAAATGGAAGGGCTTGAACACTCAGGCGTCCAATGTATTCCTCAATATGATCAATAATAGAAAAGAAGATGTCTTGATAGTAGCGCTTCATATCACTCCTAGAATGGCCAAGTTCCATACTTAAGTGTAAAAGTTTGTGAAAGGAGTGGATATAAGCCACAAGCAAATAAAGGTTTTTCCATTCCTGCTCAACCGGAGCCCCTGCAGTTAATCTTTTTATATAGATTGAAAATAAGTCAGAAATAACATAAGGTTTTGGATCCTTTAGCCCCTGTATAATAGCAAGAAAGCTCTCATCAAAAGTCTCTTTCCACTTTTCATAGTTCGGCTTTAAAACTCCAGTTGACTTTAATAAGTCCTTTGCACGCTGCAATCCCCAGACTTGAGCGGATTTCTTAGCTGCGATAGGTTGTCTCCACTTTTCTACCCACTCGGTTACACTTCCAATGTGGGAGTATGCAGCGAAAAAGACCGCCAATTGATGACGACAAAAATCCTCTTGCGGACAGGAACATTCACTCATTCGGAGAAAATTTAAATCAAGGGAAACCTGAACAGGAGTAACATCCTGAACAGTAGCTAAGACTGACTCATTTTCAAATTTTAATTTCGTGACAAGTCCTTGGCGATATAAAAGAAGCCCTTTCTGAACAAGCTTTACCTCTTCTTCAATGTCAGACCTAAGAATGGAATTAAATTCAGTTGCCGCTTCTTCAAGCAACCTTTGATATTTTTCTGGAATTTCAGGCATCTCCTAAACCTCCGTCTCTAAAGACTTTGAAAAACGTTTTTATATAATAAAAACCATGTTTGATTCGTGTCTTATGTAAAAGGTCTCTAAAAAACCTCATTCCTTTATTATAACTAAAATATGGGTTATAAATAAACCATCATTTTAATTGTAGGTGACAGGCACCTGAAATCAATTTGTAATCATATTTTGGGTGCCTGTCACCTGTAATGTTTTTGTAATAAAGTAGCATTTTACTATTATGGTCAGTATATAAAATCTATAAACCTATAATAGGTAAATGACCCTATCAATCTTAAAAAATCTTGTCACAATATGCCGGAGAAATGCCTCTTTTATCACATTGTATGGGCCTTTTTAAAGTGATAATCTTAGTTTAGTAGTCTAAATGAAAACGTTTGCACAACGTTTGTAGGAAAAAATAATTGTTGTAGTTTTTTTACCCTTAAATGCAAACGTTTGCACAAACCTACCTAATTTGGACGAACCAAAAACTAAAGGAGGAGAGTACAACTTGAGTAAACCAAGGATAAGAGCGTTCTCTATTGTTATGGTCTTTGCCTTAATTTTACAACTTTTTTCGGGCATAGCTCCTTATGCAAACGTTAGCGCTCAGACAGAAACTAAAAGCCCGATTATTCATGATGATGGAAGTGTCACTTTTAATTATGTTAGTAAAGGTGAGACGGCTGTATTTGTGGTAGGGAGTTTTACAGACTGGGATACTGCTAAAGCAATTGAAATGACCAAGCAAGATGAGATTTACACTGTAAAGATCCCACCTCTAGAAAAAGGAAATTATGAATATAAATTTTTATTAAATAATAGAAGCTGGGATGAAAACACAACAGATCCACTTAACTCTCAAACGAGCGGCGGAAACTCAGCGTTTACGATCGGAGAAAAAGCTCCTGTAACAGAAAGCCCAGTTATCAATGCTGACGGAACCACTACATTCAAATTTACAGGTGATGCAAATCGTGTTCGCGTAGCCGGCAGTTTTACAAGCTGGCAAGACGGTGCAAAGGATATGACCAAGGTGGATGGTGTTTGGCAGTTAACGTTTGAACTTGCACCAGGTACATATCAATACAAATTTATTTTAGATGAAGGCAATTGGATTACAGATCCAGGGAACTCTAAAGAACTAGATGGAAACTCCGCCCTTTATGTACCAGGACTTATCGTTACTTCTTCTAATAACGTAGAAAAAGGAAAATCTCTTGAACTAACAGCAAAAATGCTAGATCAGAGCGGCCGAGAATCTGCTGCTACTCCACAATGGAGCATAAAGGATGAGAGAGCAGGCATCACTTTAACAGATAACGTGATAAAAGTAGATTCATCTTATGAAGTAAAAGCTGACGATACCGTAACGGTTCAAGCTACTCAAGACGGTAAATCAGCAGAAAAAGTAATCAATATTTTAAATCAAACTTACAGCTACACGATCAATTACTACCGTTTTGATGGAAATCAAAGCAATTGGGATATGTGGTTATGGGAGGATGGAAAAGAAGGTGCAGCCTATCCTTTTACTAGTACTACAGAGGATGGCTTTGCAACCGCAACGGTGGAGTTCTCATCGAACCAACTAAATATTATTCCTAGACCAGGTAACTGGACCACACAAGATCTTACTAGAAAAATAGAAATCAAAGAAGGCAATTCAATAGAAGTTTGGATCGTTCAAGATGTACAAGAAATCTATTACCAAAAACCAGACCTATCCGCTTCTGTTCAAGCAGCTTTAATGGATTCTTTACAAGAAATCAACGTAAAAGTAAACAAAAATTTAGCAGACAGCACAACATTTAAGCTAATGGATGTTGAGGCAAATCAAGAAATTCCAACTACTGTAACAAAATTAAGCAATGACAAAGTTAAGCTAACAATCCAAGATCCAACACAAGTCGATGTTAGAAAAGTCTATGAAGTTCAGGCAACAGGCTACGCAAGCAAAAATGTTACGATGCGTAATGTATTGAACGATGACATGTTCTACTATGGTGGAAATGATTTAGGATTCACCTATTCGTCATCTGGCACAACCTTCAAGCTTTGGGCACCTACAGCTAAAAATGTAAGCGTTGCCTTATACGATGATCAAGGGAATTATGAAGGTCCGTTCGTAAGAGATAATACAGGCGGCCAAGAAACAGAAATGACTAGAGCGGAAAACGGAGTATGGTCAACAACTCTAAATGGAGACCGAGCAGGCAAGTACTACCTTTATAAAGTAGAGTTTGCTGACGGAACGGTAAACTATGCGGTTGACCCATATGCAGTTTCAACGTCTCCAAACGGTCAAAGAACTGCGATTATCGATCTATCAAGCACGAACCCTAGTAATTTCAAGCCACAAGAAAAACCAACTTTAGTTTCACCAACAGAAACAATCCTTTATGAGCTACATGTAAGAGATTTCTCTATTGATGAAAACTCTGGTATGACGAACAAAGGAAAGTATAAAGCTTTCACAGAAACAGGCACGAAAGGTCCAAACGGTGTAAAAACGGGAGTAGATTCACTAAAAGAATTGGGTATTACTCACGTTCACTTACTACCATCCTATGATTTTGGTTCAGTTAACGAACTAACAGTAGATGATCCGAATTCTTCAGACCCTAAATTTAACTGGGGCTATGACCCGATCCATTTTAACGTACCTGAAGGCTCTTACTCTACAAATCCAGCAGATCCAACTTCTAGAGTAAAAGAATTCAAAGAAATGGTGCAGGCATTACATGATCAAGGAATACGTGTTGTCATGGATGTGGTGTATAACCATACGTACATGCCTGAAAGTACACAACTTAAAGGTGGTTCACCTTTTGATTTAATCGTTCCTGGCTACTATTATCGTACAGATAATGAAGGGAAAATTACGAACGGATCAGGTACAGGAAATGAAGTCGCTTCTGAAAGACCAATGATTCGTAAGTACATTAAGGATTCGGTTAAGTATTGGGCAAAAGAATATGGTGTAGATGGATTCCGTTTTGACTTAATGGGATTAATCGACCGCCAAACGATGTCTGAGTTAACAAAAGAGTTAAAAGAAGAAGTGGACCCTACGATTTTGATTTACGGTGAGCCTTGGACAGGTGGATCGACTAGCTTAGATGCTGCTTTCCAAAACTTTAAAGGCACACAAAAAGATCAAGGATATGCCGTATTCAATGATAATCTTCGTGGAGCGATTAAAGGCGGAAGCGATGATAACAGTACAGGCTTTGCAACAGGTTCAGAAGGCAGAGAAAATGATATCGTCACGGGCTTAAAGGGTGCGATTACTGATTTTACAAACCGTCCTTCTGAAACGATTAACTATGTAACGGCACATGATAATTTAAATCTTTGGGATAAATTGATGAAAATTGCTGGAACAGACATCAGCAAGGATCCTCATGCCAGCATTACGGAAGCTAATGTTTTAGATAATGAGCATGTAAAACGCAGCTTACTAGCGAATGGAATTGTCCTTACTTCTCAAGGTATTCCTTTTATCCATGCGGGTGAAGAAATGCTTAGAAGTAAATACGGTGACCATAACAGCTATAAGAGCTCAGACGAAATCAATAAAATTCGCTGGGAATTAAAAGACCAATATCAACCTGTATTTGATTATTATAAAGGCTTAATTGAACTAAGAAAAGCTCATCCAGCTTTTAAAATGAACTCGAAAACAACGATTGAGCAGAACCTACAAGTAACAAAAGCAAACGAAAATGTAGTGGCTTATGAACTGAAGAATTTTGCGAATAACGACACTTGGAAAAATATCGTTGTCATCTATAATGCGAATCAAACAGCAAAAGAAGTAAGCTTACCTTCAAACCGTGAGTGGAATATTGTCGTTGACCACACAAGTGCAGGAACAGATACGATCCGCACAGTAACAGGCGACAAAGTTTCAGTAGAACCACTTTCTATGATGGTTTTATATGATGAAAAAGAAGCAGATTACACAGCTGAAGTAACAAGTGTTGACCTAAACACAACGGATTTTGCTATGAACCCTGGTTCTTCCAAAACAATCTTAGCTTATGTAAAAGATCAAAAAGGAAGAATCATGACTGACCAAACGGTTGAATGGTCCACTTCAAACGAAGACGTAGCAACAGTTGTAAACGGAAAAGTGACTGGAGTGAAAAATGGTACTGCAACGATTACAGCAGCAGTAGGTAGCGTAAAAGCATCTGTTGAAGTATCGGTGGCAACCCTTGCTCCTAAAACGATTACGATTTCTGGTGATAAATCTGTCTATGAAACTTACTCAACCCAACTAACAGCTCTTGTCCGTGACCAGTTCAATCAAGAAATGTTAGGCTCTAAAGTAACTTGGAAGTCATCCGACACATCCGTTGCAACGGTTGATGGAACAGGGAAAGTTTCAGGAATTAAACCAGGTAGCGTAACCATCACGGCTACCGCAGGAGACGCTACAGCTTCACTAGAATTAACGGTAAAAGAAAACGTCCAACGTTATGTCAGAATTAAATACGTTCGACCAGACCAAGATTTTAAAGAATGGAATATTTGGGTTTGGAACACAGGCGTGAAAAATGATCAAATTGACTTTACCGAATTTGATGGTGACACAGCGATTGCAAACATTGAAATCGCACCAACAACCGAGTCCATTGGCTTCCTAATCCGTAAAGGCACAGACTGGAGCACAGCAAAAATTTCTCCAGATAGTGATGACCATAATATAAAAATTGACCGTGACGAAGTAATCACAAAGGTAACGGTTGTAACTGGTGTACCTGGCCAAACCGTCGTACCTGCCGTTAAAGGTCCCGTTTTAGAAGATGGAAACGTAACCTTCTTCTATCGTGATGAAGCTTTATATCAAAAAGATGAAATGCATACGATTGATAACGTAAAGGTAAAAGTAGCAGGAAAAGAATATGCAATGACGTATAACGAGAAAAATGAGTACTTCTCTTATAAGCTAGAAAACATAGATCCTGGTTCGTATGAATACAGCTTCTTATTAACCAAAGCGGGAGAAACAACCGAAGTAACTGACCCGAAAAATACGAAAGATGGCAAGTCTGTTATCACTTACACATTGCCAAAAGTAAGTATTGAAGCAGCGGTAAATCCTGCTCAAATTTCACACAACGAAAATGCGGTTCTTTCGGTAAATGTTACGACCGAAGAGGAAGTTTCATTTAAAGAAATGTATGTAGATTTAACTCCGCTTGGAGGAAAATCAAAAGTAAATATTGACCCAGCGGTGGGTGCAGTAACAATTGCAGCAAGCGATTCAATCCCAGCTGGAATGAAAACATTAAGTGTGACAGTCGTAGATGAGTTTGGTAACAAACACAAACAAATAGCTAGCGTAGATGTAAAAGCAAGAACGTACCAAGGAAAGCTAGACTTCGATTGGGATGAAGCACGCATTTACTTCATGTTAACAGACCGCTTCTTAGACGGTGACAAGAGCAACAACCATCCACTAGGATATGATCCAAACCATGATGAAGCCTACCATGGCGGAGACTTCCGAGGAATTATCAACAAGCTAGATTATCTAGAAGACCTAGGAATCAATACGATCTGGATTTCACCAATTGTAGATAATATTGACTTCAACAAAGGTGCAGATTTTAAAACAAAAGATGGTCTAGAAGCAAAGCAGTATGCCTACCACGGCTATTGGGCAAAAGATTTTACAAAGATTGACGAAACACTAGGTGACCTTGAAACCTTCAAAGAGCTAATCGATAAAGCGCATGCTCGCGGAATGAAAATCATGGTGGACATTGTACTGAACCACACAGGTTACGGTATGAACAAAATTAAAGATAATTGGAAAGACTTAGAGGGCTTACCAACAGAAGAAGAAAGAGCCGTCTTTAAAGATATGCTACGTACTGTAAATGAAGACCCAACAGTGCGTGGTGAACTGGATGAACTGCCTGACTTTAAAACAGAAGACCCTGCTGTTCGTGACCAAATCATCAAATGGCAAACAGCATGGCTAGAAAAAGCAAGAACAGCAAGCGGCGGAACCATAGACTACTTCCGTGTAGACACAGTGAAGCACGTGGAAGAAGCAACTTGGATGGCGTTCAAGAACGAACTGACGAAAATTGATCCAAACTTCAAGCTAATTGGCGAGTATTGGGGAGCAAGTATCTCTAATGACGGTGGCTACCTAGGCACAGGTCAAATGGACTCCCTATTAGACTTTGATTTTAAAGAAAAAGCGAGAGACTTTGTAAATGGAAACATTGACGGAGTAGAATCCTATTTAACAGAACGTAACAATAAACTAAACAGCTCTCACATGCTAGGACAATTCTTAAGCAGCCATGACCAAGATGGCTTCCTATCCGAGTATGTAGGTGGAGATGTAGGAAAACTAAAAGTTGCAGCAGCCCTTCAAATCACATCTAAAGGCCAACCGGTCATATACTACGGAGAAGAGCTAGGAAACTCAGGCAAATCAAGTTGGGTATCCAACAACGGTGTCATCTCTGAGTTTGGTAAAAACCGTGCAAGCATGCCTTGGGATAAATACGAAAGCAAAGACGCAGCAACAGTCGACCTACACGACCACTATGCAAAACTATTAAACATCCGTGCTGACTACTCAAAAGTATTCTCTAAGGGTGCTAGAACAAAAGTAGCCGGTGGAGACGCTGACAAATATGTTGTTATTGAAAGAGAATACAACGGTGAGGCTATCTACGTTGGTATGAATACAACGGCGGAGGCTAAGCAAGTAACAGTTCCGGTAGACTTTGCAGCTGGAACAAAAGTGCAAGATGTATACAGCGGTAAAAAGTATAGTGTTAACGAGAATAAAGAAGTAATCGTTGACCTTGCATCACGCAATGATGGTGGTACGTTTATCCTTGCTGCGTCAAAAGGTGATGACGATGGCGGAGAAGACAAAGATACGACTCCACCAGCAAAACCAGAAGTAGACAAAGTAACAGATAAAGACCCTCAAGTAAGAGGAACAGCAGAAGAAGGCAGTACTGTTTACGTGAAAGTAGGAAATAAAGTAATAGGAACGGCAGAAGCGAAGAATAAAGGTAAGTTCCATGTGAAGCTTGATAAGCAGAAGGTTGGTACAGTGCTGACTGTTTATGTGGTTGATCTGGCTGGGAATAAGAGTGAGGATGTATTGGTGAAGGTTGAGAGTAAACATCCTTTGAAAAAGTAAATAGGTAATGAAAAAGATGAGTGGAAAGTATTCTACTCATCTTTTTCAAAATTATTAAAGGTGACAGTCACCTTTAACGTATTTGTAATAAAATATCTTTTTATCTATATGGGTTTTTTAACTTGTGTTGTACCCAATTATGATACTCCATTTTTCTTTGTTCCTCAGTTTGTCCAGGAAAAAAATTAAGTAAAGGTTGGAAATTTAGAAACGGTGGCGAGGAGGAAGAACTATTGTGGAAAAAATAGTAACTAGACCAGGGATAATCTTGAGGATCCTCTACAATACTAGCTTCTAAAGGATTCAAATGGATGTAGCGACTCACTTCTGCAATGCCTAAATCATCATAAATTGGCTTACTAAAAAAACGTTTTTCAAACAGATGTCCTGTAACTTTATATCGATAATTGTAGTAATCCGAATATGATTTATTAATTCTACTCATGATAGAAGACAAACTAGCTTCTTTAGATCTTAGAAGTAAATGATAGTGATTAGACATAAGACAATAACTAGTAATTTCTATAGCATGATTCCTATGGATGTAGCTTAATAACCTTAAAAAATACATAAAATCGCGATTGCCTCTAAACAAGTAATCTCTCCAATTCCCCCTACTTGTTACATGATGAAAATGTTCAGGACTCCAGATCCGTTTGGCTCTTCCCATTTCTAACCTCCTTATAATATTTCTAAAATATTTCAGGTGACTGTCACCTTTAATATATTCGGTATATATTCTTAGGAACCCTTTTGATATATTCACTAGTCTAAATTATTTAGTAGGATAGTAGATTGTTACATAGGTATTACAGAAATGTAATAATTACATTGCAGGTGACTGTCACCTTTAAAAATGCTGTCATATTTTTTCCAATTCATTCACTTTTCGGTTAAAATAGACAAGGACAAACAATAAAAGACAAACCAGTTGGAGGATAAAAATGTACTACCAAGTTCAGCTTCTTCGCAGTCTGTTTCAGCCTTTCGTTTATTCGTATCAACTCAAGCAAGCGGAACGAATCGAGGGTATATGGGGACGAACTGTTCTCTTAATGATAATAACCATAATAATATCAAGCATCAGTGCTTATTTTGGAATTGGAAACGAGATACTTTCAAACAAAATACATGAATTAACTCCAGAACAATTTGAGATAATGAAAGTGTTTTTTGCATTAGGACAAGTACTAAATGGGATTGTGATTACAGCGCTTTATATCTTTTTCCCATCTCTATTAATTTGGTTATTTGCAGACATTGAATATAAAAAACTAGTAATTATACAACTATTAGTCGTAACAATCTTACTTTTTGAAAAATTAATTATAATCCCTTTGCATCTATTTCTTGGAATAGATCAAGATTCTTCACCGTTCTCTTTCGGAGTAATGGCACAATACATAACCAACTACAAACTAATCATCTATTTTCTTTCAGCTATTACGCTCTTTAAAATATGGGCGATAGTTATCCAGTATAAATACTTAAAATCAATGTCTCAAAAAAGCCCAGCTTTCATTCTAGTTATTCTACTATCTATTAATTTATTATTCTGGGTGTTCAATGCGTTATTCTCATACATTCAATTTGAAAAGCTCATCTAAGGGGGTGCTCATAAATGAAATGGAAATACTGGCTGCTTACGATAGTGACAGCCTTATTCATTCTATCCAATCTCTATTTAATATTTAAAAAGGATAGTGAGATTAGTAGATTAAATTACATAGAAAATTGGACTAAAGTTGAGGGAATGACACTAGTTGATTCTAAAAAAGGGACTGGTAAAATAACTCCTGTTGAAGAACAGCATATTTATCATCAAGCAAAAAGTGGCGAGTTTAAACAATTCCTAGTTAAGGAAGGGGAGGAAGTAGAAGTAGGTGCAGCACTTCTAGAATACTCACCATCAGAGATTGAAAGAGATCTTACAAAATTACAGAGTGAAAAATCAACATTAGAGCAAGAGCTATCGGCACTAACAGTCAATATTAGTCAATTACAAACTCTGCAACAAAGCATGTCCCAAAAAGCAACATCCGATAAAGAAAAAGGAAACAAAGTACAGAATGAACTTTTATCGGATTCAATTCTGGCAGAAATATATGAAAAGGAAAGACAGAAAAGTAAAGTTGAAGGTAAGATAGCTGAATACGAACAAATTATTACCGCAGCAACCGAAGGCTTAACGACACTAACGGTAAATAGCAATCTGGGAGGCACAATAAAAGAGGTTAATCCCACCTTAAATAATCCTATCATAACTATTTATTCAGACGAGCAGCAAATTGAAGGGTTAATGTCTGAAGAGGAAGTACAGGAATTATCTGTAGGTATGAAGGTTATTGCTACTTCTGAACATTTAAGCAAAAGTTTCGAAGGAACGATTTCTCAAATATTTACAGTTCCTGTTGAGGAATCTAACGAAAAAAAGAGCCAATATCGTTACATTATTCAACTTGAAGAAATTCCTGAAGAAAAATTACCTTATGGTTCACATGTAGAGCTAAAAATAATTAAACGAGAAGCAATAGATGCCTTGTCGATTCCATTTAAATCACTAAGAAAAGGAAACGAGATTTATGTATTTGCCCTTGATAAGGATGGAAGCATCAATAAACGTTTAGTTAAAACAGGGATACAAGTAAATAATAATCTTGAGGTAATGGGAGAGATTGAAGCGGGAGATATAATAGTTTCTAACCCAAAAGGAGTAAAAAATGAGTCCCCTTATTTTACCCCATTAAAAACGAAACATTGGAGTAAAGAAGCTATTCAAAAACTGGGTAAAAGAGCTTTACTTAAATCAATGGCAAAGGGGTTTTTAATCAAATAAAAAATACTGGTGCACAACCAGTATTTTTTTGTGCAATAAATGTCGAAAAAACGGATAATTTGTATTGAAGAATTTGGAAGTGTTAGTTAATATAAGAATAAAGTTTTAGGTAATTATACTTATATAATATAGGGGGACAAGTCTTGAACTCAATAAAGGTCAAACTCTTTACTATTTTACTTCTAGTTTCAATTATTCCATTATTATTAAGTAGTACAATATTATATTTTACAAACAATCAAGGATTTTCAAAAATATCTTCTAATAATCAAAGTGCAACTAAAGACTCTGTGCAAAATCAGCTAATTAGGGTGTCAGGAGGGTTACTAGATCTAACAAAAATTTATGCAGATAATCCTGAAGTAGTTGAAGCCTTCAAAAGTGGGAACCACGAGGTCATGGACGAAGCTATTACTCCAATCTTCAACCAGTTAAAAGAAGAGCACAAGCTAGATGTGTTTGAACTTGGAGGTAAAGACGGAGTAGTTTTATTTAGAGGCCATAACCCCGAGAAGTTTGGGGATGACAAGAGTGACAAGCTAGCAATTCAAGCCGCTTTAAAGGGTCAGGAAATCTCAGGTTTTGAGTTTGGAAGTAGTGGTCTTGCTGTACGTGCTTTTACCCCGATTAGACATAACAACGAAGTAATTGGAACACTTCAAACAGGTCTCAATAGTCAGTTCGTGAAATCTATTACAGATACGTTGAAGGGTGTAGAATTAAACATTTTAAACGCAGAAGGCGAAATTCTTGTTTCTTCGGAAGAAAATAATGTAGGTAACACTTTAAAAAGCGACTCCGCCCTAACAAAAGTACTGTCTGGTAAGGAACTTACTAAAGAGAGTGGAAATATCCTAGAAACATTTTTGCCAATGTATGATCCAACCAATACAGAAGTGATAGGAGCTATCCTAATTAGCCAAGATGAAACTTTATTAAATCGTATCCAGAAACAAGTTGGTAACATATCCCTTTTAATTGGAGTATTAACCGTTGTAATTGTATCAACTATAGCTTGGGTACTAAGCAATGGTTTTTCAAGACCGATTCAACTTGTTACAGAACAAATGAAAGAAATTTCAAAAGGAAATTTAAATGTAAACTTTACTATTAATCATAGAAAAGATGAAATAGGGCAACTCATTCAATCAGCATCTGAAACTCAAACGAATCTAAGAGAGTTGATTCAAAAAATATCTAATGTATCGAATGTAGTAAAAGATCAAAGCTTACATATGCTGAAGTCTTCAAACGAGATAGCAGAAGGAAGTAGCCAGGTAGTTTCAACCATGCAAGAACTCTCAGCTGGCGCAGAATCCCAAGCTGACTCAACCGTTGATTTATCACAGATTGTTCATGACTTTTCTACAAAAATTGTTGAGGTCACTAATAACGGTAACGAAGTCTCTACATCAGCTAATACTGCATTAATTTTAACAACTAGAGGCAAAGAATTAATGGATTCTTCCGTTCAACAAATGAAAAAAATTCATCAAATTGTTGACCGATCTGTAAATCAAGTTGTGGGCTTAGATCAAAAATCTAGTGAAATTACTAATCTAGTGAAAGTCATTCAAGATATATCCGATCAAACGAATCTATTAGCATTAAATGCAGCAATAGAAGCGGCAAGAGCAGGAGAACATGGGAAAGGCTTCGCAGTTGTTGCTAATGAAGTTAGAAAGTTAGCTGAACAGGTTTCACTTTCAATTATTGATATCAAAGAAATAGTAGACGGAATAAAAACAGAGTCACAAAAAGTCACTTCCTCACTAAAAGAAGGCTTTGCACAAGTAGAATCAGGTACACAACAGATAAACACTACAGGACAGACGTTTGAAGAAATAACACACTCTATATCGAGCATGATGAAAAAAATTGCGCAAAATACAGAAGGTTTACAAGAAATAAATGAAGAGACAGCCAAAGTTGATGCGTTTATCGATAGAATTTCATCGGTCGCTCAAGAGTCTGCAGCAGGAATTGAACAAACAACCGCATCTGCACAACAAACCAGTAGGTCTATTGAAGAAATAGCACAAAATGCTAACACACTAGCAAAAATGTCAGAAGACTTACAAAAACTTGTAAGCAACTTTAAAATCTAATATTACAAAAGTGTTGCAGGTGACAGTCACCTGCAACACTTTTGTAATTCTACTTCTGATACAAGGGCATATTGGTAGGGGTTTTTAGTGCTTTTCAATTCACACCAACCATTTTTATAGATATAGACGACGACATAAGGTTCATTGTTATAGATCACTGCTTTACCGTGCTCCATAAAACTCTACATCCTCCGATACTCTTTTTTACCATTATAAAATTCCTTTATGTATTTTAATAAATAAGTTTGTAAAGATTTTGTAATTTTGTATATTTTTATAGATCCTTTTGCTTAAGAACAAAAATGGATAATATTTATTACTCCCGATTTTTCCAGCTTACTGGTATTCTATATTTATAAATATCATTCTATAAATATATGTGGGGAGTTAAATAAGTGAGTAGGACAATTAAAATACTTTTATCATTTATATTGTTTTTGTCGTGTGTGCAAGTTCCTTTTCAAAATGCAAAAGCTTCATCTTCTTCAGAGCCAGTAATCAGCGTAAAGCTAAAGAACTTTCTAAAAGATCAAACTAAGATTACGATAAAGCCAACAGGGGATTATCTTATTACCGGGTCAAAGATGACTCTCAAAAGTGAACAAACCTATTCACTGAAATATGAAAAGTCTGAATTAAATCTTTATCATGGTACTAAGTTAATAGGTACATATAATACAATGATTGCTACCCCTGTAAAAGAAAACAACAGTCTATCAGTAAATAGTCGACCATACGCTGGTCAATTCGAATTTACTACAGAGAAGGTTGGAACGAAAACCTATATAAGACCAATCAACAAGGTAAAAATGGAAACCTACTTAAAAAGTGTGGTTCCCCATGAAATGTACGGATCTTGGCCAATTGAAGCTTTGAAAGCACAGGCAGTGGCCGCTAGAAATTATGCCATAACTCGAGTAGGGAAAACGATTGATGATACAATTAACTACCAAGTATACGGTGGGCTCCAAGGCCACTACCCTAATTCAGACCGTGCTGTAGAAGAGACTACAGGATATGTGTTAAAAGATGGTGATAAATTAGCTCAAACCCTGTACTCAGCTAGTAATGGAGGGGTAACAGAATCTAATAAAAATGCATGGGGTGGTTCTCCTTTATCTTATTTATTAATCAAAGATGATACTTTTGACCCGAAAACGGTTTGGAATATTACAATTAATAAAATCCAAGTTGATCTTACAGACAAGGATCTAGAAAAGCCAGAAGATTGGTGGGATGCAACTTTAGAAAAAGATAAAAAAATCACCGACAACATAAAAAAATGGCTAATAGCAAGTGAATATAATTATATCGAGAAAGAAATAAAAGTGCTCTCCATTCCAACATTAGAACTTACAGAACCAACTAGTGGGGGAAGAGTCTCTAAAGGCTCTATTACTTTAAAATATTTAGTTAAGAACAGGGATGGTAGCCTAGAACAAGTAAATAAAGAATATAAAAATGTTAGTTCTACTAGATTACGCAGCATGATTGGTAATAGCATCATGCTTAGTTATTTAGTTGACAGTGTAAATGAAACAACGAAAACTTTTAAAGTAGAAGGCCGTGGGAATGGACACGGAGTAGGATTAAGCCAATGGGGTGCTATGTATAGAGCAAAAGCTGGACATAGTTTTGAAAAGATACTGAAGTTCTATTATCCAGGGACCACATTAACTAAATTATATAGTAAAGCACCAACCCCTGATACAAAGCCACCTATCATTAAGGACATTAAAGGAGCCTATGATTCAAAAACGAATAATGTGAATATTTCATTCAACCTTAATGAAAAAACAAAAACGACTGTTTATATAAAAGATAACAACAGTAAAATGGTTTCAACATTAGTGAAGGATAAATCATACAATAAAGGTACTATCAAACTTCCGTGGAATGTCTCAAAAATAAAGAATGGCACCTATACAATCGTTATAAAATCAGCTGACACGAGTGGAAATAAAAGTTCAGCAACGAAAAAATATAAATTAAGTAAGTCAAAGTACAAAACAGGAAAAATAACAGCAACTACATTAAACATTCGTCAAAAACCAACTACTTTGTCTAAAGTAGTTGGAACAGTGAAAAAAAACCAGACGGTAACGATCTATTCAAAGACAGGTTCATGGTACAAAATTAAATATGGCAAGGTAACAGGCTATGTACATTCTAAATATGTAACAAATATTAAATAATTTTTTGAAATAAATTAAAAAATTTTACAGCGAGTAGAATCCCAGAGACCATTCTTTGGGATTTTTTTCGTATCTCCTTAAACCTTGAATAATTCTAATAGATTTTAGGAAAGCTATGTAAGTGAGTGCAAATTAAACCAAGTAGCAAGTGAAGAAGGGATAAAGGGGTATAAGCGATGCATTTAATAAAGTTGTTGGAGGCCATAGAGGAGATTAATGTAAATCGGGACTCCACAATGATTGACATACATATTACCGGAATAGCAGTTGATTCTCGAAAAGTGGAAAAGGGAAACTTATTTATAGCCATATCAGGATACGAGACTGACGGGCATAAATATATTGAAGATGCAGTAAAAAGAGGGGCGGTTGCCGTTATTGGAGAGCACCAGACAATCAACACAACCGTTCCCTTATTTATTGTAAAAAACAGTCGGGAAGCACTAGGGAAGATATCTAGTATGTTTTACAATTATCCATCAAAAAAACATAAAGTAATTGGAATTACAGGAACAAATGGAAAAACCACTACCTCTTATCTACTAAAACATATTCTTGAAGCAGCTGGTAAATCATGTTCATTAATTGGAACGGTCTCCTATATTATTAACGGTGAGGTTTACAAACCAACCAACACGACTCCAGATGCCCTACAAATTCAAACCCTTTTATCTAAAAGTGAAGATGAATTCTTTATTATGGAAATATCGTCTCACGCTCTTAAGCAGTCAAGAATAGAGGGGATTGGACTTGATTATGGGATATTCACAAATCTTTCCCATGATCATTTAGATTATCACGAAACGATGGAGCAGTATTTTGAAGATAAGTCTATCATGTTTAATCATTTAAAAGAGGATGGAAAAGCTATAATCAACGAAATTTGCCCGTGGGGAAAAAGACTAGCAAAAAAATTACATATCCCAATAAGGACCCTTGGAAGTCAATCTTTTGAAGTGCACAATGAAGACAATAAAAAAGATGGCTACCACGGCTGTATCTTAAAGGACATCCAACTCCAAGGAAAAGTCAATTTTACTTTATGTATGAACGGTGAGAATTATAAGATATTTTACCCCTTCCCAGGACTTCATAATATTTATAATGCTGCAATAGCATTTTTGACGGCAGTTGAAATGGGAATTGAACCTATGGTTGTTATAAAAGCTCTTGCATCTTTTCGAGGAGCACCAGGGCGTTTTGAAATCATACATCACCCGTCAGGAGCCATCTTTGTGGTGGATTACGCTCATACAAAGGATGCATTTGAACACTGCCTAAACAGTGCTAAACAACAAGGGGCTAAGCGGATTACACACATTTTTGGATTTCGGGGGGCGAGAGATTCATCTAAAAGAGTGGATATGGTAAAAACCTCTGCCAAGCATTGTGACGCTGTCTTACTAACGTTAGATGATTTAAATGGAGTTTCGGAAAATGAAATTAGTGAGGAATTAGTCAACCTAAATTTATATCATTGTCGAGGGAAGGGAAAGGTTCAATTAGATCGTACTCTTGCTATACAACAGGCTTGGGAAACAGCAGAAGAAGGTGATTGGGTTTTTATTACGGGCAAGGGACTTGAGGAATACGATCGAGAGTTTACTTTACCTGCTAGGTCAGACAAAGAGGTTATCCTGTTGTTAAAAGAAAATGATAAAACAGAAGAAAAAATCATATAAAAACACCGATTCGTCAGATAATCGGTGTTTTTTAACTATCACTTTGCTATTTTCTCTGCACCAACGATGTTTTTTTGACCGTTCGCTAAATACAACTTAATGTGCACTTTATCTGGTGTATCTAAGTTTTGTTTTTCAGCAAGCTCATTAAAAAACTCTTTGACCGACTCCGATAATCGCATAGCTTCAATATCTCCTGCATCGTTTAAAACTTCAATAGAATTTCCGTCTTGTAACCCGTTAAACGTGACGGTTTCTTCTAGCATTTCAACTTTAGTTTCTTCTGCTTTTCCAATAATAACAGGGAACGATTCTTTTAATTTCTCTCCACCAAGAGCTGAAGAAACTACTTCTACCGTATATTCACCTTCATCTAATTGAGGTACAGCTTCTGAAAGGTCAATCTCAGAATCAAAAAATTCACCTTTTTTAAGTGTCTTCTCCGTCATCATCTCACCAAACATTTTATCAGCTGAATAAGTGTATACAACTTGGTTATTATTATCTTTAATTACATAATCAAACCGTTGGGTACTGCTGAACTTAACATTTACCTCTTCATCTTGGTCATTTCGTAAAGAAAATTTATATGTCAGCTTCCCATCAATAATTTGTCTAGTTAGGACAGTACTCAGTTTTAGTTCTTCTACATGTGTACCCGTGTCAGTGGGTGACTCGACTTTTGAACCGGTTGTTGGCGCACTACCTGTATCAGTTGTTGAACCGCAAGCACTTAATGCTCCTAATAAAAAGACAGAAGATAATACTGTTGCAATCTGTTTATTTAATTTCATGTTTAACACCCTATCTAATATGTTTTATAGGCCCTATATTAGATTAGACGACATTTTTTTTGAAAGGTTACACCTATGATAAATTAGGGGCACTCATAATAAATAAGCCCTGACTCTTGAGGAAAATAGAGACAGAAAAAAAGGTTCATCACAATAAGCGGATGAACCTTATACTAGAAAATCATAACCTTTTTAAGTTCTATTAAACTTGACTAGTGCTTCCCATAGGGGAAGGGCGAGAGGAAACTTTTCCTATATTACTCCAGTCTTCACGTAGTTATCGCAAGGCCCACTGAACCACTTCTCTCGTAGGAGTGAAATACAAGTTACACTCTGCTCCAATTAACCATTAGAAGAAAGTTAACTTGATTTAGTAGAGTTACCAAAACTTCAGAGAGCAACAAAATGATTAATAATAAGTTTTAATGATCTTACTAATAGAAGAAGGAATTTTTTTATAATTAACCCTAGATGATTTCTTTACATAGTAACTCCCACCTACTTTATAGTAAGTAGTACCTTTAATTCTTTTTGTACCATAAACATTTACTTCCGTTCCTTTAGAAAGTGTTCTTTTTTTAGTAAGCTTCCCACTCTTAGAAAGTTGATACTGCTCTACATTGCTTTTTGCTGTTATTTTACCAACTTGACTTTTTTCAACTAAGACTTTGCCCCAAAGTACTTTATAGCTGGCTATTAATTTATATGGAACGGTAGCTGATCCTTCCCCTGAAACTATCTGAATATAGTAAGTCCCTTTAGGTAAGCGTATGGTCTTTTTACCAGTATTAGAATCAAAATGATAAATGTACTCTCCTTTACCATTTAGCAATGTTCCAGACCAGTGATGACCCTTCTTTTTTGCTAAGCTTAAATCCACATGCCCGGTTTGTGGAACGGAGAATTTATAATAGTCGAGGGCTGACGAGCAAGACCAACAAGAGCTATGATACTCTATTGTACCGTTGTATGTACGGTTGGTTTTTATCTTATTGGCCGTTTCCATCGAATCGTTAAATTCTTTTTCGTAATAAGAGCTCTTCTTGAAATCTACTTCAAATTGATATGGGATGTCTACAGAACTATCACTACCTGTAATTAAAATATAGTAAGTTCCTTTTGGTAAACCGATATTTACTTTTTTATAGGTTAGTTTATTATCTTCTACTTCTACTCCACTTAGAGTTGGAAGATATTGAATTTGTTTTCCTTTTACATCTTGAACAGAGAAGTACCAATTTGCTCCAACTTTATTTTTCACAGTTAAGGTGACATTTCCATCAGCAGGAATTTTAAACTTAAAGTAATCTTGGCTAGGTGCACAAGACCAACAATCCTCGGATTCAATAAGACCATTGTACTTTTTGTTGATTAGAATAGGAGTGGCATTTTCCATTGAATCGTTGAATTCTTTTTCGTAGTAATCGGTCTTTTTAAAATCAACTTCAATTTCGTAGGGGACCTTTAATGTTTGGTCATCGCAATTTACTAATAAATAATAGGTTCCAGCAGGTAAACCTAAATCCACACTTGTTTTATCAATGTTATTATCAACCACTTCAACTCCACTGTTAGAGGCAAAGTACTGATACGTTTTTTGTTTTCCATCCATTACAGTCACAAACCATGTCGAGCCTACTTTATTTTTAATTGAAACGTTTACCTTACCATCAGCTGGTAAGGTAAATTTATAATAATCCATTTTTGAGCTATAAGTTTTTTCACCTTGGAAAGGAGTGTTTAAATCGATATAGGTTGCAGTCTCAATGGTATCATTTGGTTCTTGTTCATAGCCTAAAGCGAAACAGCTTGTTGGTAATAAAAAGAATAAAAACGTTACTAGCCATAGTGCTCTTTTTGAAAAATTCATTAGTCTCCCCCTAATAGTTATTTACTTTTATATACAATTGGATAATTACTAAATCTAGAACTCCACTCTTTAAATGTTTTGGGATACTTCTTTTTATAGGATTTTACATTTGAATAATAATGAATTTTTTCCCCGTCTACGATGACAGCTGCCCACATTTGCCCCTTGCTGTTATGCATAACAACAGCTTCCATAATCGTATATAAACCCCGAACTCCACCACTGTATACTTTTGCTTTTAAGTTATCTCGATCAGAGTCCTCATAAATTATTTGCATACTATCTACAAACTTGCTGTAATCCTTTCCAACCATCTTACGAAAAGCATCATTTTGCCTATTTGTTTTGAATACCCCGTTTTTCACTAGATCATAAGTGACCTTTGGCGTTTTTCCTTTTGAATATGTACCACTAAATTCAACACCATTACCTGCGTAATAATAGCATTCGGTGGTTTGAGTCAGAGTAAGCTTGTTACTTTTTACTTTTAAATTTAACTTACATCCTTGTTTATCGTCGAAGCGCGCACTTGTGCCTTTAAATGAAGCTGTCCCTTTTATTTCTCCGACATTTGCACCGTTCCAAGCGTTCAGACTAAACTGGAATTTACTTTTACTTTGCTTCGAAATCTTTAATGTGCCACCACTATGTTTGCTTGTAGCTAACTTCCATGTACCATTCCAATTGACTGATGCAGCTTGTGTTGATATAGCACTAGAATTAAATATAAATAATGCCAAAAGTATAATAATAGATTTTAATAGAGCCTTTTTCATACAATCCTCCCATTGATAGTAATAAGGGAAATTATACCACAGCTATCTGCCGAAATAAGTCGTTTTGAAAAGTTAGGTGCAATATTCCTTAAAAACCATTACTAATAGAAAACAAAAAACCCTTAACGTCGGACTGTCCGATGTTAAGGGTTTTTTTAATATAGTAAAATTACTATCCTCTATGTCAAAGGTATTACACTGACATTACAGAAACATTGCAGGTGCCTGTCACCTTTTAGGGGCAGTTTTGTCTAGAACCGTTACTTCCTTAGAAGAAAGAACTTTCCCTACTTTATCTGTAACAACAACAGTCAATACTGTTCCTGCTTTTTGAGCATCCTTTAAAGTAACAGAGAACTTACCAAATTTATCTATGTGTTTATCTTTACCTAGAACCTTGTTACCTACTTTAACAGTAACCGTGTTACCTTTAGCAATTGGAGCTTTTCCAGTTACTTTTTTATCATAGTTTTTCACAGCGTTAACTACTAATTTAGCATCAACTTCTACTTCAGCAGGTTTTCCTAAGTCAATTTGATACTTACCCCAGCCATCAGCAGTTGTTTCTACAAAAGTAATATTTGTATTATCATCTAATACTTCTTTAGCAACTTCAGGTGCAGAGTTAAATGTTACTTTAGCATTCTCGTTAAACGGAGTAATTCTCCAATTTTTATCAGCAGAAGGATTAATTGTACCTTGTTCCGTGATGTAATCCATTAAGATTTGGCGGTTTTCATCAGCAGAGTCAACAACTAATTTAGCTTTTCCGCCTACAAGACCTGGGAAGTTACCACCGCCACTAGCACGGTAGTTATTTGTTACGACTACGAACTTTTGGTCAGCCTTAACAGATGTACCGTCTGGCATAGTTAGGTTTTTTATACGGTTTGCATTTTCATTAACTAGATTACCGTTTAGGTCATATTTAGCCGGTTGTGTTACATCAATTTCGTATTTAACTCCATCAATAACGTCGAAGTTAAATGTTTGGAAATCATAGTTGATTAGTTCTTGTGCATCTGTTGATTTAGAATCTAGTTGGTTGAATTGACCTGCAGACATTTCTAACCATTCTTTTACTTCAGCACCTGTTAATTCAACCGCTTTTAAAGTATTAGGGTATAGATATAAATCATTGGCACTCTTAATCGAAAGATCGCCAGTAGTAATATTAGTGTAATCAGAAGGACCTTGACGACCTGCTTTAAATGGTGCACCCGCAGATAATACAGGAACTCCTTTGTATTCAGGTAATTTCTCATTAATATACTTTTCTACATACCAAGTTTGTGCGTTGTTTACAATTTGGATTGTAGGATCATCTTGAACACGTGAGAAGAAGCTATACATTGGTGCAGATGTAACACCGATTTTTCCACGTACATATTCTAGTGTGCCTTCGTGAGTTTCTTTGATTGCTTCTACTACTTCAGCATCTGGCCCATCTACCAGAGCAGTTTTAACCGTTTTACCGTCTATTTTTTCAGATTTAAAAATTGGGCGTGCAGCAGATTGTGAATCTGAAACTTGCCATTTACCATCCACTTTTTCTAATGTTAAATCAATAACACCTAAGTTGTTACCCCAGTTACCAGCTTCAACTGCCGCAACTCCGTTAATCGTTCCTTTAGTTGAATCGATGTTTGTACCTGCAAAGCCAGGGAATACTACGTGCTTATGTCCAAAAAGGATAGCGTCAATTCCAGCTACTTTACTTAAAGGTGCAACGGCATTTTCAGCATCTGTGTAGGCTTGAGCATTATCATCATAACCAGTGTGAGCAAGTGCCACAACGATATCTGCACCTTCAGCTTTCATTTGTGGAACAAACTTTTCAGCTTCGGCAACGATATCTTTTGTTTTTACTTGTCCTTCAAGATGTCCTTTATCCCATTGCATAATTTGTGGAGTTACTAAACCAATAACACCAACTTTAATCGTTTGTTTGTTACCAGCTTCATCTACAACCTCTTTATCAATAATTGTATATGGCTTGAATCTATTTATATCGTTTGTATCATCATTATCTTTATCATCATTGTAAACATTAGCACTAACGAACGGGAATTCAGCTTCTTCCATTGCGTTTTCAAGGAAAGGAAGTCCGTAGTTAAACTCATGGTTTCCTAAAGTAGCTGCATCATAAGCTAGTAAATTCAATACTTTATAGATTGGGTGAACTTCTGTTTGTCCTAAACCTTTTACCTTTGCAACATAGTCTGTTAAAGGATTTCCTTGTAATAAGTCACCGTTGTCAAATAATAGGTTATTAGGTTGTTCTTCTCTTGCTTGCTTAATAAGCTGAGCTGTTCTTGCTAAACCGTGTTCAATCGTAGCTTTATCTTGATAGTAATCATAGTCCATGATCATACCGTGAACATCAGTCGTTTCTAAAATACGAAGTTTTACAGAAGACTCTGCTGTTTCAGCTGATTTAACAGTAGAAACTCCAATTGGTGCAGATGCAAGTGAGCTTAGTAATAAAGCGGTTGCAGTTAATTTACTAACGATACCTACTTTTTTATTCCCCATTAAGTACACCTATCCTTTGCTGAATATTCATTTTTTGTCAAAAGACTATTCGTATAAATTCTCGAAAAATTTGTCGAATTTTGAAAATGTGGTACTACCCTCATCATTATATATCCTTTAAAACAAGCATGAATAGTGGAAAATAGTACTGATTTCTTTGCAAGTCTTTTGTTATCCGTCCATATCTTTTAGCTGTTTCGTTATGTAGTGTTAGATAAATGTATGAAAATATGGTGTAATGTCAAAATGAGGTGGGTCAATCTACCTGAACCTTCACACTTGACGATCTAATTATTTGAAATCCTTCTTAAACCCTGAGGCTTAATGACTATATCAGTTCTAAATGATCCACGTTTTCGTTATTGACCCAATCAAGAGTCTATCAAGTTGGCACCTACCACATTAAATAACTGTTCATGAAGCAATCCCAAAAAAACCTATTAGGCGCAATACATACTTAGAAACAAGAATCTAAGCTTTTTATTTTATACAGTTGGTAAATCCCTATTTATAATGGATTTCGCGAAAGGATAAGCACGTAAGAGGAGCTTATATATCTATGGGGAACAAATTCATTAAAATTGAAATTTCCATGATAAAGCTAAAAAGTCATATCAATTGAAAGATAGTTACCAGAAACTAAAAAGAAACTCATTCACGAAAATAGATGAGTTTCTAAAAGATAGTATTAGATTAAAAACAGTAAGAGTTTGAGGTCTCCTCTTTTGATGAAAGAATATCGACTAGTGTGCCAGAGGCAATATGACCTCGAGACAGCACGATTTACTCCGTCGTGTAATGGCGAATTATACGGTAAAATAAGGCTTGAACTAACCAGGTTGAATACCTACAGAATTGAAACGAAGTAGGATATATTCAGGTTTTAGAAGAGTAAGATCCCTTTATAAAAGGGATCTCTCAGTCGTTTATTGTAATTTTCAACTAAAGGTTTCGTTTAATTTATTAGGTGTGCACCAAAATTACATAGTACGCTGTTACCTTAATGCATTATATGCGTTTAAATGCCCAGCTCCAAAGTAGGATCTTTCTTTTCCAGTCACAGGATCAACAGCTGTTTTATATAGAAGATCCTGAAGTTTAGAAGGAGACATCTTACCATACTTATCAATTAATAATGCGGCAACAGCGGATACCTTTGGAGTTGCCATAGAAGTACCAATTGACCAATAGTAACCTCCATCTTCACCCGCGCTTAAATTAAATTCCTTTTCAAATAAACGTTTGGCAAGGTACTCATTAAATCTACCTTCAGCAGCATATTGATTATAAAGTTTTGTATCACCGCCAACAGTAGCAATATCAATGAAACCAGGGCCGTAGTTGGAATAGTCTGCTAGAACATCTTCTTGACCTGTTGCTGAAACAGTTACCACGCCAGGGATAGTTCCGGGTACCTCAAAACCTGCACCTACATAATACAATCCGTTACCACCGTATTCAGCATTTAGATAATTTGTTACTTCTTTCTTATTGGTTGCATTTAATCCATCATTACCTGCAGCAACAACAACCAGTGAACCTTTTTTCGTTACATAATCAACCGCACGTTTATAGGCTTTGAAATCAGCTACATCATTACCCAATGCTTCTTTCTTTCCTGTCTCTGGATCAACATAAAACACCTGACCAAGAATATCAAAGCCACCTAAGCTCATGGATATAATATCAACACCATCATTTGCAGCAGCTATCATGGCATTATAAATCCAACCAGACTCAGCAGAACCTGTGCCAAAAACACGGTATGCACGAATACCCGTGTTAGGTGCAACTCCTAACATAGCTCCATTACCTGCAATTGAACCAGCAACATGGCTTCCGTGACCATGTCTATCGTCAAATGCGTTAATGTCTCCAGTCTCATTTGGCTCCGTTCCTTGGAATCCTCCAGCCGGAACAAAGTTCTTAGATCCATCTAGAAGGTTTCCAACTAAATCGGGATGGTCCCGGTCAATACCTGTGTCAACAATCCCAACTACAACGTTGTGCGAGCCAGTACCTAATTTATAGCTCTCACCATTATTGGTAATTCGTTTAATATCCCATTGCATTTCCCATAGAGCTGCATCAGCAGTATTTACGTTACTCTCGCTTATCCTTTCCGATTTAGGTAGATTCCACTTGATGGATGGATTTGCAGTACTTACATTTGCTAGCCCCTTTAACTTTGTAAACGAAGAAGTAGAGATTTTAACTTGTGCATAACCTATTTCAGGGACAGTGTAAACAACGTCCCCACCTAACTGATTAACTTGCTTACCAAAATCTGCAGGAATAATACTTTGTTTGAATAAAACAGAGTAATAGCCAACAGAACTGGATGAACTCGATCCTAAAACAGTAGGTAAAAAGGTAAATAATAGTGCCAAGCTAAGGAATACAGAAGTAAATCTTTTCATCATTCTCCTCCTTAATAATAGAAATATATGTATTTTCTTTTGGTACAAAGGAAATACAGTATATTTATATTTTGCTTGGCTATAAAAATAACCATGTTTTCGATAATTTTTTACGATATTAGACAAGCCTTAAGTATTCAATCATAGTGCTATTTAAGTCTCGATATATTAATCTATTGCACTTTTTAACAGTCTAGCAGCTTGTTAAAAATAGTAATCAACTATATAACAGTAATATTTCAATTCCATTACAGGTGCCTGTCACCAGCAATAATTATTTTACTAACATTTCCATTGTAGTTATAATAATACTAATAATAGGTATATTGGAGGATTAGTATGAAAGGATTGGGAACATTTTTATTTACACTGCTAACTATTTTTCCTTTCGCATGGTTATTGTATAAGCAAATTAGTACATCTTTAGGACTAAGTAGCTGGGCTAAAAAGTTGAAGAGAAGAGATGCAACACAGTTGGAAGCAGAACAAGCTCTTGCGTTTTTAAAACAAGCTTGGTGGGTACCAAACCATCCAAAGTATTGGGGATGCTGTAAAACAATCTATCACTCCGTGGTAGTTTCAAATGAAGTTAACTTTGAAACTAAAATGACCATATTCAATAGATTAGATAAGCTAAAATGCCACGGGATAGTTAGACCTATTAAACGAAGCAAAGATAAACATGCCTAGTCAATAACATTGTAGAAACAACAGGAAACTTAAGTCGTTGTGGTGTGTTTAGTTGAGCAAAATGTTGCAAAAATATTACAGGTGCCTGTCACCTTTAATGAAAGGGTGGTTGAGTGTGAAGAAGTTAGTGTTGAGTTTGTTGTTTATGTTTGCTGTGGTGGTTAGTAGTGTAGTTCCTTATGGAGATGCAGCGTCGGTGAAGAAGAGTTATAAGCAGGAGTGGGAGAAGGAGTTAGGTTTAGGGGATCGATATCATTCTAATCTATTATTACAGAATAAGGATCAATCTTACTTTGTTGCTGGAAGACAGTTTCATGATGATGGAGACAAAGGTTGGTATGCCAAGTATAGTAAATCAGGTAAATTAGTTTGGGAAAAGAAAACGAATGACTCAGATTATCTATTTGCTTTTCACCGTTCTTCTAGTGAAGTAGAATTATGGAGCTATAATAGAGACGAAATAAATGTTGTTTCTATCGACAAAAATGGTAAAGAAAAAAAACTAGCAAAACTTCCTCAAGATTTTACATATCCTGATATGGAGCAAGTAATTAAAACGAAAGATGGAGGCTATTTAGTCGTTTTAAGTATGGGGGATCAGCACCAATACTTACGTTTAACATCTAAGTTTAAAAAGAAGTGGTCAAAAGTTTATAAGGACAAGGATTATTCTACTTTAAATCATGCCATTGAGACGAAGGATGGTAGTTTCCTCTTTACTGGTTATCAAAATTTTAAGCTACTATTATTAAAAATAGATAAGAACGGTAAACGCAAACTCATTTATCCTTCAACGAATAAAACATTAGCAGCTATTGAAGAAGGAAAACATATTAAACAAACTAGCAAAGGTGAGTATATCATCATTACTGAGACTAGAGGTGATCGATATGCAGACCGTGCTAACCATTTTGTCCATCTAAAAAAGGACTTCTCTTTAAAGAAATCTTACTTAAGCACAGGAATCAATTATTTAATTTATGATGTAGCAGATTCAAAGGATGGAGGCTTCCTCATTACAGGTGGAATGGGAGATTTCATCTATGATTCATATTTTATTAAAGTAACATCTACAGGAAAGAAACTATATGAGAATAAGATAGTAAAATCTGATCCTTATTATAGCTCAACTCAAAGTAATGTCATTGAAACAAAAGACGGAGGGGCATTGGTAGCGAATACTGTGTTTCCTAATCAAGATGCTGCAACCTATGGATACCCACGTCACCTCTTGTTAACAAAATTCAAATAATGTAGTTTGGGAGTCATCGCTAACTAGGATGGCTCTTTTTTTATTGCCGACCGCAAATATTAGGGAATCACAAAGATGTTTGCCATCCCTATTTAAGGATTAGGTCATCCTCGCTATACCTTTTTTACCTCATAATTAGCTATACCAAAAAAGTTAGTAATAAAAATAGCTAAATCTCGTATGCATAGTTAAGAAGACAAGACCCTTTCTCAGGGATAAATACTAAGGAGGGAAAGTGGATTGAAAAAATTCTTATTTTGTGCGGTCCTAATTTTATCCATTGCCATTATGACAGGCTGTAATAAAGAGCCAAAACCAGATGATCGGTTCTCTGAGTACATTGAACTTTGGAATGAACAACAATTTGAGAAAATGTATGAATACCTCACTACCAAAGCAAAGACAAACATTTCAAAAGAAGACTTTGTAAAGCGCTATAAGAAAATTTACTCTGACTTACAAATATCTGATTTGACTATAAAGAAGGCAAAGGTAAAAGAGGAAACAGAAAAGAAGGATGAAAATGTCCAATTATCTTTTTCAGCAAAAATGAATAGTATCGGAGGAAAAATTCAATTTCAGCATCATGCAAACCTTATAAAGGAAGAGAGAAATGAAGAGGAAAATTGGTACATTGACTGGAATACAACATTAATTTTTCCGGAACTAGAGGACGGAGACAAGATTGGACTGTCAACAACCCCTGCCAGGCGTGGGAACATACTTGATAAAAATGGAACAGGATTAGCCATAAATGGTACAGCATATGAAATAGGAGTAGTACCAAAAGAGATGGAAGGCCAAGAAGAACAGGTTATCAGCCAATTAGCTGAATTGCTTGACATTCCAGCAGAAAAAATTAAAAACGCACTCCATGCATCATGGGTAAAGCCTGAACATTTTGTACCAATTAAAAAAATTTCCAAGGACGACGAAGAGCTAAAGGAAAAACTATTTCAGATCCCAGCGGTTCTAAAACGTGATGTTTCAGCACGGGAGTATCCTCTTGGTGAAGCGGCAGCACATTTAATTGGGTATGTTGGACCAATTACAGCAGAAGAATTAGAAAAGCGAAAAGATAAAGGGTATCAAGCAAATGATATTATTGGAAAAAGAGGCTTGGAACAAGTATTTGACGAAAAGTTAAAAGGGGTAAGCGGAGCGAAAATATATATTAAAAAGACAGACGGGTCGGAAGTTCTTATCGCTCAAAAGGAAGTACAAAACGGAGAAGATGTAGCTTTAACAATAGACGCAGGGCTACAAGTAAAAACATATAAAGAACTAGTGGGGGAAGCAGGTACATCAGTTGCCATTCATCCCGAAACAGGTGAAACTCTTGCTCTAGTAAGCAGCCCAAGCTTTAATCCAAATGCCCTTACTTTAGGAGCAACTTCAAATCAATGGAAAGCTTTACAGGAAGACAATTTAAGCCCTCTATTAACTCGGTTTAAAAACACTTATATACCAGGTTCGGTTGTAAAGCCGATGGTCGCAGCAATTGCACTAGAAGCAGGTACGACTGATTGGGAAAAGACGATAAACATTAGCGGCAGAAGCTGGCAGAAGAATGGTTCTTGGGGTAAATATTCGGTGACTCGAGTAACAGATCCAGGTGGGCCAGTTAACCTAGATAAAGCTCTCCTTTACTCTGATAACATTTACTTTGCACAAGCTGCATTAGGAATGGGGAAAGAGAAATTCATTGCTGGTTTAGAAAAATTCAGTTTTGAAGAAAAAATGGAATATTCCTATCCTCTTGAGACATCCACTTATGGAAAAATGGAGTCCGAAGTAGCCCTAGCTGACTCCGGTTATGGGCAGGCTCAAATTGAAATGAATGTGGTTCATCTAGCAGCGACTTACACTCCATTTGTGAATTCTGGAAACATGATTAAACCAATCCTGCTTGCTTCAGAAGAAAAAGGCCAAGTGTGGAAAGAAAAACTAATCAGTGCTGAAAATGTACAAAAGATGAATGCGGCATTAAAAAAAGTGGTAGAAGATCCGAGTGGTACAGCCTACTTTGGTAAACTAGAAGGTTTTTCTTTTGTAGGAAAAACAGGAACAGCGGAATACAAAGAAAAGCAAGGGGAAAACGGGAAAGAAAATGGATGGTTTGTTGCTTATAATGATCATCTTTTAATTACTCTTATGATAGAGGACGTTGAAAATCGTGGGGGTTCTAAAATCGCAGTTCAAAAAGTAAGAAATATTTTAAGATAGCTTTAGGTCTATATCTACAGGTCATTTTTTAGTATATTTATTAGGGAATATAGAGGTTACTTGGTTTTTACCAAAAATGGACAATAGATAGAAAAAATATTAGGAAGTTACAGCAGCAAGATTGATAAGCATTTGGATGTAAAAAAAGAGATGTCTAAAGTAGATAAATATTTCGAGCATTAACACAGGAATGCAAGTCTCAGAAAAAAGAAATTTGCTTCATGATCAGAAAGAATAATGAAAGAATAGGAACAAAAAATCCCAAACGAGAACCTGGAGTTAAACCAACTTCTCGTAGAAAGATTCAACTAGCAAGAAGATTAACAACAAATAAAAGCACTATCCTAGACATAAACAGTCTATAATAGTGCTTTTTTCATCATATCTTATTTACGAGCAAATAAGTCAGCTGTTTTTAATGCTAATCGTACTGCTTTTCTGTTCACAGTACCTTGTAATTTTTTAACTTTCTTATCTCGGTCAGAAAGTTTCTTTTGTGTATCTGATAATTTCTTTTGTAGATCTTCAATTTTGCGAGCCTTTCCACTTACCTCAAGCTTATAAAAATTCTCTAAACGTTCAGCTAATTCATTCATACCAATTCCAGTAATCGTATGAAGCGGAGGAAGAACTTCTACTTCTTTTAACTTTTTATCCATCGGAACATCTGTAGGATATAATGTATCCTTATAAATGTGACCCAAGTTATTTTTATTTAAGAAATCAATAAAGATGTCAAAGTTTTTCGCTTGTACTTTTGTTGGTGCTTGGAAATCAACCTCTTGAACTAGGTGAGAAAGCGTAGTCTTTTCCGTAATTTTATCAGCCATAATATGCGTTAATTGGTGATACTCTGCTAATTCTCTCATACGAGAGTCTTTTGGAATTAAGATACTTGGAGTTCCAGCAATCGTTGCTGTAATGTTTCCGTGTAGTCTTGCTCCGAAACTTAAATCTGCTTGCCCAATGAAGTCAAACCAAGATTGTGCACTTAATGGGAAACGTACTCTGTCATTCATGTATGTTGGATCTGACATACGAACTGGGTAGTTTTCACTCGATTCCACTAAGCGAGGAGCCCCACCATATACTAATTTAAGTTCTTTCATCCATTGAGGGATAAAATAATGGTTTGGATATTCTTCCATACCCCTAGTAATAAAATCAAGAACATTCTTAGGAGACAGACGTGAAGAGTTCACGCATACCATAGAATCTTTAGTGATATTGGTTTCTCTAATATTCAATTCTCTACCAAAAGAGTACATAGAAGGGCAACCAATAACCATATGATCTTTTCCTTCTTTAAAGCCTAATCTAGTAAGGTATTCGGAAGTAATTTCCCCTCTTAGTCCTATGATACTTGACTTCTCTAGTACAGCACTAACAAACGCTTTTACATCTTCATCAAATTCAAAGCCTTCGTTTAACTTTGGTTCAAAAGGAGCTCTTAACCCAACACCAATAACAATCACAGGTATTTTTAATTTTTTTATTAATTGAGTATATTTACGTAAAGAAGGTACAAACTCCTTACGGAAAGCATCGGCTAATGGGATGATATAGGCATCATACTTTTCGTTAATTTCATCAGCAAATTTAGGGTCATAATCGTAGTAATCAGGCGTAATATTAGTATCATTCGTCATTAACGTACGAAAAACACTAAATTGATAAATTAAGTTACCAACGTTCCCTCCGATTGAGTTTTTAGCCATTATGTGAGGTGCGTCGAACGTTTCTAACGGTGACATACCAGCTCTAATAATAAAATTTTTCATATATATTAAGCCCCTTTCTTATTACATCAAGTCATAGCATATTTTTGATTTATATACACATAGGTTTTTTAGGATGTAGATAGCCTTTTTAGTTTATATTTTAAAAATCAAAAATATGTAATTAATTTAACTATAAGGTTAAAACTTATTAAGATAACACTGTATATTGCCTCTTTATTTAGAGATTTTTCTTAGTAAGAATTAAAAAGAAAAAAATCCTATATCAACCAACCTTCAGTTTTGTAAATGGATGAACTCCCTATTATTTAATTTTTGGTGGCGGAATGCATGGACTAAAGATACCCTTTTTAGGTATTAGCTTGTGACATTTTCTTTGGGGAGGGAAGGTGGCAAGGTAGTAGGTACAATTAGTTGTAATTTTTAATCAATATTTAGTTTTCTAATATTTAGTTTTCTAATGTTAGAGAATAAATAGTCTCTCCACCTAATATTAATCCCAATATAAATGGGAATAGGCTTTAAAAAACAATAATAAGTATAGGTTGTATTCGAATAGGACAAGCGTTTGCGCTCCTACTTGAAAAACGAATATTAAACGACTCAAAGAGAGTAACCCAAATTTCGAGTAATAACTCCTTATTTTGACACCATTAGATTTTACCACTTGTTCATTCATACTTCCAGTAATTATACTTGGTAAAACAAGTAAAGGTTTCTTTTACTAAGAATTATCCGGAATTTTGTATTTAATGAAGGTTTAATTTGCAATCAATCGATGGTGAATAAAATAAACTAAAAAAGACAAAGGAGAAAAAAAGTAATATTTCCTTTGTCATCTATCTTTATATTAAAATTTTCTAAAGCTATGGAAATGATTTTGGTAATAGCTAGTGTTTAAATTTGAAATGATAACTCCATTAGTTGTATCGGCATGTATAAAGTACCCTTCACCAAGATAAATACCTAAATGGGAAATTCCTTCTATATAATTGCTTTCATATGTATTTGAGAAGAATACAAAATCACCAGGCATTGGATGATCAGTAACGGTTGTCATTTTGAAATAACCCTCTGACGATAATCGACTTAGCGGAGTACCGGCTTGGTTGAACACATAGTAGATAAAACCACTGCAATCAAATCCTTCTGTTGTTGACCCACCCCATAAATACTGAACACCAAGATACTTATTAGCCTCTATAATTAATTGTTCCACTTCTATTGGTACAGATGGAGTCGAAATGGGTACACTCTTAACCGGTTTCTCACCTGGGATTAAAAGCTTTTGACCAATCTTAATTTGGTCTGTATCTAACTGGTTAAATTTTTTAATTTGGTTAATGGAAACTCCGTATTGTTTACTAATTAGACTAAGAGTGTCTCCATCTTTCACCGTATACTCAAATGATTTTTCCTTTTTAGGGGCTGGTGTAGTAACCTTAGCTGGTTTTTTCGAACCTGCTTTAGTAGTAGAAATTGAAGACACCTTTAATTTTTGCCCAGCATAGATACGATCATTCTTCAACTTATTCCACTTTTTAAGGTTAGTCAGGCTTACTTTATACTTTTTTGCAATACCGCTTAGTGAATCCCCTTTTTTCACCTTATATATAGTGCTCTTTTTTTCAGCAGGCGTTGCTGTCTTTTTTGAAACCACTAACTTTTGGTTAATAAAAATCTTATCTGACTTCAATTTATTTAAGGTAAGTAAATCTTTAATAGTTAATTTATGCTTTATGGCTATGGAAGAAAGAGTGTCTCCCTGTTTTACCGTATAAGTGGTTGAACTAGCATATGTACTTGTGGCAATAGTAGAAGATAGCAATGTAATGGTAACAATCGATATTAGTTTCCTTTTCACTACTTTTTTCACCTCTCTTAAATATATCTTTCCTATGATTCTATCATATTAATGGAATAAGAGGCATTTGTTGTTAAAAAATAAGAAAATAGTATCGGTTATTAAAGTACCTTATCTATTATATATTGAAGGAAACGTTGATTGTACTGACTTTCAATATGAAAAGAGTCATCTGATAAAAGGTAATAGATCCTGATTATAAGGAAACGTACTATATTATAGCCATAGTGATGTTGCAAATCTCAAAATAAATATAGACTCCCTATTTAATTCACTAACGACTACTCTTCTAAAGGGTGGATAGATTTCATTTAATCTCCTATTCAGACTAGTTTCTGATAATTTTATAGTAAAAACGTATCTTTATAGAGACACCACACATAAAAGGGAGTAGGTTAATACTAGTGTTAGCTTGTTGTAGATCCAAAAGCATTTTGGGTAGTTCTTTTCTTATAATATATAGAACCAATTACTAGAAACTCTTTATAACTCTTACTCAAAAAAATAGCTAGATTGAGTTAATTCATTAGCCCATATTATTATTTGATAGCTGTATAAACTATCTGATTCATTGAAACTCGTATATTCCTTTAAGTAGTAGAAGTAGCTTGATAAGTTTTTAATAGAAGAGAGGATATTTTCTTCCATTGTGAAAATCATTACAAGTTCGCTTAAATTAATGTATTTACGAAATCTTCGCTAACGTGCCACCTCTTAATCAATCCATACGAGAGGCCTGTCCATTTTTAAAAATAGTTAACACTTTCCCTGTCAGGGACACCCATTGAGTGCTACTTCCAGCTGCTTACAAATCTGTAAATTTAAAATGGAGAATTAATATGTATCTTACAAATCCATTTCTAAGATATTCCTAATGTAGAAACAATGTGAATTTTTATAGTCTCATTGAATTAACTACTATAGAACCTTTATTCGAGCTGTTGAAGACAAAGATAACGCGATGCTACTAATTTGCAAAAAGGACAGTATAGGAAAAGAATACGACATATATGCATAATTGTTCTTCTGTTGGTAATATTTACTGAGGTTTTTCCTCATAATATACTAAAAAAAAGCTAGAATTCCCCAGAAAATTGTATTATTATAAGTTTACAAGAAGCAAATGGAAATCAAATCGTTTGAATCTTGTCGATAAGTATTATATACTACTAATTGGTTATATATGCTAAAGTTAGCATATACTCAGTTTTTAGGTAGTATAATAGTTCGGTGTGTTACAGTCATTGGAAATCTAATATATACATAGATAAAGTTAGAAATATTCCAATGCACTATTTAGATATTTGAAGGGAGATTTACAAGCACATGAGTAAAAAGAAAGCAATCAAAATCGCTGCTGCTACTGCAATTGCAGCATCATCATTCGCTGCAGTAGCTCCACTACAAGCAGACGCGGCAACTACAGTTTCACAAAAGGTTAAAGCAGCAAAAGCAACAATGAAAAAACCATTCACAACTTATTCAACTAGCGATAAGTATGTTTCAACTTCAACAGTTAAGAAACAAATCGCTGCTGCTGAAAAAGCATACGAAGATATCGTAAAAGTGGTAGACAAATCTAAACTTACTTCAGGTACTAAGAAAAAGCACAAAGCGGCTCTTAAAGGATACTTGAAATACATTAAGTATGCTAAAGGATATAACGATGGTGCTGTAGCATCTCACAAAGCTGCTAAAGATCTTAAAGCAGATGTTGAAGCATTAAATGCTTTAGTAGAAGCTGACAAATTAGAAGATGTTGTAGCTCAATTAGCTAAAATCAAAGCTGGTGTAGAAGCTGCTAACAAAGCAATCAAATCAACAGTAGTTGGTGCGAAAGCTGAAAAAGTTCTTATGAACCAAAAAACTGCTCCTGTAACAGAATTAGTTGAGAAGTTTGAAGCTGATAACGCTGAATTCTTAGCTGGTCCTGCTAAAGTTGAATCGGTAAGTGCGATTACTAATACTAAAATTGATGTAACTCTTAAAGAAGAAATGTCAGTTGTTTCTGCTAAGAAATTCACAGTAGAAGGATTAACAGTTCTTTCAGCTACATTATCTGCGGACGGTAAAACAGTACGCCTTGTAACTTCAAAACAAGATGCTGGTAAGCAATATACAGTTAAATCTGGTGACACTTCAGCTTCTTGGATCGCTCTAGTTGAGGATACAACTAAGCCAGAAGTTAGCACTGTAACAGCGTTAACTAACAATATTGTTCAAGTAGACTTTGTAGATACTGATGCTACAGAAGCTTCTATTTTAAATCCAGCTAACTATTCTATTAACAATGGCTTAACAGTTTCTAAAGTAGAATATGTAGTAGATGCTAATGGTGAAGTTGAAAAGGATAAAGTATATCTTTACACTTCAGCTCAAGTTGGTGGAACAGTTTATACATTAACTGTAAGCAATGTTGAAGATGAGAGTGAAAATAAAGTAGACAGCACAAAAACTAAGCAATTTGCTGGTAAATCTGCTGATACTACAGCTCCAACTTTAGTAAATGCTGTATCCTCTAAAGGAAACAAAGTTACATTAACTTTCAATGATGCTAGCCAATTAGATGCTGCTACTATTGGTAATGTATCTAACTATTCAATCTCTGGTTTAACAGTAACTGGTGTTGAAGTGGTTAGTAATCCATTGACACCAGGAAACAAAACCGTAGTACTATCTACATCAAACCAAACACCAGGAACTGTATATAAGGTAGTGGCTTCTGGAATTAAAGATGTATTTGGTAACCTTCCTACATCTAATCTTGAGTTTAATTTTGCTGGTACATCTTTAGATACTACACCACCAAGTTTAACGACTGTTACTTCAGCTTCTAATACAAAGGTTGCTGTAGTATTCAACGATGAATTAGATGAAGCAACTGCAACAAATATTGCAAACTATACAATTTCTGGTCTTACTGTAACAGGTGCAGAGTTAGATAAATCTGATTCTACAGATCCTAACTACAAAAAACGTGTTTACTTAACAACATCTGCTCAAACACCGGGAACTGTATACAAATTATCAGTTAAAGATGTAAAAGACTCATCTGGTAATGCTATTACAACTAATCAAACCTACGAAATGCAATTTGCTGGTAAAGCAGCAGATACTGCAAAACCAACAGTTCAAAGTGTATCTGTTGAAGCAGGAAATAAAGTGAAAATTACTTTCACAGATGCAAGTGATTTAGATGAAGCTACAGTTAAAACACTAACTAACTATTCATTCGATGGTGGTTTAGGGTACCCTACTTCGGCTTCATATAGCAAAGCAACTAAAACTGTAACTTTAACTACAGCTAAACAAACTGCTGGTAAAGTTTATAAAGTTACAATTAATAACATTAAAGATGTTGCTGGAAACGTTCTTGAGGCAAATACGCAAAGAACATTTGCTGGAATAGGTGCATCATTAGATCCGCTTTCACTTGAAAGTGTTGTTGCATTAAACAACCGTCAAATTCAAGTAACTTTTAACAATGATGTAGACAACTCTACAGTGGCTAAAACTGACTTTAGCCTAAAACAAGGTAGTGGATCATTTGTTAACTTTGATACTCTTACTGGCGAAACTTTAACGCGTATTGACGCTAAGACTTATATTCTTACATTACCAGTAGCTAATGCTCTAGTAAGTGATGTATATACACTACAAGTTAATAACTCTGATAGCTCTATCTCTGATTTAGGTGGAAGAGCACTTGTAACTACTGATGCTACTAAAGCTGAAAGAACTTTTGGTGGAGTAACTACAGCGCCAGTTGCAGCTCAAGTTACAGTTGTTAGCCAAGTGTCAGCAAATGTTATTGATGTATACTTCGATAAAGAAGTTGCTGTTGATGCAATGGTTAACGTGAATACAGTATCTGTAAATGATACAGTAAACACTAGAACTGCTACTGCTGTTGTAAGGGATTCTGCGGATAAAAAGAAAGTTAGAATTACTTTAGACGGTTCGCTTGCTGGTGAGAAAATTGCAAACTTAACTTTTGCTAACCTTGCTAAAATTACTGATGTAACAGGTAATATCCAACTTGCTCCATCAACAACTGGTGGTTCTACATTTGTTAAGGCATTTGGAACTGTATCTTATACTGCATCAACACTACAATTATCTTCGGCTGTTGGTGTAGACGAGCAAACGGTTGAATTATCATTCAACCAAGATATTGTATTTAATTCTGGAAACCCAATGACATCAATTACTGATGCTAATTTCTTAGAAATTAAGAATGGTGATGGTACGTCAATTTCAGGGGCAGACTATGACTTAACTTATGCTGAACAGACTGCACCTAATAAAGTTCGCGTATACTTCAAAAAAGGTACAAAGCTTGAAGAAGGTAAGCTATATCAAGTTGTTATTGCTAACCATTCTGATGGAGATGCTAAATTTACAACTTTAGATGGAGATGCACTTGAGGTAAATGGTAATGCTACACGTGGTACTGCTGTGTTTGGATTTAATAATGCAGAAGTAGCTGCACCAGAATTAGTTTCTGTTGTTCCTCTATCTGATGACACTGTACGTGTAACTTTCAGTAAATCATTAGCAACAACTCCAACTACTGATGGAACTAGTACTTCTGATATTGAGTTTTATAACGGAACAGACAAAATTGCAATTTCTAAGTTAGGTGCATTTACAGATGTAAGTAATGGTGAGAAGAGAGTATTTACAGTCAAGTTAACTGATGGCAAGTTCTTATCTGGTACAACTTACACTGCAAAATTACCAAGTACTTTAACTATTACAGATAAATATGGTGTAGATACTATTAAGAAGTCTGGTACATCTGATGTAACAGTTTCATTCGGTGGTGCTGCAGCAGCTGCAACTGCTCCAACTGCTAGTGATTTAAGATTTATCTGGACTGATGATGCTACTCCTGACTTTGACAATGAAGCGTTTGTAAGTACAGCGGGTCTAGCGCAAAATAGTGCTAGAACATTAGAAGTATTTATTTCTTCTACTGCTCCAACTGCTTCAACAACTGCAGAATTCACTTATGATTTAACTGGTGCAGGTGCTACTCTTGGTACAGCTACAACGTTAACAAAAGTAGGAACACCTACTATCGCTGCTGGAGATAAAGTCTACTACCGTTATGTTGATCAAGCCTACAATAAATCTGCTTGGGTAGAAGACGGAACTATTGCTGCTGCTTCAACTGTAACATTAAATACTAATACTTATGAATTAGGTAATGCTACTAAATTTACTGTCGCAAGTGCAGCAACTGCAGCATTAACAGTTGATAGCACAGGTACAGCATATACTACAGCTTTAGCTAACACAGCTGGTGCCGATACTAATGTAATCTCCATTGTGAATACATCTGGTGATAACATTACTTATACTACATTCACTTGGAACGAATTAGTTTCACCAACTTTAACTGCTGCTACTAAGCGTTAATCTTATAGTAATTACGTTCAATCGAGTGTAGAAATAAAGGCTTGTTTTCTGAAAGGAAAATCTCGTAGAGGTATAATCTCTACGAGATTTTTTATAGAAAAGAAAACCCTGGGCTAGGCCCTGGGTTCCCAATAAAACGGCTCTATAATAATTGTTGGGGTAAAGTGACGAAAGATTTTCCTATTTTAACTGGTAGTTTTTATCTAATTCATGGGTTAAATCTAAGTATTAGAGGCGTGTACTTGCTAGTCTTAACGGTTGTAACTCAAGAATTCCAGCTAAGGCAATGGAGCACATCAGTATAATGATTGATTCCCTTAAATAATTTAATAATATCTATCAACTAAAATACCTGACCAGAGGGAACGTCCGAGACCAGTGAAAAAGTCTCCAAAAATCTACTATTAAACTATTTTTATTTAAAAAAGGAAACCCCGCGGTTTTCTAGATATAAAAAACCCCCTAAATGGTATAATGGATGTTGACTAGACACCAAACCATAGGGGGTTTTTTACATGCTTCGACTAGAGCCAAAGCAATATAGTTTTCATTCTGTATTATACTCTAAAATACCAGAAAATCATATACTTAAGAGGATTGTTAGTGTAATAGATTTTAGTTTTATTAATGATATATTAAAGGAATATTATTGCGAAACCTTTGGAAGGCCAGCTAAAGAACCTGAATTGATGTGTAAGCTTCTTTTCCTTCAGGAATTATATAATCTCTCTGACGAGAGATTGATTCAGGAAGCCAGTTGTAACCTGGCTTATTTGTTTTTTCTAGGATTAGATCCGGAGGATATACTTCCAGATAAGAGTTTGCTTTCTAAATTTCGAACAAAACGTTTCCCGGATGATAAACCTTTAGACAAAATTTTGACTAACATTGTTAAGCAATGTGTGGATAAAGGTCTTATTAAAGGAAACAGTGTTAGTATTGATGCCACTCATATTGAAGCTAATACTATTAAAAAAACACCCGAACGGCTTATGAAACATTTAGCCAAAAGAATTCTACAGGCTTTTGAGGTTGAAACGGGTCAAGATATTTGTGGGTTACCCGAAGTTCCAAACTATGAAGAAATCGAAGACCACAAAGAAGCAAAAGCTGTTATGAAAGACTACATAGATACTGTTATTGATATAGTTGAAAATCAGTCAACTCCTACAGAACAAAAAACCCATCAAATTATTGAAAAAGCAAAAGACATTATTAACGATCCAAAATTTCTTCAGCAAAAAGGTGTTCGTTCCATTATTGATGAGGATGCACGAGTTGGACGTAAAAGTAAGAACCAAGATTTTTATGGATATAAAACTGAATATGTTATGACAACAGATGAACGTATTATCACGTCTGTTCGAACTGCCGATGGTGCTTATACAGATGGAAACTACGCAAAAGAAATGTTAGATGACACATTAGAATCAGGAATGACAGTGAAAGAAGTTTATGGGGATAAAGCTTATTTTAGAAAACCGATTCTTGATGATATTGCATCGTTTGAAGCAGATGCATATATTCCTGTTAGTGCTGTTGTTTATAGACTGGATGAAAATGAATTTAGTTACAATAAGGATTCGGATGAATGGCAGTGTAGCCAGGGGAATATAACCGTTGATAAGAAGTATTTTTCTTCTAAGAGAAAAGAAGGTGCGGATAGGACTGGTTATAAATATTATTTTGATATCAAACAGTGTAAGTCATGCCCTTTGCACGATGTATGTGCAAAAAAACAAGCGCGAAGAATCCTCGTTGTTGGACTGAATACTGGAGAGTTTTATGAAATCTCTCAATATCAAAAGACTGAGGAATTCAAAGAAAAATATAAGAAAAGGGCTTCTATTGAAGGTAAGAATGCGGAGCTCAAACGATTTCACGGCCTCTCCCGAGCCAGGGGTTATGGTCTATTAAGTGTGTCTAGACAATCGAAATTGGCTGCCATAGCAGTGAACTTGAAGCGGATTGCAACTCTTGCATCCGCTTCAAGTATTTAATAGAGGAGGAAATGATGCCTCATTCCCACTCAAAAACTCAAAAAAATGTAAAGAAAACTCATTTAATTCGAAGTTAGATAAAAATTTCGAAGAAATGAGGTTTGGGTTCGAAAAAACCCCTACTTTTTCACTGGTCTCGGAACGTCCCCTTGGTATTTTAGATTACTTTATTTACTAGATAGGGTTAGGGTTAATGCCGCAAGCACGCAAGCATGCCAAATTTTCATTTTTGACAAAATGGGGAATAACGTATAATAATACTAAATTTACCATAAATTATTTCCTACCAAACTATTATATATCTTCCAGTTATATGGTATTATCTTCACGCAACCAAATAACTAAGGAGACTCCTATGAAGAAATTACATACTACTCTCATCATCTTTGTGACATTTTTAATTGTATCGATATTGATATTACCTAATCTTTCAGAGGCTCATAGTGGCCGATTAGACAAGTTAGGAGGCCACTTCCGAACATCCGATTGCGTTTATGAATTACACAAACCAACGACTTTAGCAAAAAAGGCAAAAACGAAGAGTGAAATAGTTACAATGATTAAAAAGTACAGCAGCAACAAGTGTAAAAACAATCTTACAACTAGTAAGTTGAGCCTTCAAGGATATAATTTAGGAACAGGCACTACAGTTACCAAAGGTAAGCTTGCTTTAAACAAAAAGTACACCGCTACTCTTTCCAAATGTACGGATGGTGATACAGCTAACTTTAAAGTCGACGGCAAGATATATAAAACCCGGTTCTTGTACATCGATACCCCAGAATACACAACTAAAAAAGAAAAGTACGGTAAGGAAGCATCTGAATATACATGTTCTAAGTTGAAAAAAGCAAAAAAGCTTGTTTTAGAAACGGACGGAAAAGATGTATACGATAAATATGATCGATTACTTGCTTGGGTATGGATTGACGGCAAACTCCATCAAGAAATGATTACAAAAGCAGGATTAGTTGAAGGTTTTTATGATTATGGTACATATGACTATGAGAAAAAAGTTAAAGATGCCATGAGTTATGCTATGAAAAACAAAAAAGGTATGTATAAATAGTAGACTAAAATAGATTAATATAATCAATAAGGGGAATGCAACTCAGATGAAAAGCACCGATAAAAGAAAAATAATAGAGCGAATTAAAAAAGAACAAGGGATTCTACAGGTTAAATTAGTCAGCGAATTTATGTATTTAGAAAGTAATAAGGTTTATAGCTTTATCAAGGAATCAAAAGAAATAGAACAAAGAGAATCTAAAGAAGGCATTAGACTATATATAAAAAAGAAAGGTTGCTTTGGCTGCCTAACCCCTATACTTTTTCTTATTCTTATTGGTTCTTGTGTCGGTTCATTTACCGATGAAGAAGATGACTCATCTAAAACTAAACAACAGGATACCGTTGAACAGTCTAAAAAAAGAGACCATAATGATACCGATGATAAAGAGAGTAAAGAAAATGCTACTAATAGCGAGGATAAAAAAGAAACAAAAGTAAACAAAGAAACGGTTACTTCTAATCCTCCAAAAAAAGAACAGAATAAAAAGCCAGTAAAAGAAGAGAAAAAGAAAGAATCCTGTACACCGAATATAAAAGGGAATATAAGTTCGTCAGGCGAAAAAATATACCACGTTCCAAGTGGAGCATTCTATGATCGAACAGAAGCAGAAAAAATGTTTTGTTCAGAAGCCGAAGCAAGAGCTGCGGGATTTAGGAAGTCGCAGAGATAATTGTAGCAAAAGTAAATGTTGATAATAAAAAGTAGTAAGTCTAAATAAAAAACAAATAAAAAACCGCCATTTTGAAAATACGATAAATCAAAATGACGGTTTTCTTTATGGTGTGAAAGAAAGACCAAGGGACAGTCCCCATGGTCGGTTATAAACAAATGGGTAATAGATCCTTTGTTATAATTACTTTTTGAAGGAAACGATCACCTTTTGTCGAAAAATAATAGTTGAGAGGTGATGGACATAAATGTCTAGGAAAAGAACAAAAAAACAGCAAAAGCAATTAGAAGAATTGATTAAGGGATTTCTTGTCATGTTTGCATTATCAACTTATCTGTTTACCAAGTCCTTTCTTGCTACAGGAATTCTTACCTTTGTAGTTTTAGGTGTTTTTATTGGAATAGCTATGATAAGAAACTCTAAAAGAAAAGAAAAACTTAGAAGGTCTGGTATCGATGAGATAGATAAGATGGATGGCATTCAGTTCGAGCATTATTTAGCTGAACTATTCAAAAAGCAAGGTTATAGAGTGGAGGTAACCAGATCTTTTGGAGATTACGGGGCTGATTTGGTTCTAAAGAAAGAGAATCATAGGATAGTAGTACAAGCCAAACGTTATAAATCCAATGTTGGAGTGAAAGCTGTTCAAGAGGTAAAGTCGGCGGTAAGTCATTATGATGCAAATGAAGCCTGGGTGGTCACGAATAGTGGCTTTACAAAACAAGCATATACACTTGCTCAATCAAACAATGTAAGGTTGTTTGACCGAGATGATTTGATAAATATGATAATAGAGTTGAATCCCAGGGCCTCTTAGGAGTATACATTGGAATAGATACTTTTCTTCTTCATTAAAATAACAGTTGAGGAATTAAATGACTAAAGACCATGTAGTCCAATCAATTAAGTCTGAGGAAGGAATAATTATTAAATACTGCAATAAAAAGCGAAGAAGAATAAATTGAGCTTTATTCTTCTCATTAAGATTAAAAGAAAAGGACTAAAAATGATTAGTCCTTTCAAGTGTTACTTTAGAGTTAGAATTTTCTTGTAGGCTCCATTATTATCCCAAATGTAGAGAGAATTCCCTGCTAAGTATAGGCTAAGATATGTAAATGGCAGGGTACTCAACTTATTCTTAACCTTTGACACACGATTCATATGCCAAAGCTCTTTGTACACAGTTCCGTCTTCTTTATAGGAATCCAGTATATAGTACAAGTCATTATTTCTAATGATGTAAGAAATTACTTGATCAGGATTATCAATTCGATTAGGTCCAACTCTCCCTCTTTCACCTGAATCTTGTAAAATTACAGGAATGGAAACCTGATCATTCTCCAGGGCAAAAAAGTCACCTCGATGAGCCCTATAATAAACCTCACCTGCAACTACCATTAATTTGTCTATACTAAAATAAGACTGGTGATTCCAACTATTAACCTTTAATTCTTCAAAATCCTTACCTGATACTTTCATTTTAAATATTTGATTGTCTCCATCCACCATATAAATCAATCCGTTAACAACCTGAACCTGATTAACAGATAACTTTTTCAGATTTACCACTTTCTTTGTTTTCAAATTCATTTTCTGGATGTACCAGCTATTATCGTCATCTTCGTCTAACATGACATTATAATATAAGGAACCTTTGTACTCATTCAGATAGTATGTTCTCTTTTTGCTTAATTGCTTTTTGGATGTACCATTTGATTTAACCCTAAATAAACTTCCTGTTCTTTCTAAATCATTATAATAAATCCAACCATTATGAAAGAATACCTCTCCCACCCACTGGTCTTTAACTAACTCTTTTTTTACTTTTGGATTTTTTATTGACTCCTTAATGATTCCATAAGCATCCTTCCAGTCTGGATAATAAATGTATCCTTTGCCATCATAAGCAAAATGGTTTCCATTAGCATTATTAGAAACTCGGTTATAATCTACTGATTCAGTTTTAGCATTAGATGTGTCCCCGCAGAAAATGGTAAAAGCAATGAAAGTACAAATGATTGTTAAGAATTTCAGTTTCATAAAAAACTCACTCCTTCCTTAGTATCCATCTGATACTTAATAATAATACCATATTTAGGTAAGACTACCCTGCTAATGAATATATCTTTTTAAAGTGTATTATATGATAACTTGTTTAAATACAAGTGGAAATATCTGAAGTGACTTCTCCGAAAAGATCAGTGAGTAGGGGAGATAATTTATTTAAGAGGGGGACATACTCTAAATAATCGATGAAATATTTACCATGCGGGAATTTTTAAGAACCAATTTCTTTTTTGTTATTATAAAAAAGTTGAAGTATGTGATACTTAGGAGGAAATATGGAGAAAAATCGTAATCCATGGCTTGATAACGTAAAGGGCTTATTAATCTTTTTGGTCGTTTTCGGACATCTAATAGAGATTTATCGTCATTCTGAGACCCACACTAGTGTCCTATACATATATAATGTCATCTATACTTTCCATATGCCCCTGTTTATTCTAATAAGTGGATATTTTTTTCGTCCGAATAAGTTTGAAAAAATCATTCAGTTGACCTTTATATATTTCTTATGGCAAGTAATTAATGGATTCTTCTCAAAATTTATAAAACACCATGAACTTGTTACGATAGCACCTGATAGCCGAATATTAGATATTTTTGTCCCATATTGGACAATGTGGTTTTTGTTTGGAATCATAGTATGGAATATTATCACCCCTATCATTCTTAAGCTACGTTATCCTTTATTATACGCTGTCGGGTTAGCTGTTTGGATAAGTTATATTGATAATGTCCCAAGTTGGTTTTCAATCAGAAAATTGATTAACTTTTATCCATACTTTTTAATTGGATACTTTTTAAAGCAAAAGAATATTTTATCTTTATTAGCACAAAAAGCAGCGTCATGGAGATCTCCTGTACGTTTGGGTGCCTTATTCATCGTCCTTACTTTCTTATTAGTAATGGTGCTTTATACTTCAAAAGGAATTGACACAGACTTGCTTTTTATGAGAAATGAGTATGCTCATTATGGGTGGTCCGTATATAAAGGAGCTACCTTTCAAGTAATGCAATATGCAACCATTACTGTGTTGTGTATCGCACTAATTCTTTTAATTACTCAGAAAAGGATATTGTTTACATTCAACAAATTCGGTATATATACACTCTCTATTTATTTGATGCATTCTAGTACTGTCCGAGTGTTTCGTCAATTTGTACCAGAACAAATTAGTAATGACCCCATTTTACTTTTAATTATCTCGTTTGTATTAAGTTATTTATTCTGTTTAATTGTTACTAGCAAATTCGTTATACGATTAATATCACCACTAGTTCATCCGAATCTAAACTGGGCTTTAAAGTTAGATAAAAATACTCCCGATTAATACAATGACTGAAAAATTAGCCTCTTGTGAATTGGAGAGGCTTTTTTCTCTTGGAGAGAAACAACCCCTTGGACGGTTCTGCTGGTTTGAGTTTCTTTTTCATTTGTGGAAAAGGTTTAGAAAGAGAAGACCAATTCTATCGAATAATTCATACAGCAAAAATTGAGGAAGTTCTTCAAGTTCCTGATTATTTTGCACAATTAGAAGAACTATTGACCAGGTCAACGGACTTCAAGTTGAAATTTTTGGGATGATAAAAGAAAGGTTAAATAGTTTGCTTAAATATTATTTGACTAGAATTATAGTTAATTATGAGTGACAGATACCTAAAAAATCAGGTAAAATGGTGTGGGTATAAATCACTATTAACGGAGGCAACCATGAATAAGCTATTAAAAACATTATTAGCATTTATAGTAATACTAGGATTTATTTTGCCAACCGTCACGCCAACAACGGAAGCAAAGGAATTGTGGGGAAAAGTAGAAATAAAAAAAGGTTTGATTGGAAAAGTAGTTATCCTTAAGGATACCAGCCTTTTTTACAAGGATTCTAAAGGGAAATTAACAAAGGGTAAGACAATCAAAAAGAACTCAGAACTGGGAGTATTCAGCTACGATAAAAAAGCATTACTATACAAAGTGGAAAAAGGATACATAAAGAAAAATTCTGCTGTAAAGTATAGTGTGTTACCAAAAGATTATAACCATTCAATATCTAAGATTGGTTTTGTTACTGATAATTCCGGCATAGATGATAAATCATTTAATCAGTTGACTTGGGAAGGATTACATCTATTCAGTAAGAAAAATGAAGCCAAGGTAAAGTATATACAACCTGAGAGTTATAGAGAATATGAAATGAATTTATTAAAGTTAACAAAGGAAGGCTATGGACTTATCTTTGGAACGGGTTTTCATTTAGCTGAACCAATCAACCAAGTTGCTAGTAAAAATAAAAATACAAAATATGCGATTGTTGATGACGTAGTAAATCAGCCAAATGTGGCAAGTATTTTATTTAAAGAAAATGAATCTGCGTTCTTAGCTGGAGTAGTTGCTGGTTTAAAGACAAAAACGAATAAAGTAGGTTTCATTGGTGGATTAGATGTACCACTAGTTAATAAATATGAAGTAGGTTTTGTCGCAGGAGTAAAGGCTGTGAATCCAAAGGTGGAAACTGAAATAAAATATGTAGGAGATTTTAACAAACCTGAGATAGGAATGCTACTAGCTTCTCAAATGTATTCATCCAATACTGACATAATATATCAAGTAGCTGGTGGTAGTGGGTTAGGAGTTTTTGCTGAAGCAAGACAAAGAATGAAAAAGGATCCTAACAAACAGGTATGGGTTATTGGAGTAGATAGAGATCATTCTGAACACGGGTTGGACATTACATTAACATCTTCAATTAAAAGGATGGATTCTGCTGCATACGACATAGCATCAAGAGCAAAGAAGGGAAATTTCCCAGGTGGCAAGACAATTGTTTATGGAATAGCAGAAAATGGAGTAGATGTAGTAAAAACGAATCTTGATTCAGAGACTATTAAAAGAGTAGAGGAATTTAAGAAGAAGGTAGCTTCGGGGAAAATAAAGGTACCTACAGAAAGATAAATTTTATTATGAAAACAATGGATAGTGTGATGTACTATCCATTGTTTTTTTAAAATTCTATTGGATGGATCCTTTTATAGGAATTAGGAAAATTCACTGTCTTACTGAGTATACGTGGAAATGATTGTTTATCTCTAATATATTGATTTTATTAATCTATTAGGGGATAAATAATCCAAGAAGCCTATTATGTACAATCCCTTCAGTTAATAATCTTTTTAGATCCAAATTTATATAGTAGAATATTACTATTAAAGAGATGAAAAGGAGAATATAAGAGTGAAAAAAATAATAAGTATACTAGCTTGTCTACTGATTTTCACAGTATTAAATACTGGGGTAACAGCAAAAACTCCACAATTAGACCTTAGAGTTGTAGATAATATTACTCTCTTTAATGTAATTGGACCTAAAAATGAAGAAATACACTATCAATTTTATTACAAAAAAGACGGGAAGTATGAGGCGTTTTATTATGGATTAATGAAAGAAAGCAATCAAATTGGTTATGCTCGATTCAAAAAGGATGGAGAATATGGAATTTCATATTCGGTTGGTAATAATGTTAAAACTTCGAAATTAGTGAAATTCAAAATTAAAAATTCAAAGAATAGAGTTAAAAATATTGAAGATGCTATAGAATTTGAAGATGTCCAAACATCTATTGGGTATGGTCTACAATTTAAAGGTAAATACAATGTTAGTTTAATGAAGGATATAAAAAAGCCTATCGTATATAAACTTTACACGATTGACAAAAAAGGAAAATTAAAATTAAAAGAAACGAAAAAAGCACAAAACAGCATTCAGGAAGTTTATTTTAAACGATTAGACAAAGAAAGATACATAGTACTTAGCTATAGCGTGAACGGAAAGGTAAAAGAGTATTTATTTATTACTAAAACCTCGGACTTAAAGTATTTTGATAATACATTTACTGGAATTTAGAGGAGAATATCTCTTTCGGTAATAATAATATTTTGGTCTATATAGGAGGGATATGCTTGATTAAGAAAATTATATCGATCGCGTTTTCTTTATTATTAATAACGAATATGTTAGTTCCAGAAGCTGGGGCAAATAAAAGTAAGGTCAAGAGATACTATATGACAGCTACTGATCATATTAATGTTCGTCAAACACCATCTATTAAAGGAAAGAAATTGGGTTTGATTTCAAAAGGGTCAAAAGTTTATATTATGGCATATTCATATAATGAATGGATGCCTGTGGAGTATAAAGGAAAGAAGGCCTATGTAAGTGCAAAATACCTAAAATATGTAAATCAACCAAATGGTAAATGGGTTGGAAATTATAAACACAATTTCTCAGGTACAGGAAATGGATTGGATTTATTGATTTACAAGCAGACCTCAAATAAGATTTATTTTGGTTTCTCTTATTATGGTCGTAAGGACTCTAATGGTAATTGGGTATACAGTTCAAAGGATCAATTCGGTTCAGCATCTTTGAAAAATGGAAAAGCCTATTATTCATCCAACGGTTGTAAAATTACTTTTACATACTCCAAAATTGATAAACAGTATAATACAAAAGATAATATCTATACGTATACAAACGGGGCATGCGGGATGCTAGAAGATGGATCTATGGATCAAGATATGGGTGGCTATGCTGGCGGGTATATTTGGTAAAGGAAATGTAGGTCTTTCGAATAAACAAAAAAAGCCTTGTTTGCATTGATGTTGCACACAAGGTTTTTTGAATCCTGCAAAATGATCATTTGTTTATTATAATGAGTCCCTATCCTGTAGTAAAGTCTTCTTAATTTTATAATGATCGCTTTGATTAAGACGTTACAAATTCCAAAGCAAATAGGAACTTCACATTTAAAGGGTAAGTCTAGTATATCTCCTTTTTTACAATGGGAAGAAATAATAGTTTTATTAAATAATCCAGTTCTTTAATAGATAAAATGCTTCTCGACATAAACTATTTACCTAATATTCTTATCATTAAAAATATGATAAAATTACTATAATTGTATAAGTATTTTTAGTTCTTTATATTTATAAAAAGGGGATAGATTACTTTGAGAATCTATGAGTATAGCTTTGGAGAAATTTTACACTCATTAAGAACAACAAAGGGGATTTCGATAGAAGCTCTTTCACAGGGGATATGTTCTGAAGATGATTTGATTCTTTTTGAAAAAGAGAAAAAGTTTCCTACCCTTGAGCAGCTTGATCAATTGACAGAAAGACTAAATTTAGACCTAACTTATTTCTTTGAAATGGCGTCGAAAAATAAACAAAATTATTTCGTTGCAGTTCAAGAGTTGATCAATAAGTATAAGAGAGAAAGAAATTATAAAGCGATATATGAAATTGTTTATAGAGAGGAAGAAAATCCAAGCTTTCAACATACTAGCCTAAAGCAATTTTTATTATGGCATAAAGGAATTTGTATTTATTATCTTGAAAATAATACAGACAAGGCAATGAAATTCTTATACCAAGCGATAGAGTTAACCAACTCAAAGCGTAAAGACTTTTCCGAAAGGGAAATTGAAATTCTGAATAGCATTGGTCTCATCTTATATGAAAATAAAGACTTTCAAAATGCAAAAATAACTTTAAATTCAGCTTTGGCAAGTTTGGAGAAGCTTCCAAATATAGTAGATGATCGAGTAGTTTTAAAGGTGCTTTTTTCTCTTTCCCAAGTATTATCTGAGTTAGGGAGTTTTGAAGAATCTTTACAATATAGTAAAAAAGGAATCAGCCACTGTATTAACAAGGAACTCCTATATTTGTTCGCTGAATTTCATTATCAAACCGGGGAAAACTATATTAAATTAGAAGAAATTGAAAAGGGTAAAAACTACATAGAGGAATCTATCAAAATATTAAAATTGCAGGGTAATGAAATTTTTGCGCAAATCTTCCAAGAAGAATTGGAAAAATTATTGTCACGGTGTTAGAATAAAATGGAATTATATTAAATTATTAGAAAGGTAGTGTTGTCATATATGAAAAAATTAATTTTCTCAAGTGCTTTAGCTCTTACTATAATTGGTGCAGCTACTTTTACATTCGGATTTGATACGGCAGGTATTCCAGTACAACATGGTAAGGAAAATGTGGTAGAACTAGCAGGTATTCCAGTTCAACATGGACCGCAGTATACAACTCTAGGAATCCCTGTTCAACATTAAAATAATGACAAGAAACAGTGAGGATATTCACTGTTTTTTTAATAGATTTACTTTTCTATCAACATATCAATACAATAGGCCTTCACCAGTAATTAATATTGTGGTGAAGGCCTCAATAGTTTTATATTATATTTTACTTTTTACCCTTACCTTTTCCTTTATCTTTTCCTTTTCCTTTATCCTTACCTCTACCTTTGCCGTTTCCTTTATCTTCGCTACTAACAACAATCTCGATTGCCTTACTGACATTACCCGCTTTATCCTTTGCAGTTACGATTAAATTAGTACCGGCCTTTTGCTTTTTCTTAATACTAACAGAGAATTTTCCATCTTTCTTCGTAGTACCATAGCCAATTCTATTCTTTCCAACATAAATAGAGATTTTTGTATAAGCTTCTGCTTTACCAGTAACCTTTTTATCTGAATTTTTAACTCCGTTTACCACAGGAGCATTAGGAGCGGTAGTATCTCCGTTACTGACTTGAGCTTCCTGTATAATTCTTCCCTCTACCTTAGGGGATACCAAACTATACTTACTTAAATAATCAACCATAACATCATAGTCTACAATGAATAGTTCCTTCATTCGTCCTTCATCTTTAGCCTTTTTAAACATCGTAAATCCGTCTCCGCCATCAGCGGTAAAGGCATTAGTAGCTACTCTGTATATCTTCGTTTTATCAAGAGGTTTAAATCCATCATCTGTTTTAGCTTCAACAGACCAAACTCTGCTGCCAACTGGCTTAGTTAGATCAAACTTATATTTAATCCCAGAAACTTGTAGGAATCGCCCTTCCACTGTTTCTACTCCGCTTACACCATGTTCTAGTGCTTTCCAAAGTTCGTCGCCAGTAAGATCAAGTGTTACTAAAGTATTTTCATATGGTAAAACGGTTTTGACATGACCTAAAGTGATATCTCCTGCCTGGATAGATGAACGTATGCTTCCACCATTTTGAAGAGCAATATGAGTTTTTACAAATTGATTTGCTTTGGCAACCATGGAGTCTGTAATAAGGTTTCCTAAGTTAGTTTCCTTTGTACGTACGTCAGCACGTTCCCCATTTAAAAATACATCCGTTTTTCCGACAATTCTTTTTGTATATTCTTCAAGCTCTGCTTTGTACTCATTTACTTTCGTTTTAACATGTTGATTTTCAGAGTAAGTAGATAGGTCTGCTAGTTGACCATTGTAACCTGTCACAACACCAGTGCTATTAAAGGTTACATCTAAAGAACCAAGGAAATTTAAGTGTTCTCCTGCTTGAACAATAAGGGTTGGCTCTGTTTTGTTAATTACATATGGCTTATCAAGCGTTGTATGAGAGTGACCACCAACAATAATGTCAATTCCGTCAACCAACTGCCCAAGATTAATATCAGGCTTATAACCTAGGTGTGATAATGCAATAATTTTATTAACTCCTACTCTTTTTAATGAGTCTACTGTTAATCTAGCCTTTTGAACGGAATCCTCATAGACAATATCCTTACTAGGGCTAGATAGAATAGAAGTCTCCTCTGTTGTTAACCCAAAGATTCCGACCTTTTCCCCACCGATTGTTTTAATGATGGAAGGATAAATTTTTCCACCTTCCGCAGGATTACCTGTGAAATCTCTATATAAAGGGCTTAAGTATGCATCTTTTGTAACGTTAACGTTTGCTGATACCATCGGGAAATTCATTTGTCTAATAAAATTGGCAAGTGTGACAGAGTCTTTATCAAATTCATGGTTTCCAAATGTCATAGCATCATAACCTAATAAATTCATAAAATATAAATCTGCTAAACCATTGAACTTATTGAAATACAATGTTCCTGAGAAAACGTCTCCAGCATCAACTAGTAATGTGTTTGCTTTTTGACTGCGTAGAGTATTAACAGCGGTAAATAATCGTGGTTGTTGTTCTACACGAGCATGTGTGTCATTAGTATGTAGAATGGTTAAGTTGAAGTTACCTGTTGAAGCGGAAGCCTGTAAATTAGTAGGTACAATAAATGTTACTAATAAGGTAAGTAGGGTGGTGTAAATAAATACATTCAAATTAAACTTTTTCAATTTAATTTCCTCCTTGTCTATTGGAAACAACTATATTCTCTAGCTGATGTTGCCTAGGAGTCTAGTCTATATATTTATATATAGACACTTTCCGTTTAAATACCTCCTTATTAATTTATTTGCAGATGAATCCATTAAAAATATACCACTAGTTTACTTTTTATCCCATAATTTTTAAAAAATCCCTTATATTTAACTATAAATATTTTAGGAATAACATTCTAATTAACCAGTTTATTAGTCAAATTAGTACTCAAGAACATAAAGCTAGTACGATGCCTATTAATGTCAGTAAAAGTAGAATTAGTAGAATATGAATGAGTATGCAAAGTCCTGTAGTGATAAACTAGTTTATTTTGAGACAAAAAAATAATAGATCCTGCCAGTTAACTTATCTGGATAAAAGCAATGATTCTATTAAAAATAGATAGTTTATGAATTTTTTTTGTGCTTTTTTACCCAAATTCTAAAAAATAGAATTAAGCCTATAATTGTTTTCTCGACAAATCCATCAAAAATTCGAAAAATAATTACGCAAATTTTGAAAATATTTGTGGGATTATATGGTAATTTTACGATTTTTCTTTAGCCACAAATCTAGTATTTAGGCTTATAATCATATTGTAAACGTTGTAAAACATGTTAATCATTGGAAGGAGACGTTGAAGCTTATTCTGTATTTGGGCACTTGGAATATGTGGAGTCAGTAGTGCAACCGACCTCCAATATAAAAAATTGGAGGAGATTTAACATGGGTTTAATTTCAGGTAAGGTAGCAAGCGTATTGGTAGCAGGAAGTTTAGCAACAGGAGTAGCAACATACACAGGTACACAACATCTAGACACGATTAAAGAATTTGGTACGACATTGCAAGGTCAAGTTGAAACTCTTTCGGACAAGCTAAACCTAGCAAATGATAATATTGTTTTAGCGGAGAATGAGGCATATCGCAATATTCAATCTGCTAACAAAATTATTAAAAACAAAAATGAGAGAATCAATAATCTTGAGTCACAAGTGCAGCAAGCAAATGCAGATATTGAAAGCCTAAAAACAGCATTAGCTGCAAATGCAGCAGCGGTAGAAGGAAAAGAAGAAGCTGAGGTAAAAGTAGCTAACATTGCAGCTGTAACAGATGAACAAGCTTCTAACAACTTGGAATTAACTATAGGGGTCCAACAAAACCTAGATACGGCGGATTCCCGTACTATAGCTGTTTCAAACCCTAATATGATAGATGTAGTTGTTACATATACATCTAATAAAGGACAAACTGGAACACTTACTGTACCGGCTGGCGATACACTGTATGTTAAAAAGGATAATAGTGGAGAAATGGTGACTTTCACTTATACACTTGGTGAAAAGAATTATAGCTCACATAAATAATATAGATAGATGGAGAGGAGAGACTAGTTGTCTCTCTTTTTATTTTTTTTAAAGATGCTATCTAATCTATGTCATTTAAATAAGAATATTTATAATGGCTAGACGGCTAGGCTTACCTCTTTACCCTAATACATATTGTTAGTAAGTCTTGTTAGTAAGTCTTGGTTTAATACTGATATAAAAGCTCTTTCCCCCTTTATTGATATTTGTGATTTTGTTAACCGTATCGTAAACATATCTCAAGATCTCTTTTTAAACTTTCTCCTTGAGGACATCAGCTGACTGTAAGTCTCAACATCTTTATTTATTATTTCTCATTCATTTTATTGAATTTATACTCTTTCTTAACTAGTGTTTGTGAGAAATTAAGTTCTTGTTTAGGAACTCTCTTTTTTATTGATAGTATAAATATAATATAAAAGTAACTTTATAGAAATTATATTGGAATTATTTAATTCTAGTCATATATTTCATATAATGGAATTATTAAGGTAATCGATTGGCGATAGGTAAATGGCACTCACCAATTAAACTTCACAGGAGGAATAAACAATGAAACCGTTTTTTAGAGGCTTGGTTATTACAATTTTCTTAGTTTGTCATCTTACATTTACTGTTAATGCAGCAAATGATCCAATTGCAAATGACACAGCAAGTGAAGCAGTAACTATTTCATCTGGTAAACCTGTTTACGCCAAAATTGAACATGGAAAAGATGATGATTGGTACAAGTTTGAGATTAAAAAGGAAGGGACAGTTAGGGTCAGCCTTGAAAATCTTCCATTTGATTACGAGGCTTCATTGTTCGATGCGGATTCAAATAATCTATATGTATTAAGAAAAAATTACGACAACGCTGATCAAGCTAGTATGGCGGAATATGAAATATCTGATGCTGGTACCTATTTTATACAAGTAAAAAGTAATGGTTCATATTCTTCTTCTAAAGAATACAAATTAAAAGTGACTTACCCTTCTGATACAACTGTTCATGATAGTAGTTTGGAACCTAATGATACAAAAGAAAATGCTTATTCAGTGAAATCAGGGAAAATTTATAAAGCAACAATTGATTCATCTTTTGATCAAGATGTATATATGTTAGATGTGAAAAAAGCAGGAGAAATAAAGGTTTGGATTGATAATCTACCATATGATTATAGAGTGGTAGTTTATAATGAGCAATTTAGTGAACTGAGAACGAGTCTCTTAACGTCATGGGATCATGTCTCTCATACTGTTAAAGATAAAGGAAGATATTATGTAGTGGTTTACTCACCTAAAAATCAATATTCTGAAGACACAGAGTATCTATTCAAGGCTACATTCCCTGATAAAGTAAGTCATGACAAATCATTTGAGCCTAACGATACACAAGAAACTGCGTACGCACTTACATCGGGAAAACCATTTAATGCAAAGTTAGAATATCAACATGATGTAGATGTATATGAATTAAAGGTGGCAAAAAAGGGACAAGTCCGTGTTAATCTTGAAAACCTACCGTTCTCTTATTCAATGGAACTATACAATGAAAAAGGAAATCAGCTTTCTGGGAGCTTTTCCAAAGGGAAAAATGCAAAGTACATTGACTACAACGTAAATGAAGCTGGATCATATTTTATTCACATTAAATCTTACTTAAAAGAGTATTCGAAAACAAAAAGCTATAAAATTTTAGCTACTTTCCCAACAGCAAAAGTAACACATAATAAAAAGACAATGGAACCTAATGATGTTAGAGAATATGCTGTTTCGTTAAAATCAGGAAAGTCTTTCAAAGGTATCATCAGTACAGTCACAGATGAAGATTACTATAAAATATCGGTGAAAAAAGGAGAAAAAATTTCCGTAACTTTATCCGATTTAGTCTATGATTACAAGTTAACCATTTACGATAAAGATGGTAAGAAACTAAAAGATAAAACAAACTGGGGGAAAAAGCCGGTAGAGCTACTTTATAAAGCTATAGAATCAGGAGTTCTTTATATTAGTGTTTCACCTATCAAAGAGGAGTTCTCTGCTAAAAATCCATACAAATTGTACGTATTAAAAAGTAAATACTTCAAGGCAATTGTTAATGAAGTTACATCAGACTCTCGTCTAATCGGCGGGGAAGCTGAGCCTAATACGACGGTATATATAACAGCAAATGGAAAAGTACTAGCGCAAAAGAAAAGCACATCAACAGGCTACTACTATATAAACATTCCAAAACAAAAATCAAAAACAAAAATCACCGTCTACACAAAAGACTCAAAAGGCAACAAAAGCCCAACAACGACGACAGTAGTAAAATAGTTTATTAAAGGTGACATTAAAGGTGACAGGCACCTGCAACATTTCTGTAACATAACAAAAAGATTGGGGAGCGTATATCCCCAATCTTTTTTACTATATGCAACTATCTATTTCAGTATTTTAAATTTGAATTACGGTAATATTTCAGGTGCCTGTCACCAAACATTAAAATGGTACAAAGTACCCATAACACACGTATATCAAAGATCCTATAGAGGTGGTATATTATATCTATAAAGGTACAACCCGGGAAACCTGGTGTCACAAAGCTTAGGGGCTAAGGGACTAATTCCTACGCCAGCCAGCTGCCGTTTACCAAAAGGAGGAAAACGTAATGAAAAGAAATTGGTATTCAAAACTATTTGTAGGATTAACTGCTGCGACTTTTGTGTTTAGCTCAGCATCTATGGCTGATGCTAAGGGTCCTGACAAGGGAAACAAACATAAGGTCGAAGAAACAAAAGAGGTAGAACAAAAGCCAAAGCAGGAAGAATCGAAACCAGTAAAAGAAGAAAAAGGTAACAAAAAGGAAGAAAGTAAGTCTGTTAAAGAAGAAAAACAAACCAATGAAAAAAAGCAAACAAAAGAAAAGAAAGTAAAAGAAGAAAAGAAATCTAAGAATAAAGTTAAAATAGTATCTAAAGAAGCAAAAAATATAGAAAAACGTTTAAATTCAATAGAAAAAGAGATTGCTAAAGTATCAAAATCGATTGACTCATATTTTAGTGTAGATGAAAAAACTACTCAAGAAACAGAGCAAGAAACTACTCAAAATCCAGAACAAGAGACAGTTGAACAAAATACAGAACAAAACACAACTGAACAAGACACGGCAGAACAGGCTAATGTTGAGTCTGAAAATGAGTATACAAGTAAGGAAGTTTCATCAAAATATAATAGCTTCAAAGGGAAGCTTAATGCTCAAATCAATAAGCTAAAAACAGTTGTAAAGCAATTAGGTCACAAGAAATTTAAAGCTAGTGCGGTGGAAGTTAAAGGACTTCTTGAAAGAGTAAATGAGTTAAAATCAAAAGCAAAAGCTGAGATTGAGCGTGCAAAAACACTAAAGAAAGAAGTGTTAGCTCCTAAAGAAGAAGAGACAGAAACAACAGAAGGACAGGCTCCAAGTGAAGGATCTGACGGGTCAACTGATGGACATGCTCCTATTGAAGATACACAACACCCGAGTGGTGACTCAACAGAAACATCTCCTGATTCAGGTAGTGCTCAAGACTCAATAACTGAATAATAACAATAATAGGCAGAGAAAATATTTAAAATATTTCTCTGCCTATTTTAATTAAGAAATAGCAATTACTGTTTTGGAGTTATTTTCCTTTATATAGGACAATAGAGATGGTAAAATTCTAATGTGTTAGGACCTTAAGTATGAAAAGGAGACTGGTATATGAAGAAAATTTTATTAAGTGTTGGTGTTGGGTTAATCCTACTAATGTGGTTTAGCCTATCTAACGATGCTCAAGCTGCTGCTCCGACAATATATGTTGATGGTAAGAAGGTTAATAGTGCTTCTATCACCATTAATGGAAGTACCTTGGTGCCTCTTCGGACAATTGCGGAGAAATTAGGACTAGAGGTTCGATGGGACCAATCTACACAAACGGTGACCTTTAAACACCCTTATCGAACAGGAATTATTTCACATAAAATTGGAACTAATACTATTACACTTAACACCAATGGGAAAACTACTAAAACATTAACTGCAGCTTCCGTGAACCAAAAGGGTACCTCATATGTACCCATTCGATTATTTGAGTATTTAGATGCACAAGTGTTTTGGACCAGTGCACAAAATCGCATTGATGTTTACTCATATGAATTAAAAACAAGCCAATATATCATGTTTGCAGGTCTTGCTTACAACGATATTAACCACTTGGTTGGAAGTAGTGTGCCTACCATTGTAGGTAAATTAAATTCTAATGGGAAGCGTGGTTTCTATGCAGATTTAAAAAACACTCAAAAGTATTTAGGGATGTATGCCAAAACTTCAAGTGGTGCAAAGATTACTCCTAAAACATTTATCGGTTCGGATTATCTACATGCAACTGAATGGAAAATGATAGATGCTTTGGTTAATAAGGATACTGGCTTCCAAGGTTATGCGTTCCAAAATAATCGTACAAAAGAAGTTGTAATTTCATACAGAGGTTCCGATGACACGGCTGACTGGTATCATAATTCTAGAGCCTTAACAAGCAATTATAACTATCAAAAGTTACAAGCATATGCTCTTTTTGAAAGAAATGCGGGTAAAAGTGATAATATCACCATTGTAGGACATTCTTTAGGTGGTTATTTAGCTCAAGCAACAGCTAAAAACTATCCAAGTAACTTTAATAAGGTTGTTACTTTTAATGCTTTTGGAATTGACCAAACCAATAATTTGAAAAACGTGATTAACTATCGTATATCAAATGATCCAGTGGCTAATAAACAAAATCATTATGGACGAAGCGTGGGATTTAACATTCGTATGTATGCTGATGATTTCACTATTTCAGCTCACAAGCTTTTTAATTTCTACAGCTATTTTTATCCTGCAAAATCAAAGTATTGGTTAAATCTGGATAAAAAAGGATTAATGCCACACAACAAAGCGAAATCAACAGCTAATGGAAATCCATATGTTTGGTAATTTAATTTAATTTGCTCTGAGTAGACCTCGGCAAAATGAAAGGCAGAACCTAAATTACGGTTCTGCCTTACCATTGAATTATTTCCAATCTTTTCTCCAATCCTTATAAGAGAGCGAATCAAAATTATACTTTTTTAATTTAACCTTCGTAAAAGTACCTCTAGTAGAATTAAACTTTAGTTCTAAAACATCCCATTTAGCTACAGCGTTGTTATAACTTGCAATTCTAAACCCATCTTTATATATATTCTGAGGCCTTAATGTGTAACCTAACCCATGCTTTGCTTTCTTTAATTTCCCTTTTGAGATGTAATATATATCAACGAATTCAAAGTTAGAACTTTCAGTTGAAGCAATTGCAAACAGGTCTGGTTGTCCCTTATATTTGGAAGGGATCATGTACATCATTTTTCGTGTTGCGTTATATGTATATCCCTTTTTTTGATACCCAGTATAGGTCACAGACTTTGAGCCACTTTTTCGAATATAAAACTTATAGTTCCCGTGGTACATTAAATCACCTTCATTTGCTCCGGCCCACACCATTGCAAAATCGGAATCATCATACGATGCTCTTTTTTTCTTTTCACTTGACCCTATTACATATAATTGATAGCTTTTGCCATTAGCATCTTTCAGAGTATAGGTCACACGACTCTTTTTCGTGTTAACTGTTGCTGCTGAAACGGACTCTAGAGAAATACTAGAAATGATTAGAAACAATGTCCCAAGAATAAGTAGTAATTTTAAACCCCTTTTACTCATATTAATCCCTCTTCGTATAGTAATCTATAACTATTCTATTTTAAAATAATTATCGTTTTTTGTCATTCCTATATTTGTAAAGGCATATAAAATTTGGTTACTTGTAGTTTATATAAATCTAACTATAAGAATAGTTACTATATAGAGATTAATTTAGAAAAAGCTTAGGACTGGTGGACTGGTTGACCTATAATAGTGTAAAAATCAGCTCTTAAATTCTTACCAGTAAATGCATTGTTTTGGAAAATAACCATTGTAAAGAAATGCATTAAAGTTTCTACTATACTACACAGGAAAATTATCTTTTCACCTCCAGGAATGTCCTGTATAATATTCCTGTTATTACCATAAAAGAGAAGAAGGTGGAATTAAGGTGAAAAAATTCGTTGGAATGCTTCTGACTGCGCTGCTTATACTTTCCTTTTCAGTACCTAGTATGGCCAGTGCGAATGGCTTGCTGCCAGTAAAATCAAATTCTGCAACAATCAAAATCGAAAGCGCACCAAAAAAATCTAAAATTACTAAATTGGAGCTTATACTAGATAATAAAACAATTTATGTTGGCGATAGCCAGTATGACAATTATTTAGATGCAAAGGTGACCTACCAAGATAAAACATATGGTTATGTACCAATTGAGGATGTAAAATTAACCTCTTCAAGTTCAAAAATTTTGAAAATTGTTGATGGGCGATTCCTTTTACCTGTGAAGTCAGGTAAGGTTACAATTACTGGAACCTATAAGGGTGTTAAAGGAAAGCTTTCTTTAACTGTAAAAGGAAGTGCAAATGGAGAGTTTTCAGTAGCATTTAAAGGTATAGAGAATGCTAATTATATTGATACATATTTTACATATGTAAAGAAAAACAGTTCAAAAAAGACAGATTATTCTTATAGAAACTTCAATATTAAAGAGACAAAAACATCAAATGGATACAAATTCTCCGGTCTAAACTGGGATAAGTATTCTACTATTTATGGAACAATAAGAGTAGAGGATAAAGTATTCTATCTTGAAGTTAATAAGAAGCAGAATAAAAAGACTATTACCCTAGATGCAGCTTCGCTTTCTGAAATAATTATTAATTACCCTACTAAAGATGTACAAACAACCAATCTATCTATCACAAAGATAGACTCAAATAAGAAGATGTTACATTTAGGAAGCTTTTATGGTGAATCAAAGTTCTTTGTCCCAAAAGGCACTTATAATATGCAAGTTCAAGCAAAAGGTTCAGAAAAATACTATAACCTATATTTAAAAAGTCAAAAAATTGATGATAAAAAGCAGTCTATTAACATTAGCTCAAAAAATTTATCTTTAATTAGCTTTACAACTAAGCCATCTGGAAGTAATAAGTTGGATATTCAAAGTATAGGAGCAGCTTTTAATTTTAATAACTTTAATCATTTATCAAGTCTTTCGCTATATGATAGTAATGGTCCTGTAACGAATGTCTATCTTAATAACATGACATATACTGAACTGTCATCAAATGTACTTGTAAATGATAATTGGGTTTATGAATATCAGTTACCAAGTAATAAGGTTTCTAAAAACATGAAAGTTACTTTCGGTGATCAATTAAAAGCAAGTATCTCCTTTAAGAAGAACACGAAACTTTACGCAGGACAACGTATTTATCTGCCTGCATCAAGTAGTAATTGGGGCAGTGGTGTATTAAATGTAAAAGATCAGTATGGAAATTATGTAACTAGAGTATATAATCAAAAAGACTACAAATCAGAATCAGCAGTTTTAGTCTTTAAAGGAAGTAAAAAAACCTACAGAATTCCTATTAATGATCTAACATATGGTACAGTAACATTACCAACCGTACCAGGAACTTATAAAGTTACTTTTGAAATGAAGTAATAAAATAGAGAGGGAGTGGATTGAATCTGCTCTCTCTTAATGTTTTATAAAGAGAATAACACAAATTTTGACTCTTCTTGTCAATATATTAGACATCCTGTAACACACTTGTAACGAAATTTGAAAGAAACTGTAAAGTAATTTTCAGATAATTCATGAGAGAATAAGAACAGATAAAGCAATTCTTAAGTCATCTGGAGGTCTCTTATGAAAAAGATATTACTAGCAAGTATTCTAACAATGACTCTACTATTTAGTGGTTTAATAGGAAATTCTAAAGTAGAAGCAACTTCTCATGGCGCAAAAGCTGCTAATATTGGTCATAAGTACATAGGCACTCCGTATAAGTACGGTGGGACAACTCCTAAAGGCTTTGATTGTTCTGGTTTTGTGGGATATTCTTTTAAAAAGGCAGGGAAATCTATTCCTAGGACTTCTAGAGATATCTATAAAAAAGGAAAATCAGTTTCTAAGAAAAACTTGAAAAAAGGTGACGTTCTTTTCTTTAACACTTATGGAAAAGGAGTATCACATGTTGCTATATACGTAGGCAAAGGGAAGTTTATACATAGTGCAAGTAGAGGAGTTAAAGTCGATACTCTATCAAATAGCTATTGGAAGCCAAGATATATTGGAGCGAAACGAATTTAATTTTATACTTAAATCAATAGGCAGTATCTCTCTATGAGATGCTGCCTATTTTTTTGAGTGATTAGATTAAATTTTTGGTTTAGGGAGGATTCTTTAATACAAACACTAAAGTTTCATTAAAGTTCAAACTAACTCTACCTACAGGAGATATTTCCTAACTCACTTCGATGAGACAAATCTAAAGAGGAGGTAATATAGTCCAGAGAGACTATCTTTAAAAGTAAGATGTGGTGTATGCTGCTTTTGTATATTCCATTTTTTTAACTTCTGACTAACTCAAAACTTTGTCATATAAAGGCTAAATAAGATCATAATCACTAAATATTTAGTAACATTTTAGTATAATTCTGGACTAGCCTATCAAAGTTTAAGAGAATTTGTAACATTCTTGTAATGAAATTAGAACAGAACTGTAATAGCAATTTTCTGATAATTTATGAGAGAATAAGTTTTGTAAGGTGATAACTTATTCCTATTGTTTTCGGAGGTTGTTATGAAGAAAGTCCTTTTAGCTAGTATTTTATCAATCAGTCTATTATTTAGTGGTTTAATAGGTACTAATGAAGTGGAAGCTTCTTCATCAGGTGCAAATGCAGCTAGTATTGGTAAGAAGTACATAGGTACTCCTTATAAATATGGTGGAATGTCACCAAATGGGTTTGATTGCTCAGGCTTTGTAGGATATGTATTTAAAAAAGCAGGAGAGCCAATTCCAAGATCCTCTAGAGAAATTTACAAAAAAGGAAAAAACGTAGCTAAGAAAAGTTTGAAAAAAGGTGATCTTCTATTCTTCAATACAAGTGGAAAAGGAGTATCGCATGTAGCTATCTATGTAGGGAAAGGGCAGTTTATACATAGCGCTAATAAAGGTGTTAAAATCGATTCTTTATCGAGTACATATTGGAAAACTAGATACATAGGTGCAAAGCGAATCTAAATAAATAAAAAAGCATGTAATGGGCAGAATTTTTAATAATTCTACTTATTACATGCTTTTTTAATTAATTCTTTCATACCCTTAGAGTGCTCCTTCATTAGTAATATATGACTATTAGAGAATATATAAAAACTGTGTAAATGGTAATGAATGGACTGATAATTTTATAACGAATAGAACCTAAGAATGGCACTATTGGCCCAATAAAAATAATTCTCAATTAGGATATTGTGGTCATGCGTACTCCTATCTGACAATGTTAAATTTATAATTGGTTTGATTTTCCAATAACAAATACATATCAGAGTAGGGGGAAACCTAATGAAAAAGTCCTTTTTATTCAAGCTAGTTATTACCTTCGCGCTTCTTGTAAGCTTATTTTTTCCACTAACTACAACAAATGCTTCAACTATCCATTCCGGCATTGTAACTGTAAAGAGTACCAGTATAAAGGCAACTGCATCATCAAAGTCTAAAACGGTTGGTTCTTTAAAAAAGGGGAGTATTGTAAACGTTTATTCCAAGACTAAAAGTGGTTGGTCACAAATCTATTATAAAAACAAGAAAGCCTATGTATATACTAAGCACTTAAAGGCAACTAAGAAAATTTCTTTCTTAATGGATAAAACAAAGATTTATACTTATGAAGATTACAAGGGTGCAACAGTCAGTTTAAAATATTCCCAGAAAAAAGATGGATGGAATGTTTGGAAAACTAGAGATGGTAAAAAGGTAGTCCTTTCTGAAAGGGAAACTAAAAATGCGTTAGAAGAGAAAGAGGGAAGTAGAGTTTTAGAGCAATTGAGTTATCCTTTGTATGTTGGGAAAAAGGTAACATACAGTAATGAAACAACAAAAATTACTTCTTTAACTAAAACAGTGAAAACCCCTGCAGGAACTTTTAAGAATTGCATTGAGATGCAGCAATTAAGATCAGGACGTACTTCTTACTTTGCTCCGGGAGTAGGATTAGTCCAAATGAAAAAAGGAAAAACAATCGAACTACAGTTAGCACAAAAAAAGACTGAAAAAGCTATAAAAGCAGATGAGGCTAAAATTAAGGAATTAATTAGAAGAAATACAATTAATACAGAAACGGAAAACATGGAAGAATACATGAAGGATGTTTCTAAAGAACGTCGCAATGATACACAAATGATTGCAATGTTAGAAGAACTATTCAAAAACTTTGACCTTAAGTATGAGCTGCAGGATATCAAATTTTTAAGTATGACTGAAAAGGAAGTCATTGTTGAGGTTAAACACAAAATAACTGCTACCTACATTGCAGATGGATATCAATATCGTGACAATGTCACAACTTCAATCCATTCAATTATTAAAGAAGATGGCAAGTTTGTATTTAACCTTTCAGGAATACAGGATATTGAGTATTAATTAACCAAAAAGAGTAAGGCCTCCTATATAGATGTTAGGGGGTCTTACTCTTTTATAATGCTGTAAACATCACTTTTCACAAAAGTATGAATCCTACTTATTCCTTCGTGTGGTAGGACATTATTCTTCTAGGATTGTATTCATCTTAGAATGCATGCCTGATTAATTTTAATACTGATAGACATTCAGTTAAAGCTTTTTAAATACATCTTAGGTCTTAGATACATTTACATTTTAGGTCTATTTTGGGATCGTAGCTCCTGAAGTAATATAATACATATAATAAAGAAATATACTGTTTGTTCTAGAATAAAATAGATAAAATGATAATGAAACCATATACGTTTCAATATCGTAATACTACTAATTACCTTTTCATAACAGGATATTTTATTCCGACAATGAACTCTTTATAAAATGGTGTATGTCAGGAGTCGATAAACTTGAATCCATTTATTTCATTAATAGTCTTTTTATTCGCTGCCCTTCCCGCATCTACAGGAGCTTGGTTGATTAGTTTCTTTGGATTTGACCAAACGTTTTGGATGTCATCAGGTATTGCTCTAGGTACAGCGTTCATTTCCTATATTTCAATCAAGGGACTAATAAAGCGGAGTTATTTAAAGAAGCATCAGCTTACAAGCAAGGAATATGCTTATATTAAGAAGAATCTTAAAGAGGCAAAAAGTAAGATTGGTCGTCTACAAAAGGCCCTTATTGCATCTAGGAGCATCCCCAGTTTTAAACAAAACGTGGATATCCTTCGAGTCACAAGGAAAATTTATAGCATAACGAAAAAAGAACCGAAACGATTTTATCAAGCTGAACGATTTTATTTTTACCATTTAGACTCACTTGTAGAGATTACTGAAAAATACGCTTTTCTAAAAAATCAGCCAAAGAAAGCAGCGGAGCTTGAAATATCATTATTCGATACAAGACAGGTTATAAAAGAGCTAACTCTATCCATTGAAAAGGATTTAAACCATGTTCTATCGAATGATATAAATCAACTAAACTTTGAATTAGATGTTATAAAAACCAGAAAAGATGATGAAAGCAGGCGGTTATAATGAGTGAGAAGTATAAAGAAACAAGCAGTCTTTTCGACGATATGCTTGCCAACCCGTTTGGAGAACAGGAGGATGGTTTTCAAAAACAGGTAATACAAACACAAGAAGATAAACCACCAAGGCTTATAGATGTCATCCCGGAAGAAAACAGACAAAAGGCATATCAATTAGCAGGGCAGATCGACCCTAAAAATCATCAGGCGATTATTTCATACGGAACACAAGCTCAAGGGAAGCTAATGAACTTTTCCCATACGATGATTGACCAGGTTAGAAAAGATGAAATTGGGGATATCGGACAGATTATTCATGAGTTAATGAGTAAGCTTAAAGAAGTAAATCCTGATGAGCTTAGAACGGAAAAACAAGGATTATTTTCAAGGATGTTTGGGAAAATTCAAAACTCAATTCAAGAGGTTCTGTCGAAATATCAAAAAACAGGTGCTCAAATTGATCGAATTAGCGTAAAGTTAGAACACTCTAAAAATCGCCTATTAAGTGATATAAAGTTACTGGAACAATTATATGAGCATAATAAAGAGTACTTTCATGGTTTAAATGTTTTTATCGCAGCAGGTGAACTTAAGCTAGACGAACTATACTCTAAAACGATTCCTGAATTAAGGCAAAAAGCTGAGTCCACACAAGATCAAATGGACTTTCAGGATGTTAACGATATGGTGCAGTTTGCGGATCGTCTAGATAAAAGATTACATGACCTGAAATTAAGCCGTCAAATTACCATTCAAAGTGCTCCACAAATACGCTTGATTCAAAATACAAACCAAGCATTGGTGGAGAAAATCCAGTCTTCCATTATGACAGCTATACCATTATGGAAAAATCAAGTGGCCATTGCTCTGACGCTTGTTAGACAACGTCAGGCAGTAGAAGCTCAAAAACATGTGACAAAAACAACGAATGAGCTCCTATTGAAAAACGCTGAGATGCTAAAGCAAAATAGCATTGAAACTGCAAAGGAAAATGAGCGAGGTCTCGTTGATATTGATACGCTAAAGAAAACACAAGAAAATCTGGTTACTACATTACAAGAAACATTACGGATTCAGGAAGAAGGCAGAAACAAACGTCGCTTAGCCGAACAGGATATGGCTGCTATGGAGAATGAATTAAGACAAAAGTTACTAAACTTGAAGAATAATTAATGGTAAAAAAGGATGGTGTAACTTGCATCATCTTTTTTTTTCGATAGTAGCAAACTGTAGTTACATTGATTAGTCACATATATATATTCACGTTGTTTGAGTTGGCATAATCGTTGAATGCTAGTAATGACCTTTGGAAGGGACTGATTGTTACAGAGGAAAAGACTCCGGAGGATAAGTAATTTACCCCTTCTTACTAATCCATATACAACTCTAAATGGGATATATAAAATTAGCAAAAAAGCAAAGGTATTTGATTTGATCTGTTTGCTCAGATCCTTTTATCTGTTAATGGTAATATGCTGCTATTAAATTGTATAATAGTTAAAGTAGGGAGGTGATAACATCGAGAACCTTTACTATATGTTTCAATCATTGCCCTATTAATCTTTTCAGGTGTCTCAGCGGAAATATAAATCATTATCGGTCCACCAACTATTTAAATGTTTTATCGTATAAACGTTTAATAACATCTAATGCTTCCTCAAAAATAACATCTTCAACTTCATGCTTATCATGAATATTTTTTTCTCCTTTCATTAGAATTCACCTCTGCTTATGGCATATTTTCATTTTTCTTTAGACTATATTTAGCATTCTGATAAGAGTCAGAAAAAGCACGGGGGAGGAAACTCAAAGCCGGGGACATTCCAATTACCAGAGAGACGGTCCTTACGGTCTTATTGCGTTTCTGAATCTTTATATGATACGTGGACAAAAAGAAAGGAAAGACCAGGGTGCGTTCCCAACGGTCTTAATATGACTAGATGTATGAATAACCAGATTGAATTGCCTTTTATATGTCATTCTGTTCAATTCCGTGGAAAACCAGTGAGACAGTTTTTGTCGTCAAAAGCAAAAATCCTTATAGTAAATGGTTGCTAGTTAATTGTATAATATTTAAAACGGGGAGGTGATAATATGGATAATAATAAACTTGATCGATTGGAAGACATGGTTTCTCAACTTATAAATATAGTTGGTGAAACGAATGAAATGGTTCGTAGTATGAAAACAGAAATATCTGATATGAAAGTAGAAATTTCTGATATGAAAGCCAAAAATGAAAATAGACATAAGGAAGTAATGGGTAGACTGCAAGATATCGAGGTAGACCAGGATCTTCTATGGGAGAAAACTATAAAAAATGAAAGGAGTGTCGCTAAAATTGTAAGACCGAAAAATTAGTGCTCCGTTATTTATTCCTCAAAAACTTTCTTCATTTTGTGACTTCAAAATTCAAAATTTTAGAGTATGAAAAAGGCTTATTTTCAAGGAGGAAAGAGAGAATATAAATCCTTAACTCATATAGCTGGTGAACCTTTCTAAAATATAATAAGGGAATATTCTCTCTGGAATCTTGATGTTTATAATCTCAAACTGACTTTATGCAAAAGTTAATAAAAAATTATTAATGACTATCAGAGGAAGCTTTTAGTTGACTCTATAAATCTCTTGAAATTAGGCCCTATTATCTAACTCTATCCTCAGAAAAAACTACTGACTTTAGCTCGGAAATTTAGTCTAGTTTAAATTCTCTTCCAGTTTTCCTTCTATACTAATTATCTTTATTTATTAAGGACATTAAATGATCATAATGAAAAGGATGATGTAATTGCCAAGGGTTGCAAGAATAAAAAGCAACACTAAAACCTACCATATTAGATATTTATCATTTTATGTCTGTGAAAAAATCTCTAAATTCTTCCTTATCCATTTGTATAGATGTTGTTTTACTAATCCCAATAAGTTACATTCTTTTTTTATATAGATATGACAAACTTAGTTAGCCCCTAATCATTCATCTTCGTAATTACTACGAAATCATTTCTATTGCCACATTTACCTTTACTCTTTAAATACCTTCATTTTTACAAAAAAGAAGAAATTTTCAACAAAGTGTCTTTAAAAATTCTATAGAAGAATATTTAGGAAGACTCACGTGTCTACCAAAGTGAATAGTATTGGTCTAAAGGGCTTAGAAGGCTATCGTGTTCAGGTTGAGGTTCAAGTAACAGATGGAATAGGAGCTGTTGTCATCGTTGGCCTACCAGATGCGTCAGTAAAAGAGTCGAAAGAGAGGGTATCTGCTGCCTTACATCATATGGGTTATCCGTTGATTAATCAGAAAGTAATTATCAATCTTTCACCAGCTGAGCAAAAATAGAATGGGTCATTATTCGATTTGGCTATTGCATTAGGAGTTTTAAAAAGTGGCGGAAGATTAAAAGAGAATATAACTCAAGATACCGCGTTTATTGGAGCTCTATCCCTTGATGGAACAGTTCTTCCTGTTGAAGGAATGTTACCAGCTGTAGTAGCAGCAAAAAAATTACACATTAAAAAGTTGTATCTTCCTTATGATATGAAGATGCCAGAGATTATAATAGATGATCTCGAATTAATTTATATCTCCTCCATTCAAGATGAAAAAACCTACCTATCCGGTCAAACCATCTTTCCTTATACTACTCAAACCAGAGAGTTATTCAAAGAAATTAGTAAACATGAGCGGGACTTTAAACAAATTCTTGGTCATGAGCAAGCAAAAAGGGCTTTAGAAATCGCAGCTGCCGGAGGACATCATGTTATGTTGGAAGGTCCACCAGGATGGGGGAAAGGTTTACTTGCTGAACATTTTCCACGATTTTACCAGACCTTTCAAATGAAGCACAGCTAGAAAAAGTCAGCTTATATCAATTAGCTGGTGCAAATTATGACTCACTAGCTAGCCCTCCTTACAGACATCGTCATCATTCTGCATCAAGTGTTTCTATCATTGGAGGTGGACCTAGTCCTAAACCAGGAGAAGTGTCCTTAGCACACCGTGGTTTTTTTTTCTAGATGAACTAGCCGAATTCCCAAAGAAGACATTGGACATGCTCCGCCAACCCCTTGAAAATAAAAAAGTTACTATCAGTCGAGCCCACTCCACTGTCACCTACCCAGCTGACTTCCTCCTCATAGCTGCTATGAACCCCTGTCCATGTGGATATATAGGTTCTAATACTCATTATTGCACATGTTCCCCTAAACAAGTTCATTCTTATTAAAACAGCGTATCTAGTCCGATTCGGGATCGGATAGATATCTTACTATCTTTAAAACCGGTTATTTTAAAAGGGTCTAATTTTAATACTAATGAAACTTCCAAAGAAATTCAGGAGCGGGTGGTTAAGGCAAGAGAAAGGCAATATGAACGTTATCAAAAAGAGGTTTGTAATGGATCTGTTTTATTGGAGGATCTGTTAGGAAGAAGCCCGCTTACATCGAGTCAACAAAACATGCTTCAAAACTGGGGAATGAAAAAAGGCTTTAGTAATCGTGTTCAGATTAAGGTTATACGTCTAGCTAGGACTATAGCCGATCTAACAGGGAGTTTAACGATTGAAGATGCGCACCTGTGGGAGGCGTTAACTTTAAGGAGAGAGACGAAAAGGCTAGAAGTATTAAATACAAAAATTAAACAGAATTGATGGGAATAATAGACGGGAGAACGGAATCTGCGTTAATGGGATAAAAAGCCGAAAAGACCGCTCCCTTTGCCTATTAATTTTTATTATTTTCTAAGCTAGTCAGTATCTTAATCACTTCATTCCTTAATAATGTAATTTCTTTCTTATATTCTTTAGCAATTTTAATTGGATCTGAAATTCTCCGAGAATAAACATTGCTCTTACCTTTTTCGTATTCTATTATTTCTATATCCGTTGTATAGTAATACTTTCCGTTTTTCGATTTTACATATATTTCTTCTCTATAGGTTGGTGTTTTTGACATAATATAGGACTTATAGCTTTTAGTTTGAACTTTCTTTGGTGCCGTACTGAACGATTTGTAAGGACCTCTTTCAATTTTGGTTAAATCTTTAGAACTAATGGGAGTTCCTGTGTTGTATGAAATTCCACCACCTGTCTTAAACTCTACCTTTTTAGAACCCTGTTTTTTTACTAGTGTAATTAGGGGGCTTACCTGTTCTACTCCTTTTCCAGACAAATCCTCACTCATCACCTTCATAAGGGTGTAATCTGTAAATTTCTTCTCCAGTCCATTTAAGGTAAAGGTGCTATTTAATCTGTTTTTTTCTTTAGCTGAAAGGGGAAGAGAGGTAAGTTCAGAACGACAATCTTTAAAAATACGCCTAAAGTCGAAAGTTACCTTTGATTTTGACTTCTTATACCAAGAAGATTTAGTATATACCGTAATGTGAGTACCGGTTATTAATACACCTTTTTTTCCGTTATTTTTAATCGTGTATTGTTCGTAAGGTATAGTATGCTCATAATTACTAAATAAATTGTTGCCACTAATAGCTACAACCTCAATAATAGCTTGCTTTGAATTCTTCTCTACCGTGTTAGTACTAAAGGCAAAATAGTCTTCCTCACTTTTTAATACATCAGAGAACCTTTTTAAGAAGACTTCATAACTCACTTTGGATGACCCTTGATAAGAGTATTTGATGTCTCCAACAAATTCAGATTCATGCCCAACTGCAACCATAGTATAAAGTTCATTACCTTTTATGTAGGTTGGAATTTCATCCACTGGAAGGTTTACAAATTGTACAGATTTGCTTGAAGCTAACATGTTCAAGGGATTGAAGCATAGTAAAACCAATAAAATACTTAACATTTTTAATTTCATAATTTCCTACCCTCATAAGAACTTAATGATTATTAATGGTAAATAATACATTAATTTATACGTTTAAAGATTAAATTTATTACAAATAACAGGAACTTCTTGGAGTGAAGACCAGGAAGAGGGTTGCTGTGGTCTAGATAAGTTTGATCATATAATTCTATTATAGTTAACAACTATTTATTTAAAGGACATAGCTAACTAAAGTTTTTTTGATTTACTATAATGAATAACAACAAGTATTATTTTATAAATTCATTCGAATGGCAGCCTTACATTTCCTACAATTAATATTTTTGATATTTGTAAATGTAATATCTTGATATAGTAACTTAGATTTTGTGGGTACTTCTTTTCTGAAGACACGCTCACATTCACAATGTTTTTCATCTTTTACCGCATGTGTTTTATTTTTTATTGTTATAGTTGGAAAGAACATTATAATATAACCTCGGAATATATGGTATTTTTTGTATTTAAATAGTATTATAGTACTATATTAAAAGTAATTCAATTTTAAAGACCGAGTACGGTTCCATTGGTCAAATAATTTACGAGGTTAACGATTTTGAGGACATAGAAGAACGAAAAGTTGGTCTACTTGCTTCCACCTTATAGCATGATGAATCTTGCTCCTGTTGACCAAAACAGATTATACATAGCTAGGACAATTTCCGGTCTAAAACGGAATTTAACAATTGAAGATGCGCATTTGTGGGGGAGGTATTGACATTGAGGTAAGAGCCGGAAATCCTAAAAACCCCAAATGTTACAATTACAGGACTGGTGGTTACTGCCTCTGTGGTATAGGGGTATGAGAAGATATGTTGAATTATGTAAAAAAGTATTCATACATTAAATGTCGTAGTATATATATTACTGGTTATATTTGTAAAAGAAGGGGCCGTCCCTGTGGTTTCCTGTGATTACCAAGGTGGTTACATGAGTAAAGTAAGTAAACTTTCAGTAAATAAATCATATCAATTTAATAAACCTTTAGAAGAAATATTAATTAAAGGCAATGAGAAGGATTCATCAGTTCAAGAATTATTAACCGAACTAACAAAGAAGTTAGGCACTATATTTTATGAAAAATAATAAATATCTTTTATGTGTATAAATAATTTCCTTTGCCACATGAGCCGGTATTATTTTTTCATTTTCATCTCAATTTTAAGTAAGACCTATTCCTGGAGGCCCAAAGGGAACGTCCCTGTGGTTACCTCCTAGAAATATAAATATATGTTCAAATTAATCTTTATCATTATGCATCTCAATAACTCCAAACCTACTTTTTAGTAGTTCCCACACCGCAACCGCTGATATAGGAGACCATTCTAGATAGCGCAAATAAGGAATAATAGCTGCTGGATCTAGTTCTACAAAGAAATAGTGTCCTTCTTCAATCTCGTTGTAATCGTCAGCATTCTTCATGCCTTGAATTACTTCTTGTTTGTCCTTTTTAATGTTTGCATCAACAAGAAAAATAAGTTGTTTATCTCTAGTTTGTAGAGCTAATCCCCTAATTGAAAGGTTTTCCAAAGGGATGTTAATCCCAAGCTCCTCATAAATCTCTCTTTGTGCGGTAAGAAGCGGAGAAGGTTGTCCATGAGAATTAAAGTCAGTCCATTTAACTGAACCTCCCATCGCTCCTGAGGCACCAGTACTCATGCAATTAGGAAAGTTCTTCAGATGTTTTGAGCGTTTGGTAAGAAATAGGTAAGTATGTTCTCCCTCTTCAACGATCAAATTAATAACAACTGCTAATTCATTAGATAACATAGTAGGTGTATATGATTCTAGTTCAATTACCTCCTTTTCACTTAAAGTTTTATTGGTTGTTAAAAAGGAAGCAAAATCGGTCCATTCTGTTTCTAGTGTAAGCATGTTTTCTGTAATATTAAGCTGACTGCAACGTATATGATATTCACTATTGTAAGAGAGGTGTTTTAAGGCCTCTTTATATTTACGATCCAAACTTTTGTCATACATGAATCTATTTTCTTTATGATGAAATAAGTAAGTGTGATGATCCATACCAACTAACTTTATGGGATAAGATAGACCATATATTTGATATTGGTGGAGTCTTGAATTCAATTTTTTTAAATGTGGTAAGATACAATGCTCTTTATTGTATGATATTAATTTTTCCATTTCCATTCCTCAAAGTAACTGAATAAGAATACCAGTTTTATCATCATGCTTCTTTAAGCGCGGATAGAGGAAACATGCCGGATCCTTATCTTCTACCTCTTGAATCGTTTGAAACAGTTCTGAAACGCCTTTTTCAAAGGCTAACTCAGCACTTTTATGCCAACCACAATCTTTTTGATGTAGTTTCAATCCATCGGATAGTAACAATATCTTTTCCACATTAATTAGAGGTATAGAACCACTTTCCAAGTAAGATAAAGCTTCTGAACTACCATCAATAATTCCATATCCGCTTGTAGTATTAAGTTTGTTTCGATTTTCCCTTAGCAATGGAGTAATTTCTGCTCTACATTCACTGAACAGCTCTACTAACTTGTCTTGTGGTAGAGTATTGAGGCTGGTTTCTAATTCTATAGCTCGTTGATTTAATAATAAATGTAAGGTTGTTATGGACATTGCGTCTAATACATCTAAATGATCGTATGTTAGAGTCCTTATGGCTCCAGTTTTGTATTGAATGAAGATCATACAGTCCCCTGCGGATAAGTAATGTAGAGTGCTTTTATCAAGTTGAATAGCTGCAAGACCACAAGTACTCCTCTCGTACTTAGGAATATCTTGTACGTCCATACCTGTTATACGTTTCGTTTCTTGAGCCAAACTTTGATTTGCACTAGCAATAATCTTTTTCAGTGACTTTTCCTGACTATTTTCAATACCCTCTTTTACAATGGTTGAAGCAACATTACCCGCTAGGCCTCCAAGGCCTGTCGCTCCATCAATAGCGGCAAAGATATTTCTATTCTTATCGATGACATAGGCATCTTCGTTATTTACATTTGATCCTTTTTTGTATATATATTCTATCGAGCTAATCATTTAAACACCTCTATTTAATAAGCTTTACTAAAAATGGGCCAACAATTAATAATAATCCAATGAGAAAAATATATACCTGGTATATTCTTTTTACCTGTTTCGGCTGAAACAACATCCCTAAACTAACGTAACCTAAAAGTATGCACCCTGTTAAGATCATGATCAAATATGCCGTTTCGTGAAAGCTTTTATCACCAATCATATTTAAGGAACCGATTGTTAAGCTGATAATGGCTACAAAGAAACCTAAAAATTGTAAGTTATCCTTTTGAAGTTTTTCCATTGAAACAACCATGTTCTCTTTGGATTGTTCAAATTCTTCCTTTGTTTTATATAGCTCCTTTAGAATAAGGTGCGATTTTTCTTCCATTTGGATACGAGTTAGGTGAGATTGGTAATCATTTATACGGATGGAATAGTCTGTAATAGTTGAATCTTCAAGATCTATAGCTTTATGTATGGCACGTCTAGCCTCTGTGAAGTCTTTTCTTAACGCTAATAGACGTCCTCTCGTACAGTGAAACTTTGCATAGTGATTATCGAGTCTAACCACCTCATTAATTTTTATCATTGCGTCTTCTAAAATAGAGGGCGATACGTTTAGCTTATGCTCTTCTGCCTTCACAACAGACTCTACATAGCTATGTAATACCCCAACCTGCCTAGACAGTTCTGGATGCTGAGCAGCCTTTGAAGCACAAGACATTGCCATTTCGATATCATTTGGTGTATCAAACTGTTTGTAATATAACGCCTCAATATGATAATACAAAGGTAAATGTTCAAAATAAGCCCCGTAGTCCCTAAGTAATTCCCTATATATTGAGAAATTTTTCATCCGACGTGAATAAATACATAAGACAAAATAGCACTCAAAAGTAGCAGGCTGAGAAGAAGGAACCCTTTCCTTTAACCAGGTTAGTAAAAGATCAAACTCTGCCTTCGAAACATTTTGAGACGCATACTTCGTTAACTGCACTTCATATGTTCGCATTTTCATATCGGGAAGTGTTTCAGAGAATTCTAGGAATCTCGTAATTGTTTCAGGAGGAGATAAAGTAGTCATTTATTTCACCACTAATAGTAAATTTTTTGTTAATTATAATTTTATCATTTGGAATTATTAGTTACTAGTGAAAAAGAGTAACAGGGGATTAGTTTAATATTCTCTGCTAGACAAACCACGTCAATTAAAAATTTATGTATTAAATAGCCGCCATATGCTCTAATTAAATCTGCATATAACTTGATAGATGAGGCCATAAATGGTGGTGAGAAGGGGGTTCCTCTTAAACCTAAGTAACAGATGTTATAAAAATACATATGTGGAATCTTTGGTACTCTAGCTATTCGATTTGATTCATGGAGAAGGTAAGTAACCTCGTGACAATTCGAGGCTCTATTAGTAAGAATTTATTCTGTTATGTAAATATTTACCGTGTTAAAAATAATAAAGGACCAAAACTTTAAAAGTAATGATCCTTTTACTCTTTAAAACTGCTTAATCTGGCTAAGTACTCTACCTAGTCTTCCTTCTTTTTTTGCATTATATGTTGTTTTAAACCCTTGAGCCTCATTTAAGCTATGTCCATTTGTTTCAAGCTCATACTGAAGTTACTGAAACAGTACATTGAATGCTCGGTCAGAATTCTTTTCCATTAGAGAAGCAGCTTCTTGATATTTTTTACCAAGATATCATTTTTAGACGACTTATTACTTACATACTTACATACTCAGCTTTTGCTTCGACAACTAGCTGGTCAATCTTACTTGTCTCTTGTGCTTCTAACTCACTGAATAAGGAGTTGAATTTTCCTTTTATTTCTTCTAAGGATTTCTCTTCATCTTTGATAGTAGCCTTTTCTGTTTTCCCTTTATGAACATTCTTAGACTGCAGTGCTGTTTTATTTTTATCATTCTTTTTTTCTTGTTCTTCTTGATTTTTTTTTGTTGTTACAGCGGCAGATTTAGCAGTGCTATTATTAATTTCTTCATTATCTTCCTCAATCGTTAGTACGGTTGCTTTCCCATCCTTTTCCTTCTGAACAACAGGAATCGTTGTTTTCATTTCACTTTTCTTATAACCGTTTTTTTCTAAAGTTGTGTGAGCATTAGTCCCCCAGGTCCTTTTTTTCTCTGTCTTTTTTGTCTCTAAAAATACTGTTAAGTAGGAAACTTTTAATGGAAAAATTTCAATTTTATAGTAAAATATACACATAGATTCTTTATAGTCTAATTTTCCTATCAGGAGGATGTTCAAAGATGTTAAAAAAACTATCAAAAATAGTAGTCCTAGCTTTTGCTCTAAACTTTTTAATGTTAACAGCAGGACAATTTATCGGTATTAACAACGAACAAGAAGTACATGCAGCAAAGAAAAAGATGACTCAAAAGATTTTCAATAAAGAGGCTTCTAAGTTATCTAAGTCTGTGAAAAGCTACAAATCTGAGCAATTAGAATTAGTTGAGACATTGTACAACAATAGATTGTCAAATGCATCTAATTTCGGGCTTTTCTTTGAGGAAGACACACTGGGTCTATCTGATGATGAACTAATAGAGTATTATTTAGGTATAGTTCAAAAGTTTGCTGACCGTGATGATATATTAGAGGAATATTTCCATCAAGACGAGATTGATATCATTGCTGATTACATGTACGATATCCAATCAGTTAATACGAAAATAACTAAACTATTAACGAAAATCAAAGAGTACGAGACAAAATATAATAGTTCAGTAAAATCAAAAAAATATGATTCAGCTCTTAAAGTTAGAAAAGATCAAATCAAAGCTTATAAACAATTAGGTTCTATACTAGAAGAGGGAATTAACCTGGAGTATGAATTATATTATGAAACTGAGGAGCTTTTTGAGTATATAAGTTATCCTGGTGACGAGTACGAGGAAGAAGAAGATTACGAAGAAGACTATGAAGAAGAGTACGAAGAAGATTATGAAGACGATTATGAAAATGAAGATGATTACTCTAACGAAGAAGACGAGGAATTTCTTTATTAAGCTAATCTTTTAGTAGAAATTAAAAGCAGTTTAAAGGCCTAGCTCTCATCAGCTAGGCTTTTTATATTCTTTGAGTAGGGTTGAAGTATGAATCATTCATATGAAGTTAGTACAAACTATCTAATCTCTTTTTTAAAATACCTTTAATCTAGGTATTATTTATTATATACTTATAGCAACTAATATATGGAAAGGGAGAAATAATATTGAAAAAGAATCTCGTGTTTTACTTCTTAGCTACATTTTTACTATTAGGAACCCTATTGCAAATTGAACCAGCAAATGTTCATGCACAATCAAGTGAATTGTACTTAACTAGTGATTTAGTGACTAGTGAAAAAGATGCTTATTTTGATAAATGGAGTAGTGGAAGCTTCGAGGATACTTCGGGGCATTATAGCCCTAAGGGGATTGGTTTAGAACCTTATTATTCTAGTATTTATAGAACTTTTGCACAATTTCATATTGAAGATTACTCTTACACAACATTAGAGACAAGAGTAGGGCTTCAAAATGGTTGGAACACTGGAGACCGTGGAGAAACAGAATTTATTATCTATGCAGATGATTTAAGAATTTATAGTAAAACCTTTTCTAATACTACGCCTCCGGAGGATTTAAAGCTACAGATCCCTACTGGAACAAAGTACATAACTTTATATGCAGTTATGAGTAAAGGATCGCAAGGAAATCATGGGGCAATATTCGGTAACGCTAGGTTAACGAACACTTTACCTGCTTCCAGCAAAAAAGATATTTTAGCTTTAGATAATATTGGTACGTCCTCAGAAAAGGATGCATATGGTAGCGGTTGGAATTCTTCACCATTTAAAATGTCTGATGGGAAGCTAGTTGCTAGAGGTTACGGTTTATCTCCTTATTATTCTAGTACAACTAAAACTTACGCAACTTTTAATATACAGGATTATAATTATTCAACTTTTGAAACTAGAGTATCTTTAGACAATAAATGGGTAACAGGTGACAGAGGTAAGACAGAAGTAGTGATCTATGCAGATAATAAAAAGATTTATTCAAAAACCTTTAACAATAAAACATTAGCTCAAAATCTAAAACTAAGCCTTCCAAAAGGAACCAAGTATCTTACTTTATATGCTCTAGAAGAGAAAGGGACACAAGGAAATCACAGTGTGATCTTTGATAATCCATTCCTATCTAACAGTTTAAAGGCAAAATCAGCGGATGATACAGTTTCCCTTTATAATTTAGGAACGGCTGAGGGTAAGGATGCATATAGAGGCCAATGGAGCTCATATGTCTTCCAAATGTCAAATGGGCAATTAGTTCCTCACGCATATGGTTTAAAACCATATTATAGCAGTACATTTGAAACATATGCGAAATTCTTTGTAGCCGATTATTCATCTTCTTATCGTTCTCTCGAAACAAAAATCTCCCTGGACAACAAGTGGAGAACTGGAGACCGTGGTAAATCTGTTGTTTATGTTCTAGCAGATAATAAGGTGATTTATACAACAACTTTCACTAATAAAACAGCTGCTAAAAACGTGGTATTATCTTTACCTTCAAATACCAAGTATTTAACGTTTAAAGCTAGTCACTCAAAAGGTGGTTATGGTCACGGTGTCATCATTGAAGATCCTAAACTAACTAAACGTCCTGCAGCACCGTCTGTAAGCAAAATTACAGCTAAAACAACAAAAGTGTTTGGAAAAGCAAAGGCTAATTCAACCGTAACGGTAAAGAATGGCAGTAAGACCATTGCAAAAGCAAAAGTTAGCAGCAAAGGAACATACTCAGTTAGAATTCCAAAACAAAAAGCTGGCACTAAGTTGAAGTTTTATGTTACTTATAAGGGTTCAACTAGCGCTGCCAAACAAGTAACAGTTGCTAAATAGTTAAAATAGGGTAAGTACGAAAAAGGAGTCTTCAAAAATGAAGACTCCTTTTGATAGATATAAACGAGAAACCATTTCATCTACAGTGCCTTTGGATACTTTGTTGTATTCCAACGATGGTCTTTTTTCAATTCCTTATCTGACACCATAAAATAGTCATGTCTTAGGATCTGTTTTCCGTCGTATGTAATAGGGTCATTCCAAGTAGGATCCACATGGAAATATTTTTTCCCAACCTTTACTAAGTTCCAAGCATGTCCTTCCCAGCCACCATAGCTATTAGCATCCCCTGTGACAATATAGTTTGTGATACCCTCTTTGTTTAAAAATATCTTCATGGCATAGGCATAACCTTGACAAACTGCCACTCCCTTAACTAAAGTTCCATAGGAGTTATAGCTGCTGTCAGGAATGGAACCTTTTTGATAATTCTTAATGTCATACTTAGTGTTATTGACGATGTAATCATGATAGTATTTAATTTTCTCTTTTATTGTCTTTTTGACTTGGGCTTTTTTATAGACAGAATTTACTTTCTTATTAAGCTTAGATATTTGCCCTTTAATGGTTTTTTTTGATCCAGAATAACCTAATATTAACCTTCCATCGGACCATAATAGAGTTTTAGAATGATTAAAGTAAAAGATTTCTGGATGATCTTCTAATACTTGATTTAATACATTAAACACCTGTTTGTTATATTTGACCTTAACCTCTGGTTGAAGCTTAATTAAAGCTGTGTAAATGGTTTTATAATTAGGATCCTTTGATAGATTAGATTTTGCGGAAACTGGTTGAAATGGTAACAGTAATAAGACCATACTAAAAAGAATCAATAACCTTTTCATAGCTGAGCATCTCCTAAACAATGAAAATATATTTCTAATATCAATTATATAATAAAACTTATCTCTAAAATACTTCATAAAAGTCTATTAGTATCAAAAATGGTAAAAAAAGCTTGATATAATTTTTTTTGCGCAATTTATCGAAAATTCATACTATACAACAATACTTATATAAAAAGCTGTTTAGCGAAAAAGTTAGTAAACTCCAACAAAAACCAATAAAATCATTATATAGATATACCTTTAACCGTTAATTTCCAAAAAAAATGTCGGTTTTGGGTAAAAATCCCCTCTCTTTCATGTTACTATTGATTTATATTAGTAGTATCCTATTAAAACTAACAGGGGGGGACAATATGATGAGCAAAAATTTATTAACTAGACTGATATGTTTCATATTAGTTTTCACTCTATTTACTCCTACATTTGGTCAAAAGACGGCGGAGGCAGCTTCTGTAGGCTGGAAAGTCAATGCTGATGTATTAAATGTAAGAGAAAAACCTGGAACGAAGTATAAAATAGTAGGGAAATTGAAAAAAAATCAAACGGTTACTCTACAAGAAAGAAAAGGTAGCTGGTCGAAAGTTACTTATGGTAAAAAAACAGCTTGGGTTGCATCAAAATACATAACATATAAAGCGTGGTCAGGGTATGTCTCTGCTAGCACTTTAAATGTGAGAAAATCCCCTACGACTAAATCTTCAGTTGTTTCTAAGTTAAAAAAAGGAACAAAAGTTAAAATAGTGGCACAGCAAGGTAGTTGGCTGCAAATATCCTATAAGAATACTAAAGGCTGGGTTTCTTCTACCTACGTTACCAATAAGGTTGTAAAAGCAAATGTAACAAAGCCTAAATCAAGTATAGGGGATTACTATGTAACAGCTACTCTTCTAAATATAAGATCTAAACCTAGTACATCTTCAGATATTCTATATCGAGTAACTAAAAATACAAAAGTTGAATTGCTAGAAAAGAAAGGTGACTGGGGACTAGTTAGAAATTCGGCCGGTAAAGAAGGTTGGGCTTACTTTTCTTACTTAAGTTCAAAAAAGCAGAGTGAACCTTCTAAACCTCAAAAACCGGAGGAACCAGATCCATCAGAAGAAAATGGAGAAAACGATGAAACTGAAGAAACTGAGAACCCGGAAGAAACGGAACAACCGGAACAACCGGAGGAATCAGAACAAACGCCAATTGATGAGCATACTTCATATACCGTTGTACTAAAAGAAGAAAGTAACATTCGTGAGGGGCAAGGAACCCAGTATAAAAAGATTGCTGTTGAAAAAGCAGGAACAAGATTGATAGCACTTGGTGAGAAGGACGACTGGGTACAAGTACAAACAAGTAAGGGGTTAGTAGGCTGGGTTGCAGGTTGGCTAACCGTTCCCTTAGGTACATCTGGCCCGTTAAAAGGTAAGGTCTTTGTTCTAGATGCAGGTCACGGTGGAAAAGATCCTGGCGCAATGGGGAAAATTACAAATGAGAAAACTCTTAATCTAAATACAACTTTTGAAATAGAAAAGCTCCTTAAAAAAGCTGGTGCTGCAGTTGTATTAACAAGAACGAATGACACTTACTTAACACTTGATCAAAGAGTTACCATTAGCCATAACATTAAACCAGATGCCTTTATCAGCGTCCATTATAATGCGGCTACAAAGACTAGTTCTGGTGTAATGACATTCTACTACAGTAAGGCAAAGGACCTTCAGTTAGCAAATGCTATTCAAAAGAAATTAGCAGAAGAAACGTCTCTAAAGAACCAAGGAGTGCGATACGGTAACTTTCATGTAACTAGAGAAAATAAATATCCTTCTGTTTTATTAGAACTAGGTTTTATTTCAAATCCAACGGAAGAAAAATTAATTGCTACAAAATCATACCAACAAAAAGCAGCTTTAGGAGTATACAAAGGTATACTAGACCATTTTAAAGTAAGTGAATAATAAGTCGTTTAACCCTCAGGAATTATTTCGTGAGGGTTTTTATATATATAAAATCATACTAAAGTAGTGTTTATTTCCACTAATTGAAAAAAATGAAACTAATTTACTTTCCATTCGTCTAATATATCAGGAATAAGTTTAGAGGAAAAATATGTAAAAATAACACGAAAAATGGACTAAACTTTCACAAGATATTTAACTATTAGTCTGTTATACTAACTCTGACTTATTACCTTAGTAAAAAATAGAAGTAAGGGGGTTATTTAATGAACAAATGGGCCAAAAAATTAACGATGCTAGGTCTAAGTGTTAGTTTGGTCGGTGCAGCATTCACTCCAAGTCTTACATACGGTCAATCAAAGACGGTCGTTACAAAAGCAGCTTTAAAATTAGAGCAACAAGAAGCAAACTGGTTAAAAGAAAAGAAAAAGGATGAAAAGGAAAGATCTTTTTACAGCGAAGATACACTAGTCATTAAATATAATAAGCCGTTAACAGTAAGTGACCATAAAAAAGCTGGTACAACGGTAGTTAGGCATGTTGCTGCCCTGAAATATGTAGTTGTTAAATTAAATAGAAATACAGAAATGAATGAGGCAATTGCTGCTTATGGCAAAAGTGCAAATGTTCTCTCAGTTGGCCCAAGTGCTCTCTTAACTACTCTAGGTACAGTAGATCCTAAAGTCAAACAGTCCTATCATTTATCACTATTACAGATTGAAAAAGCACAAAAGCTTGCTGGGAAGAATGCTGTAACAGTAGCAGTCGTTGACACTGGAATGGACTCTAAGCACCCTGAGTTATCAGGTAATTTACTCCCTAGCTATAATACAGTTGTTCCGTTAAACCAAGGATTGCCAGATTATCATGGCACACATGTAGCTGGCATTATTGCTTCCAAAAAGGATAACGGTATAGGTTCATATGGTATTAATCCGAATGCTAAGATTCTACCTGTTGATGTATTTAATAGAGGATGGGGTGCTTCAGATTACCATATAGCAGAAGGAATACTACATGCGATTGAAAAAGGTGCTAAGGTAATTAATATGAGCCTAGGTGGTCCTGGAAAGCTTCCGATTGTAGAAGATGCCATTAAACTAGCACTATCTAAAAATATTACCGTAATAGCGGCTGCAGGAAACAACGGTGACGATATGAATATGTATCCTGCATCCATTGAAGGGGTTATTAGTGTAGGTTCTACTAATAAAGATAATAAACTTTCATCCTATTCTTCATATGGATCATCAATAGACATAGTGGCGCCTGGTGAGAATGTTTATGCACCTATTTATGATTATGATAGAGATATAAGTTTCGACTATTTAAGTGGTACATCTATGGCATCACCAGTTGTAGCAGGAGTGGTATCTCTACTGTTATCCAAACACCCTAAACTAACACCGGCTGAAGTGGAATATATTTTGAAACATTCAACCAAAGACCTTGGTGAAAAAGGATATGATACTAAATACGGTCACGGTTTAATTAATCCAGTTGCTGTTCTTTCATATGATATTAAAAAAATTCCAGCTTCCATTAAGGCACCTAAAACGGAAAAAGAAATCCTTGCCCAAGCAAAAAATGTTGAGTTCAGTGAGAATAAATTTGTTAACGAAGGTAAAATAACAAAAGCTAACGAAACACACTGGTTTAAGATGAATGTAAAAAAAGGTGAGTTCTACCAAACCTCATTAATGGGATCAAAGAAGTACGATTACCAATTTAAACTACATTTATATTCCTCAAAAGATGAGCTAGAAACCGTCAATGAGGTAAAGGAAGGAAAAACAGAAGGAAGATTAATAGAAATACCTAGGGATGGAGTACTAGTGGTTGGAGTTAAAGATTCCAATAATCATTATGATGACTCTGGAAAAGGTTTATCAAACTATAAATTATCTATTGAAAAAGCGGATGGAGTAAAAGAGGATGGAAACGATTTACAAAACGTTACAGAGGTTACGACTACTCCATTCAAATTAGATGGACTTACGTTTACAGGAAAAGACGGCGATGATGATTTCTTTAAAATAAATGTCGAAGATCCAAAAATGATAAAGATTAAGACTACAGCTGTACCGGGAATTGATCAAACTATTAAGGTATATCCTGCAGATCAATTGTTACTTCCACCTTCACCTGAGGGAGAACAAGCAACAGTAGATTTAGAAAAAATCATGGAAAACCCAATGTTCATAGGAAGTTCCTTTGGAGTAAGTGAAGGAGAAGAACTGATTTTTGATGCAATGCCGCAAATGGAATATATGATCGTTGTATCAAATAAGAAGAATCCTTACTATTACGATTATTATTCAATGATGTATGGAAATGCTGATGTAAAAGTAGCTCCTTCTCTTGCGCCGTATACAATTGATATTGTGTCCCGTGAAATACCGGCTGATGAGGATGGATGGCCAAATAACGGACCATCACCGGAAGAAAAGCTTGAAGATGGAACGATTGCTACTAAAGAATATGCAGAAATAAAAAAGGCTCAAACTCCTAATATCGGTAAATTAGATGAAGCTAAGAAGGAATTAACGGAAGAAGAAAAGTGGATGAAACAAGTAATGGAGCTAGCTCTACCTTATGAAATTGGTAGCAAAGCTGAAGCGTTTTTACAAAGCCGTGGGGATGAGGATTGGTATAAACTATCACCTTCTAAAACAGGTATTTATCAGTTTAATTTAACCGGTGAAGAAAGTGATATGCCTGCCATGCAAATCTTAAAGGTTAGTGAATATAAAGATGAAAAAGGTAATAAATATTCTTACTTTGAACATGTCGGTAATAATGCTGATTATGGTTGGTATGGTGATAAGGTAAATGAAAAATTCTATGTAGGGCTAAAAGAAAACGAGCATTATTATCTAGTTGTATCACCGGTATATGGAAAGCTTCCATATAACAACTATAGCTTTAACTCAAAATTAGTGTTAGAAAATACACAAGATCAACACGAAGATAATGATACTTTTGAGAAAGCTAAAGAGATTAAGTCGGGCTCTATCCATGCAAATTTTGCTATGTCAAATGACCAAGATATTTATTACTACAAGTCAAAAGCAAAAGAGTTAGTGGGAATCTCCATCGGACAGGAAAAGCTCTCTAGTGCTAAGGCTTCCAAGTATCCAAAAGAATTACAAGGTCAAATCTTCACATATGCAATGGTTGTAGAAGATACGAATAAAAATAAAAAACTAGACAATGAAGAAGCGAATAATGTCATGTTCATTGAACAAGGCATTATGACTGGTAAAACCACAGGCGCGTTCAATGCTAAAAAAGGAAAGAATTACTTCATCGTTGCAAGTGGATTTGTTGATCATCCATCACGTCTGAGCTTAAATCCTTACAATCTGACCATCAAGCCTGCTATGAAAAAGGATGAAGATGCAGGGAATTTAGTGAAGAAAAATACACCTTCTAAGCCATTGAAGCTAAAGAAGGTAAACTCGAAAAAGTGGCAAGGAACTGGTTATCTAAACCCGGGTGTCCCTTATGGTGATGAAGATTGGTATGTCCTTGAACTAGATAAATCAAGAAAAGTGAAATTCACGTTAACGGCTTCAGGAGAAATTGATGGAGTCATTTCTGTATATCAAAATGGAAAGAACCTAAAGACTTCTAACTATTACCGTAGTGGAGACGCTGAAGTGATGACATTATCACTGAAAAAAGGGAAGTATTATATTAAAATAAAAGATGAGTTTGGTAACGCTAGTATTAATCCTTATACTTTAACGATTGAATAATCAAAACGAAATCCCCTCATTCTTTGAGGGGATTTTGTTTTGATATCTGTAATCTGTAATCTGTAATCTTTGTGTTAATTACTTACAATGCGAACCTAACTAGTTTAGTTGCTTTATTGAACCTCTATATGACTCTTTAACTCCGATTGGACACTCTGTAATTCCTCATCTGAAATTATTTCATAATAAATATTATTAATCAATTGTCCCTGAGCAGTAAAGTGGAGCTGTTTGATGTTCTTTCCTGCATCTCTATAATTTTTCTGTATATCAAGCATCTGGTCAAGTTGAAGATTTGTTTTCACATTGGCACCTAATACCTTCAACACATCATCAATCTTTGTTATGGAACTAATACTTACTCCTTTTTTTACGATTCCTTGGATAATCTGGCGTTGACGGAGTTGTCTTCCAAAGTCCCCTTGAGGATCCTGTTTTCTCATCCTAACATAGGCTAATGCTTGGTTTCCGTTTAAGTGGTTTTCTCCTTCTTTAAAATGGTGGCCACCTTCTGAAAAGGCAAAAGCACTATGGACAGTAATTCCGTCTAACGAATCAATAATATCTTTAAATCCTAACATATTAATTTTTATAAAATAATCAATGGGGATATCAAGGAGATTCTCAACAGTAGCCATTGACATTGCCTCTCCACCGAAAGCGTAAGCATGATTGATTTTGTCAGTTGTTCCATGGCCTATAATCGCTGTTCTCGTATCACGTGGAATACTGAGCATTTTTACTGAGTTCTGATTGGGGTTGACGGTTAAGACAATCATGGTGTCGGATCTTCCTTTGTCTCCTTCTCGTTCATCGACTCCAAGTAACAAAACGGAAAAAGGGTCTCTTTTTACTAACTCCACTTCTTCCATTCGTTTCGTAGACTTATGTTTAACAGGATGATGCATGGTTTCTACTGTTTTACTAACAGAATGGTACAAAGAAAACCCGTAAGCTCCAATTCCAAAAATAACTAGTAAAAAGCTCGCTCCCATTATGTAAAGCCATCTTTTCTTTTTACTCACCTTATTTTCCTCCAAAAGGTTATCACCAAAATTAGTGAAAAATTATCTATTATTAATATTAATATTCTATATTTCGACAAACAAGTTATAACAGTATAGTTATAATTATCCTGGGTAAAAAGTACGAGGAGTGATAATTTGGTTCTTTCAAGTAAAAATTTAAGAGTTATGCTAGTTGTATTATTCATTTTGCAATTCATTACACCTACTCCTAAGGTAAGTGCAGTAAGCCAAACAACCAATCAAAAATTTCAGGTAGATGTGTCTAAAGCATTAAATAGTTATATAAAAAAAAATGGGGGAAATATTACCCTTCAATACCAGGATTTAATTACAGACGATCAGTTTCATATTAATGGAGATTCAAAACGTGCTGCAGCCAGTACCATTAAACTTCCGTTAGCTCTTTATGTGATGGAGCTTGCTGCACAGAAGAAAATCAACTTAAATAAAAGGCTGACGTACAAAAGTTATCACTATTATGGTGGTAGTGGAGTTATTCAATATCATAAAGTCGGTAGTTCTTATACGGTTAAGGATTTAGTTAAAAAGGCAATGGTACATAGTGACAATATAGCTTTTATTATGTTAAGAGAAATGGTGGGGCGTCAAAATTTCATTAATTATATGAAAAAAATCGGTGGGAAATATACATATCCAAATGGTCAAAACATGACATCGGCAAAAGATCTAGTCATCTATGCAGATTATTTGTATAAGTTTTCACAAAAATCATCTTTAGGAAAAGAACTAGTAACCTATTTAAAAAATACAGATTATAATACTACTATTCCTAAAGGCATTAAAGGTGTCGAAACAGCTCATAAGGTTGGAATGATACCAATGAATAAAATTTATAATGATATTGGCATTGTTTATGATAAGAATCCATTCGTTTTAGCTGTAATGACTAATAACCTCTCTTATGAAAAATCTCAAAAAGTAATTGCTGATATCGCTGCAATTGTTTATAAGTATCATAAAGTGAAAGATTCTGCCCAATACATCAAGGTTAAAAGTGATGTGCCTGTTTATAGTAAGAATTCAAGTAAATCTATAAAACTAACAAAGCTTTTAAAAGGTCAGTACTATAAAGTGAAGGCTAGTAAAGGTGATTGGTATCAATTACAAGTAGGAGAGAAAACGGGTTATATTAGGAAAAAGAGTGTAACTAGTTACCACAAAATAACAAATGCTAGTTTTTCAAACAAAATAAAAAACTATGGTTTATTGAAAATCATTAAAACAGCTGATGTATGGAGTAAGTCTTCTAAGAATAGTAAGAAGATTGCTACTGTCTATAAAAATATTGAAATGACATTTGATTCAGAAACGAAAGGTTTTTATAAAATAAGCATTGGAAACCGAGTTGGATACATTCATAAAGAGGCTATTGAGCTCCAATTTACAAAGGCGATTAAATTTTTTGAGGCGAACAAAGAACAATTACCAATTTACAGTGATAAAACGAGTAAATCAAACGTAATTGGCCATTTAATGAAGGGTGAAGTATTTCCGAGAGTAAAGGACCACGGAAACTGGCATGAAATTCAGCTTGGTTCAGAGAAAGCTTTTATAAAAAAAGCAGAAACGAAAGCTGTTTTTAAAACAACGATAAGTGACTCTTCAAACAAGAAAGAAACCGTAGGAAAACTCCTGCTTACAAGAATAGTAGAAGTGTATGACTCTTCTGGGGAAAATATGATAGGTACCCTCTCTAGTGGAAAAGTGTTTGCCTTTATTGGAAAAGGGGAAGATGGTTATACGATTAACCTTTCTGGAAGATTAGGATATATTTCTGGTGATGGAATTGAAGAGTTGATTGAAGAAAATCAAGTGGTGGCAGCTAGTAAAAATAAGACGATACCAATCACACTTACTTTTGCTGGAGATATGATGATGGATTGGTCCATTAAAAATACGATAAAAAAACATGGAGTTGATTATCCCTTCAAACAAGTAAAGAAAGAGGTAACGGCGAGTGATTTGTCAATCGTTAATCTCGAATCTGCTGTTACAACGAGGACGGCAAAGTATGCGAAGGAATATAATTTTAAATCGAATCCTGATTCATTGAAAGGAGTAAAAAATGCAGGCTTTGATGTAATCTCTCTTGCTAATAATCATACAATGGATTTCAAAAGAGAAGGCCTTATTGACACGATGAAAGCACTAAAAAAATATAAGCTAGATTATGTAGGAGCTGGCTATACATCTAAAGAGGCTTATAAGGCTAAAACATATGATATTCAAGGGAAAAAGGTGAAAATATTGGCTTTTTCTCGTGTCTTACCAAACATAGATTGGAAGGTACAGTCTAACCGGGCAGGCATTGCAGATGGATACAATATTACTCTCATGACAAGTACCATTAAGAGAGAATCAAAAAATGCAGATTACCTATTTGTTTATATTCACTGGGGGACTGAACGTAGCAAGAAACCTCAAGAATTCCAAAGAGTATGGGCTAAACAGATGATAGATGCAGGAGCATCAGGAATTATTGGTAGTCATCCACATGTTCTGCAGGGATTTGAATATTACAAAGGGAAGCCCATTGCTTATTCATTAGGTAACTTCTTATTTCCTGATTATGTTAAGGGCGACACAGCACAAACTGGATTACTAAACCTAACATTAAGTGGAAATAAGATCAGTATGGACTTTACACCTTACTACATTTACAAAGACCAAATAAGAAAACAAAATAAAGAAGAACAGAAAAAGGTATGGAGAAATCTGCAGTCTATTTCCTATAATGTTTCTATTTCCGATGGAGTGATTAAGAAAAAATAAAAATAGTGGGTATTCCTTTATGGAATACCCGCTATTTTTATTAATTTTCTGTAAATATAATTGTACCTGTACATAGGAAGTGATTTATTTGCTTACAAAAATAGTCGTAAAAATAGTGAAACAGTTACTATTGTATTATCATTATCAGGAGTTGAATAACCAGTATATGCACGATAATCATCAGGGTTTATACATAAACTACTAAAGGTGCACATAATCAATTATCAAGCTAACCTTCTTATTATCTAAAATAATATTTACCATTTTTTAAACTATTATACTGTTACTTCAAATATAATAAAGATGTATAATTTATTTACTTACTTATTGAGACATAACTAGAGGGGAAGAAGGCCATGAGATATATAGTAGCCTTGATTTTTTTGCTTTTTAGCTTTTCGTTAACGAGTTCTGCACAGGAACTTAATACAACTGATTTTACTAATGCTCCTGTTGTAGACACTCCACTAAATGAAGAGGCCGAAATTATTAATCAATTAATTATTAAGTTCAAGCCTAGTATTTCGGAAAAGGTAAAAAGTGAAATTTATCAGTTTAATAACATAACAGAAATTTCGAATTCTAAATTTACTAATCTTTCCCTCGTGCAGATGCAAGAAGATACAGATTTGGAGTATTTAATAAATAGTCTACAAAAGTACTCAGACATTTTATATGTAGAACCAAATGTGAAAGTAAAACAATCCTATACACCTAAGGAAACATATTACGGAAAACAATGGCATTTAAACCGATTAAATATGCCTAAGGCTTGGGACTCATCAAAAGGCTCCTCGAAAGTGACTGTTGCTGTTATTGATGGAGGAGTACAAGCAAATCACCCAGAATTAAAAGGTAAAATTGTTAAACCATATGATATTACTACAGGTAATACTTATACAAAGGGAGACCACCATGGTACACATGTAGCTGGTATCATTGCAGCCTCTTTTAATAAAGCAGGGACTGCAGGAATTGCTCCAAATGTAAATATCATGCCAATAAATGTTTTTAAAGATTCTTCAGCGGAGATGTTTGATATTGCGGAAGCCATCTACTATGCAGTTTATTTCAAAGCAGATGTAATTAATCTAAGTCTAGTAAGTTATCAATACAGTGATATTTTAGAGGAAGCGGCAAATTATGCACTGTCTGAGGGAGTCATTCTAGTTGCCGCTGCCGGAAACGATGATTCGTATGAACCGACATACCCTGCTTCTTATAAATCTGTTTTGGCCGTAAGTGCAACTACCAGCAGGGATCGCATTGCAGGATTTTCAAACTACGGAACTTATATTGACTTTTCTGCACCTGGTGACACCATCTATTCCACTAATGGAAAGAGTAGCTACCAGTATATGAGTGGTACCTCTATGGCAGCACCTATGGTTTCAGGAATAACAGCACTCACGTTATCTAAAAATCCTTTTATTTCAGTAGCGGATGTTAAATCAATTTTAAAGAAATCTGTGGTTGATTTGGGACTTAAAGGATGGGACCCTCTTTATGGGTATGGTAGGATTGATGGATACAAGGCAATACAGAATACTCCTGCTCCCATTAAAAGTTTAACCATTAGTTCCTCAACATTTAAGGTGGATGGAAAAAGTAAAAGGAGCATCTCGTTTACTCCTCATAAGGGAACAACAATTGATGTTTATGTGAGAGATTCTAAAGGTACAACAGTAAAACATCTCATAAAAAAACACAAATCAACTGGTAAGAAAGTTTCTGCTTCGTGGGATGGGAAGTTAGAAAATGGCTCATACGCATCAACCGGGACATATGATATGGTCGTTAGATTATCTAAAGGAGATAAAACGGCTTACTCAAAGAAACAGGTAAAAGTAGATAACAAGATTACGCCTACCATTACACTTGGTAAATTAAAAACTTCATTTTCTCCTGTTGTTACAAGTAAGTATGAGATTCCGTATAAGCTAAATAAAAATGTTTTAGTCACAGCAAAAGTTTATGATCGAAAAGGGAAACTGGTGCATACTTTACTGAGTAACAAGTCGTTAAGGGGAGGAAGTCAGACTCTTTCTTGGAATGGAAAAGATAAGACTGGAAAGCTAGTAGCTGATGGGGATTACAAAATCACCTTGTCTATTATTGATACCCGGAAAGTGAAAGGGAAATCGAAAAGCGTAACAGTTAAAATAGATAAAAAAGGTCCTACTGGAGTTTTGAATATAAGTGAATTAACATTTAAGCTGGGGCAAACAGGAAACATCTATGCTAATCTTCAGTTTAAAGAGAAAATTACAATGACAGGGTATATGATGGATGAAAAAGGCCATAAGATTAAAAAGTTGGTCTCAAAGAAAACGATTAGTCCAGATGAGTATAAATTAAGTTGGAATGGTACAAATGATCAAAATACAGTGGTTGGTTTAGGGAAGTATCAATTTTATATTGAATTAATAGATTCATTAGGTAATAAAACGATACTGAAGAGTGACTTTATTACTGTAGAGGACTCTGTAATTACTAGTTCACCTGAAATGATCTATAATTTAAATGGACTTCTTGATGTTCCATACTCACTATCAAAATCAGGCCAATTAACAATAGGCATTTATAAAGACAATGAGCTTATCAAACCAATCAATAATCAGTATGTTGAGCCAGGAGAATACTCTTTCTCCTGGGATGGAACAGGACTCAATGGTTTAGTGGAAGATGGTCAGTTTTATTTTAAGATTGTCTTGAAAGATCCTACAGGTATAGAAAATTTTTATGTTGGTTCAATTCTTGTAAAAAGATAGGAAAAAGGCGGGGATATTGCCCCGCCTTTTTATTATTCTTTATCTTTTTCCTGTTCATCTAAAGATTCTTTTAGCATTTGTAATGAAGGTCTCTGATTAGATTGCTCAGCATAAAAAAGGATATCCACTGAACCTTTATCTAGATTTACTGTAGCTTCAAATATATCCTCGTAGTCAGGAACCCTCTTTTTAAAAATAACGTGAACAAAATATTCATTTTCTTCTATTTCTTTTACGTTTAATATGTCGATATCTGGAAATTTCATAAATTTCATTTCTTTTTTAACAAGAGCTTTAATCCTTTTTCCTAAGTCCTTATTGTATAGGCTAACTTGAATTTCTGTACCTAGATATTGGTTAGCAAGCTTGGCAAGTTGATTGTAGTGTTCTTGCTTCTTTACTTTAAATTCAATTTGAGAATGGGTGTTGTGTTCGAGATAGGTTAAGTAGGTAAAATTAGTAAAGACAGCTATTATTGCTACTAAAGCGACAATTTGTATCATAAAGCTTATAAATTTAAGAATAGATTTCATATAATCATCCCATTACACTTTTTTATTGTACTAATCATATGCTTCTTAATATCTATATATGAACCTATTTAAAATCATGTAAAGCTTTGTAGAGGGAAAGACCTAAATAGATTAGATTGGTTGGATAATAAAGGGATTAAATAGAGAAGAGAATGGTTGCCAATACTTTTATTGGCATTAAGTTGAGCTATATAAGCTATTTTACTAATGAACAATTAGTATAATAGTAATTATAGGTAATAATTGTTATATAAACAAATAAATACTGATTATGATATAATTCGACTAGATACTTACTTTTATGGTAACAGGGGAGAACATAATGCTTACTAAAGTAAAAGAGCTTTTTAATGATAGCGCGAAGGACTTGAAAAAGTTATCAAAGTTAGCTGCTCAAGTTAATAGCTTAGAAGATAAATATGCAAGTTTCTCTGATGATGAACTTAGGGCGATGACTGCTCAATTTAAGGAAGAATTAGAAAACGGTAAAACGTTAGAAGATATTAAAATAGATGCTTTTGCAGTAGTACGAGAAGCTGCAAAACGAGTTCTTGGATTAAGACATTATGATGTACAGTTGATTGGTGGCTTTGTTCTTCATAATTCTTGTATTGCCCAAATGAATACAGGAGAAGGGAAAACATTGGTAGCGACATTACCAAGTTATTTGCATGCTCTAGAAGGGAATGGTGTTCATATTATTACAGCGAATGAATACCTTGCTAGACGTGATAAAGAGCTTATGGGCCAAATCCATGAATTTTTAGGATTAACGGTAGGTTTAAATATTTCGCAAATGGATCCGAATGAGAAAAAGGCTGCTTATGAAGCGGATATTACATATGGAACAGGAACGGAATTCGGTTTTGATTATTTAAGGGATAACATGGTTTACGAAATTGAGAATAAGGTTCAACGAGGACATTACTATGCGATTGTGGATGAAATCGACAGTATCCTTATTGACGAGGCTAGAACGCCCCTTATTATTGCAAATAAATCAGAAGAAGGCGCAGAGCTTTTTTATATTACAGCACAAATTATTAAAACGTTTAAAGAAAAAGTGGATTACGAGCTTTTTCAGGAAACAAAGCAAACGTTTTTAACAGACGAAGGTTCAGCAAAAATAGAAAGAGCATTTGGTATAGATAATCTATATGATGCAGAACATCAGGAGCTTCTGCATAATGTTATGCAATCCCTTCGTGCTCATACCCTAATGAAGCTAGATGTCGACTATATTGTAAAAGAAGGTAAAGTCGTTATTATAGATAAATTTACCGGTCGTATTATGGAAGGGCGTACTTTTAGTGAGGGGCTCCACCAAGCAATAGAAGCAAAAGAAGGACTTGAAATTTCTGAGGAAAACGATACTCAAGCGACGATTACAATACAGAATTATTTCAGAATGTATAAATCATTAGCTGGGATGACTGGGAGTGCAACACCTTCTAAGCAAGAGTTTTACGAAACTTATAACTTAAGAGTGGTTACCATTCCAACAAATAACCCAGTCCAGCGAATTGAATTAGAAGATTTAGTCTTCGCAAATTATGAATCTAAAGTGAAGAAAATTGTTGAGGTTGTTAAGGATCTACATTCTGAGGGTAAGCCGATTTTAATAGGTACTACATCAATTGAACAATCTGAGAAATTATCTTCTTATCTGAAAGCAAGTAATATAAAACACCAGCTTTTAAATGCAAAAACAGAAGAAGATGAAGCTAGAATGATTTCAATGGCAGGGCAAAAAGGACAAGTAATGCTCGCAACAAACATGGCTGGAAGAGGAACGGATATTTTACTAGGAGAAGGAGTAACTGAGCTAGGTGGCCTTCATATCATAGGTACGGAACGTCATGAAAGTAATCGTATTGATATGCAGCTGAGAGGTCGTTCAGGTCGTCAGGGAGACCCTGGTTTATCACAGTTTATTATTTCCTTAGAGGATGATCTTTTTGTCTACTATGATGAAGAAGAGAAAGAGAAATTCAATAACAAAATGAAAATTGATGACTCGGGAAGAGTATTGGCTCCAGACCCAATTAAATATGTAAAAAAAGTACAAGAAACAATTGAAAATATGCACTATACGAGTCGTAGCCACTTGTTAAAACTTGATAATGTTACAGATCAACAAAGTAAGGTTATCTATTCAATGAGAGATAGAATTTTAAAGTTAACACCTGAAGAAATGTTTGCGGAATTGCTTGAGTATATTGAGAATTACGTAAAACAAGTTGTCTATAAAAATTATCCGGAGAATGAAGAAGAGTGGAATCCAAAGGCACTGTTAGAGGAACTTTCACTTATTCTCCTTAATTTTGATTGGATACTTGAGGATATTCAGGAGTTAGATTTTAGGGAAATTGAAACAAAAGTAACAAATGAGTATGAGAAACTTAAGAATGACATTATTAGTTTGCAGTCCGATGAAAATCTAGGTAATCAATTAAAACATTTCATGTTACAACAAATTGATATGAACTGGATTCAACATTTGGATCACATGACCAATATGCGTGATGGAATACACTTAAGAAGCTACGAGCAAGAAGATCCATACCGATTATTCGAGAAAGACGCATTGGAATTATTCCATGAATTAATGTACACGATTCAGTCGGGAATTAGTTTAAGATTTATGGAATACGTGAAAAGTCAATACGACTTTGAGGCTGGTGTTGAGGAGGTTGAAGATTAATGGCGCTGTTTAGAAAGAAAAAGTCAGTTGTAATAGAAGAAGTAGAGCATAAAGAAATCTCTAAAGAGGAATTAGACTTAGAAAATGGTGATTTAGTTAAGACATCACTTGTCTTTCATCCAGAATGGGAAATAGCCCCTCAAGAAAAATATATCTATCATTTTCACCATCAGCAATTGCCTGGTCTTAAACCAAATCAAATTTCTATTTCGGGAATTAAGCTTGAAGAATATGATAATGATTTATATGTAATAGCTTTCCTTAGAAATACATTGGAAAAGCCGGTAAGATTTGAGACCGTGAGTTTACTAATCTTAGATGAAAATAGTAATCCAATAGCCAAACAAGAGTTTGAGATGGATGATCTAGGTGAAATCCCTTCTATGTCATGTATGCCCTGGAGATTTCTATTTACTGAAGATGAAAGGTTAACGGATAAAGTTCCTTCCCAAGATAACTGGAAAATTGCTTTTGAGCTTAAAAAGCGCGAGCGTGAAGAGCATGCGTTAGACTTAGCAGAAAGCTGGAAAAGTCAACTGAGCATGGAGCAGAAGGAACAATTAGCAAAGCTAGTTAGTAGCTTACCGCAGTTATCCCTAGGAGAGGTAAACTTCATGGGAATTGAAACTAAATGGACTCCTGAAAATAATTTAGCCGTTACCTTATTGATCCGGAATGGAAGCAATAAGAATATCAAACTAGAACAGATTCCTTTAATAGTAGAGGATGCAACGGGAGACATTATTGCACAAGGTGGTTTTAAACTAGAGGACTTTGAAGTGTTAGCAAACACTAGTAAACCTTGGACATTTATTTTCCCATCTGAGTTAATTGCAAAGTCAAATCCTGATTTAAGTACATGGAAGGTGTATCCTCCGAAGCAAAGTTAACTACTAAAGTGAGCCGTTATGTAGGCTCACTTTTTTAATTAATCTATTTTCTATAACCTTGTGGACTCCTTGATTGAGTATTATTTATAAAGAGTCAATTGTATCAGTTTTAGAATAAGTCTTTTCTATTAATATTTATATAAAACTTTAAAATGAAAATTGATTTTTAGATTTTTTACAAAACATAACAATCTTTGCAAAGACTAGCTCTTTAGAATACAAAGAGGCTGTCCGATAAGTCCCTATTCCTATTTAAAATTATTCCTTGAAAGTTCCATCTTTATATTCAGCACTCTGTTGATTGGAGTGGAAGGCGCGAAGACTCCTGCGGGAGCAGCGGGACAGGTGAGATTCCACAGGAGCTTGCGACGAGGAGCTCACCGCCCGCCCCGCGGAAAGCGAAGCGCCTGGAACGGAAATCAACAGACCTATTTTAAGAGGCTAAAACAATAAATATGGGGCTGTTCAAAGAGTCATATAACTGACTTTTTGGACAGCCCCTTCAAAGAAATTATTATGTGAATTCAGGCCAGTTTACTTGGATCCCATCTCCATCAATTTTTTCTAGTGTACGATATTTGAACGGGAGTAGTTCAGCCTCTGTCTTATTAATATAATCTTTAATAATTTCAAAAGGAATTAAGTTATAATGTTCATCATCTTCTGTTACAAAGTAAGCGCCAATAATCTGGCCGTTCTTATTTAAGTCTAGCGTTAGAAATGCAGGATAGTAAGTTTTGTCGTTTGCTTCGATTACAGCTTTTGCAGTTACAATCCTGTCTTCTTCTTGTTCGACTGAATCATTGGACATGCTATCCAGGATTTTAACGGCCCAGCCTTGTCTTTTGTAACCACCAATCACCTTTGGAGGATTTTCTTTAAGTTGTTTCAAAAGATCCATAGTTTGATTTTGATTAGTCATTGTACTCTTAACTCCCTCCCGACATATGTATCTATAGACTACCTTTTTATAAAAAAATGATATATATGTAGCCTTGATAAGAAACAATGATTCATAAAGCGTAACATATTTGTCAGAACTCTACAAATATTTACATTCTACATTTAAATTTATTACAGTAGCCTATATATAACAATATTAAAATAATACCAAAATAAAAGGGCTAATTTGCATTAGCCCCAACTTTTTAACTAATTTGTAATCAAATATTGTTAATTCTTGTTTATTGATTCCTGACTATCTTCTAAGGAGTTCTCTTGAGATTTAACTTCAATATCTTCCTCAGTTGGAGTGCGTTTATTTAATTCGTCCACAATCCATTGTTTCTTCTCATTTAAGTATTGCTCAATTAAAGGGTACACTTTATTTGATTTTTGTTCAAGAGTAGTGAGTAAATCTAAGTTTTTACTAACTAACTCTAGGTTACCTTCATTTAAATCTTTTTCCATTTGAATGATGGTGTTATACCTTTCGATATCGTATTTAATGCTTTCTATAGTCTTTTTACCTGGAGTTATATATTTGTCTTTTGCCAGCTTTCGAACCAGTTTACCATACATTTTATCCATTTTAGCTTCTAAGCTAGGGATGGTTTTTTCCATGGAGTTGATTCTATTAATTGTTGCTTCGTCTAAAATTCCCTTTTCCAGGACAGAAATTAGTGTTAAATGGTTTTGTTCCGTCTTTTCACCCAATTTAACCCCATCCATATATGCCTTAGAATAGCTCAGACGTGTTTTTATGTAACTAATATAAACATCGTGCTGTTCTTGAAACTTAGTAGGATATTTATTTGATAATTTTTCTAGTTCTTTTAATTGTTTCTCGGTACTATTGTACAATGTTACAAATTTTGTATTAATCTTATGGTCATTAGCGGATTGTATATTCGTATAATAATAATCTTTTAGTTTTCTAGATGAGCTATTTAGGCTGGCTAATTTATTTTTTAGTTCATTGGCTTTTTTAGTCAGTCGAGTTTCGTACAATTTTGCTCCTTCTTTTGCTACATATAAACCAACAGCTTTATTTTCACTCCAAGCACCTTTGAATTCTGATAGAGGAGGGCTTGTTTCAGTGTAATATCGTGAGATTTCTGGGGTGAATCCTGGTTTCTTTTTTTGTTGTATAAACCAATCTGTAAATCCTCCCCCAGATGGATTTTTCCCAGGGTAAACTAATCTGTATCCGGTCATTCTACCGATTTGCTTTGCGTAGACATGATCCCTTTTATAGTCCTTACTATTTTGTTTGTAATTCCAATATAGTATTTTTCCAGTGCTGTGGTAAGCAACTGTCATTTCAGGGTTAATTTCCTCAACCAATTTTAATACAGCCTTTACTTCAGAAGCTGTATGGGGGGCTTTGCCTTTATAATTTTTGTACCTAGGAGTTGAGGGGCCAATAATGCTCTTCCATCCAGCATCATATTGTCGATTTAAGTCGACACCCTTACCGTTTGCTTTCCATCTTTTAAAGTTTTTACTTCCTTCATTCATTTTAATAAGAGAGGTATGTAGATGTTTAGGGAATGCACTTAGTCCTTTTTGTTGGAGTGTGACTCCATCAGGGTTTACCATTGGTACAAACCAAATAGTAGTAGAATCTAGTATTTTCCTAGCATCGTAGCCGTTTATTTTTTGATTTTTTTTATATGCAATGGCATAATTCTCAGCCATATACATATTTAAGCTAGTTGTTAACCATTCCCGTGCATGGTGGGACCCATTAATGAAGACAGTCGCTTTCCCTTTACCGAGTGAAAAGGCATAAATATTCCGTCCGTATTCTGATTTTCCAATTACCTTAGATTTAATTAAATCGGGATAAGCTCTTTCTAGCTTTTTAATATTCTCTATCATCTTAGAATAGGAATATACCTCATTTGGATTGACTATGTTCGATTTTGCTTGTGTAGTGAAAGGAAGAATTAAAATAAAAACAGTAAAAATAACAAATAATAAAGTAAATCTGTTTTTTCGCAATGATGTTGACCTCCTATGTAATACAATCTATTAAATTATAAACAAAGCTAAATAATATTGGTAGATAGTAGGGTAATTGTAAATACTGGGAAAAGAAAGAAAAAGGAGTATTGACCTCAATAGTCAATACTCCATGTTTTTTGAAAGTGGTTATTAGAGTTCTAAGTGTTGTTTTAAATCGGAGGATACAGCGTTTCTATTTTCGGAAGGTACAATTAAATAATATATTCCATTTATATTAGTACCCTTTCCTTCAATTTGAATTTGTTCCATGTTATGTCTAGCTGAGATGTAATTTTTCTGTATGGTTTTCATTTCATTGAACGATAAATCCGTTTTTGCATTCGTACCAATAGCAGCTAGGATGCTCTCTGTTTTAGTTAAAATTAAGGGATTTGCTCCCTTTTGAATAACACCTTGAATGACTTGCCTTTGTCTTAATTGTCTTCCATAATCTCCACGTGGGTCTTGTTTACGCATCCGAACATATACTAGAGCCTTTTCTCCATTCAGATGGTTCTTTCCTTCTTGAAAGCTAATCCCTTCTTCAGTAAATGAAATCGGACTGTCAACTGTAATACCACCAACTGCATCGACAATGTCTTTAAAGCCCTCCATATTCATTGTTACATAATAATCAATTGGGATATTTAGAAAGTTCTCTACAGTAGAGACGGCCATCTCGGTGCCTCCAAAAGCATAGGCATGATTAATTTTGTCCTCATTCCCTCTACCGACAATTAGTGTTCTAGTATCACGGGGGATACTAACCATTTTTGTTGACTTCTTTTTAGGATTAACGGTCAATACAATCATCGTATCGGAACGGCCTTTGTCACCGGGTCTTGCATCTACTCCCATAATTAATAATGAAAATGGGTCACCCTTACCTAAATTCATAGAATTAATGCGTTTGTCTGATTTTTCTCTGTTAAGGTCACTATGAATGGTTTCAACCGTTAATTCTAGTTGCTTATATAGATAAATTGCATAAACTCCACCCAATAAAAGAATGATGACTAGAACAATTCCCAAATTCTTTATCCACTTACGCTTTCTTTTTTTTTGTTGATTTTCAACTCGCATATTAACCTCCCTATAAGAAATTTAATAGTAGTTAAGGATAAATTTGGTGAAGGTTTGTCCGATATATTTACTAACAGAGGTATAAGATCGTGATGAAAGAGTTGGTGAACATCTTTGAGAAAAAGCATAACTATACTACTATTGCTTCTAATTACATACTTCAATTGGAACTATACTTCGGTTGTTCAAGGAGGAACCGTTGGGGAACATCCAATGAATCAAAGTATTGAAACAGATCAAATTCTTATTAGGTTTAAGGAAAATCCTGATAAGAATACTTTGTCCAATTATGAGGTTGTCGATTCTAGTTTGAATAAAGACGAAAAAGTGGTTGCTGTTAAAGTTTCAAGTAAGGATATTAATGAACATGTACAAGAACTAAATAAAAAAGGCAATATTATAAATGCAGAACCAGATTACATAGTTAAGCGCAGTTATCTACCTAATGACCCCCACATTAGTAAACAATGGCACCACAATATATTAGGCTCTAGTGTTGCTTGGGAAAAAACAATGGGCATGAAGGAAGTTATAGTTGCTGTTATTGACGACGGTATTGAATTGAACCATAGCGATTTGAAAGATCAGATTGTCTTTCCATATGACGTTATCACTCAATCAAGAAGTGAGATTAATCAAGGTAAGCATGGGACTCATGTGGCAGGAATTATTGCTGCATCTATTAATAATCAATTTGGTGGGAGTGGAGTTGCTCCTAAAACTAAAATTATGCCAATTAATGTTTTTAATGGGGAATATGCGTATACCTCAGATATTATTAAAGGTATACATTATGCCTTGGAAAATGGAGCAAAAATAATTAATCTTAGTTTAGGGATGCCTTCCTATTCAAAGGAGCTAGAGGAAGCGATTCAAAATGCTTATCAGAAAGGTTTGGTTATTATTGCAGCTGCAGGAAATGAATCTAATAGTCAGTTTTATTATCCTGCTGCTTACAAAGAGGTAATTTCAGTAAGTGCTACAAATGAACAAGATCAATTTGCAAGCTTTTCAAATTTTGGTTCTCATATAGATGTATCTGCACCAGGTTATAATATTCTATCCACACTGCCTAACAATCAATTAGGCTATATGAGTGGGACTTCCATGGCCTCTCCTATGGTTGCAGGTGCTGCAGCACTTATTTGGGCTCTAGAGCCTCATTTAACAAATCTAGATGTAGCAAAAAGAATAATTACAGCAGTGGATGACTTAGGTACACCAGGTAAAGATCTTTATTATGGGTATGGAAGAATTAATCTGGAAAAAGCACTCACCTTAAGATTATTAAGACAACCTATTGTAGACTCTGTTAGTGATCAAGATATTGTAGTTAAAGGTAAATTATTGGATAACATTGAAGAAGGGAATATCCTTGTACAAACTGAAATAGGGAAGGTATATAGTGGGATAGCTAATGGAGGGGTATTCCAGGTGAGGCTTCCTAAACAGAGTAGTAATTCAAAGCTTTCCATTATTGTAAGAGATCATATAGGAAATGTAAGTGAACCAACAATCATAACGGTCTTGGATAAAACACCACCACCACTCTCTAAAGTAAATGAAGTTAACGATAAGTTAGCTTACGTAACTGGTAAGTCGGAGGTAGGAGCTACAATTAGTATCGAGACAGCAAATGGTATTTACTATGGGGCAGTAAAAGAAGATGGAACCTATAAAGTTAAAATTCCATTACAAAAGGCCGGAACTAGGTTAATCGTCTCTGCAAAAGATGGAGCAGGTAATAGCAGTAAATTAATAGAAGTGATAGTGGCAGACCGAACGGCTCCTAGTAAACCTAAACTCACTAAGATTAGTAATAAAGATACACTAATTATGGGAAAGGCTGAGCCAGGTTCCATGGTTGTAATAAAGAGGGGAAAAGTAATTGTCGGTAAGTCTTTTTCCAATAAAAGTGGGAAATTTGAGATTAAAATCAAAAAACAAATAGCTGGAACAAAGCTATCTATTACAGTGAAAGATCTATCGAATAATGAAAGTTCTCCATTAATTATAACAGTGATAGATAAAATTCCACCTACAAAACCAAAGGTATATAGCGTAAAGTCAACTAGTTTAGTTGTTAAGGGGAAAACTGAACCATTTGCTAAAATATCTATACTATTGGGTGGTGAAAAAATAGGGATTGGGAAAGCCAACAGCAAAGGAGATTTCACGGTTAAGATAAAAAAGCAAATAAAGGGTTCTTCCTTAAAAGTAATCGCTTCTGACAGTAGGAATAATAAGAGCTATTCTACTATACAAGTGAAGGAATAAAATTAAGGGGCTCGGATTTTTTGGTATTTCCCTCCTTCTTCTAGTAAAGAGAGGGAAGGGAGAAGCTTATATATTTTCGATTGACTTAAGAAAAAGGCATTTTTCTAAAACGTTGTTGCTAATGCATTTTTAAACTTAATTATAAAGATACATCCTAAACTAAGTTTGTTTTAGAAAAAGCCTTTCATCTATATTTGTAGAACTACTTTAACTACTAAATACAATAATCAGTATGAGAACTGCCTTAGTAAAAGTATAAATAATGCTTGTCAGGATTTTCCTCGATATCATCTTCTTCAGCTTTGAAATCAACACTAACTATATATTCTTCAGCAATCTCTTCTTGATTTTCAAATACGTTCTTTATTCTCCCAAACATATCTGTCACACTCCATCGGTTTAATTACATCTATCTTTCCCAAATAGTTGATTAGTAATTCATATGAAAATTTAAGAGTATTTAGAATAATTAATAGAGGATAAACGTTATTTATTCTTCAAAGAAATGTGCTTCATTCAGTAGCTATTAAGCAATTTTGAATTAGTAAAACATTCCCATCTTTAGTTGTAACACTTTCTTATGAGACTTGGGATCAAAAGTAGAAAATACTTCAGGGTAGCTTCCAGTATTAAAATACCTTTACCTGTTTAAAATATCCTGAAAGTATGATTATTTCTGGAGGAGTGTAATACAATTGTTGCTTTTTTGTAATCCTTAATATATTTGAAATTGCTTAGAAAAGCGTGTATATTGTATATGGGTTGCAATGTCATATGTTTACATTAATATTGATTTTTCGACAGAAAATAATAGTATACAAGTTAAAGTAATAAATTTAGTGGTTGAAGGAGATGTTTTTCTTGATATATGCAGAAATACTTGCTGGTGGTAAAGGGACGCGTATGGGTAATATTAACATGCCTAAACAATATTTACCACTCAATAATCGACCGATCATTATCCATACAATTGAAAAATTCCTATTAAATGATAGATTTGAAAAAATTATCATTGTTTCACCTAAAGATTGGATTATTCATACAAAAGACATTATAAAAAAACATCTAGGTAAAAACGAACGCGTTGTTGTTGTAGAAGGTGGTAAAGACCGTAATGAATCAATTATGAGTGGAATTAAATACATTGAAAAGACTTTTGGTATAAACGACGATGATATTATTGTTACACATGACTCGGTAAGGCCATTTCTAACTCATAGAATTATTGAAGAAAATATTGATTCGGCTATTGAATATGGAGCGGTAGATACAGTAATAGAAGCAATTGATACGATCATCCAGTCAGAGGATGGTAAAGTCATTTCAAACATTCCTGTCCGAGATATGATGTATCAAGGGCAAACTCCACAAAGTTTTAATATTAGAAAATTAGTGACTTATTATGATTCGTTAGATAGTGCTCAAAAAGAAATATTGACAGATGCTTGTAAAATCTTTGCATTAAAAGGTGACCAGGTAAGGTTAGTAAGAGGAGAAGTATTTAACATTAAAGTAACTACACCTTATGATTTAAAGGTTGCTGATGCTATTCTACAGGAGAGGATTTCACGATGATCAATCAGGTATATCGTTTAGTATCTCCACGTCAATTTGAAATCACTTATAAGGATCGTTCCCTTCAGTCTGACTATGTTGTTGTTAGACCAACTTACCTTTCTATCTGTGCCGCTGATCAGAGGTACTATACAGGAACAAGAGGTAAAGAGGCAATGGCCAAAAAGTTACCTATGGCTTTAATTCATGAGGGAATTGGAAAAATTGTATATGATCCACTAAATGAGTTCAAAACAGGGACTCCAGTTGTTATGGTCCCGAATACTCCAGTGGAAGATGATGATGTTATTGCAGAAAATTACTTAAGAAGCAGTAAGTTTAGATCCAGTGGGTATGACGGATTCATGCAGGACTATGTTTTCTTAAAAAGAGACCGTTTTGTCACTCTTCCTGAAGACCTTGATCCCCATGTATCGGCATTTATGGAACTAATCACAATCGCTATGCATTGTTTAGTTCGTTTTGAAGCGAAAGCTCACGTTAGAAGATCCAATTTTGGGGTATGGGGCGACGGAAATCTAGGCTATATTACATCATTAATATTAAAGAAACGCTATCCTGAAAGCAAAGTGATGATTTTCGGTAAGAATCAATATAAGTTGGAGCATTTTTCTTTCGTTGATGAGGCCTACCAAATCGATCAAATTCCTGAGGACCTTCAAATTGATCATGCATTTGAGGCAGTAGGTAGTAAGGGAAGCCAGTATGCTATTAACCAAATTATTGATTATCTTCACCCGGAAGGAACCATTTCATTAATGGGTGTTTCTGAATATCCGATTGAAATTAATACAAGGATGATTCTAGAAAAAGGTATTACGGTAATAGGGAGTAGCAGAAGTGGTCGTGCTGACTTTGAAAATACAGTTGAATTTATGAAAGAACATCCAGAGTTTGTTGAATACTTAGGTACTCTTGTCGGAGAAGTACAAGTAGTAAGAACAATACAGGATATTAATGATGCTTTTGAAAAGGATTTAACCTCTTCGTGGGGGAAGACCGTTATAGAGTGGAAGATATAGAAGTAAAATTGGGGAGAGTAGAGGAAGGGCTGTGAAAGTAAATTTAATTCCAACGCTGTTTGTTAAACAGATTATCAGAATATCCTTTTGGATATGTTGTTTAATCTTTCCTGTTAATAAAGATAAGATAACATTTGCTTCTTATAGGTCAAGCAAGTTGGATGGGAATTTATTATTTGTATATAATGAAATGTTCACGAGACATCCGGACTATACGTATCAATTTCTGATTAAAAAGTTTAACAGCAGCTTTCTTGGAAAATTAGATTATATTCTTCATATGATAAAGTCAAGCTATGCGCTAGCAACATCTCGTTATTTTATTATTGACGATTTTTATTTTCCTGTTTATCTAGTTAAGCTTAGAAACGGAACCGAGGTTGTTCAATTATGGCATGCTGCAGGAGCTTTTAAAAAATTTGGTTTAAGTACAATGGATAAGACTTTTGGTACGAGTGCTGAATATCTAAAAGTCGTTAATGTACACTCGAACTACTCAAGAGTGTATGTTAGTTCTAAAAATGTTAAACCGTTCTATGCAGAAGCTTTTGGGATGTCTACTAGTAACATTAAAAACCTAGGTGTTCCAAGAACAGATTTTTTTTATAATAATGAAAATAAAGAGCTCTTACTTCACAAGTTTAAACAGCTTTTTCCTAGACTAGGTGATAAAAAATTAATACTTTACGCACCTACCTTTAGGGGGAAAAGTCATTATCAAGATGATTTTATCAGTCCAATTGACTTTCCCTTACTAAAGGAGCTAGTAGGAAAAGATTATGCCATCATCGTTCATTTACATCCATATATGCGTATGGGAAAGAGCTTTGATATAGGAAATGATGATTTTTCTTGCCATGTTGAAGGTGAGTTTACTGTTGAAGAATTAATGCTAATAGCGGACATACTAATAACAGATTACTCTTCGGTTATTTTTGATTATAGTTTATTAGGCCGCCCTATTGGTTTTTTCGCTAATGATCTTGAGGAGTATACTAGAGAACGTGATTTTTATTATGATTACCAATCGTTTATTCCTGGACCACTGTTAACAGATACAAGATCACTTGCAGATTGGCTGGTCAATAAAGAATTTGACTTTCAAAAGGTCAAAGAGTTTAGAGACTTATTCTTTGATTATCAAGATGGCAGAGCTAGTGCACGTATTGTTGATGATTTGCTTAAGAAGGATTGATTTTTTGTCTGGGGATTAAATAAATCCCCTTTTTTGTATTTTGAACATTGTATGAAAAAAAGTTTTTTGGATAGGGGTAAGAACATGTTATCTCGGGTTAAACGTAGATTAAGAAGAATGAGATCTAATAATGCAAATATTGAAGCCATTAATGAACCACCCTTATTGGTTGATAAGGATCGCATTATTATCAGTAGAGATAATTTAGCAGATTCCATTCCTTTAATTAATCAAATGGTTGGAGAAGATGAAAAGTTAATTCCGAAACGTAAAGTAACTTTTATGAAATGGAATGGCCCGATATTAACACTTAAGGGCTATTATTATTTAGAAAATCTACCAATGCTTGATGAGGATTTGGTAAAAAAACGTCTTGTCCTTGTTAGTAAAATGGGAGTTAGGATTGTTATACCACTTCAGGACATCCCGTTTAATGAATTAAATTTAGATGAGAATATTGATCATTTATATAAGTGGTCAGGGTTCAAGGGAGAAATAAATTTTGCTACCTTAAGTAAAAACAATAGTCCGTTACCTGACTCAGAGTATAAAACCTATTTAGAAGTAGAAGTGCATGTTCCCGGAGATAGTCGCTATGTTAAGCAATTTCCACTTGGAAACATTCAGCAATTTTTAAACAACGGATTCCATTCCACTAAAATGGAGCACTTTACTGCTAAAAGAGAATTAAAATTTAATCTATTGGTTACATATGATCAATCTGTAAAAACCTTGAAGATTGTTTCATCTAAACTCAAGGACTTAGACCCTTCTGAAATGGGCTTAGATGCAGAAGAAACCAGTAGAGGATTGTTCTATAGATTCTACAGCAGTTTCGTTTTTAAGCTGCTTTACAAATGGTATTGTTTACGCCCATTAAAAGAAAATAAGGTTCTTTTTGCTTCTGATAGCCGCAGTGATATGAGTGGGAATTTTGCATTTGTGTATGAGGAAATGCTAAAACGTGATTTACCATTGGATTATCACTTTATGCTAAAGAGGGGCGTTGGCCAGAAAAAAACTTACAAAGAAATTAGAGAGCTTGCTTATCATTTGGCAACTTCAAAATTCATTATTTTAGATGATTTTTATCCAATGGTATACCCTTTAACGATCCGTGAAAACGCAGAATTAATTCAGCTTTGGCATGCGGTTGGTGCGTTTAAGACATTTGGTTTTAGTAGGTTAGGTCGTCCAGGTGGACCGTCACCAAAATCTAGAAACCACCGTAACTATACAAAGGCCATTGTAAGCTCAAAAAGTGTAGCAAAATATTATGCAGAAGGATTTGGAATCGACGAAGCAAAAGTCATTGCTACAGGGATTCCAAGAACAGACATCTTTTTTGATGAGAAATATAAAGAACAAGTACGAACTGAACTTCTTGAGGAATTTCCTTTCTTACGTGGGAAAAAAGTGATTACTTTTGCTCCTACATTTAGAGGAAATGGACAGCAATCAGCCTATTATCCAATGGAAGTACTCGATCTTGAAAAGCTTTATAATGAACTAAAGGATGAATATGTATTTTTATTTAAAATCCATCCTTTCGTCAAAAATGATTTTAATATACCTTATCAATATAGTGACTTCTTTTATGATTTTTCTTCTTATAGGGAAATCAATAATTTACTGTTTATAACGGATGTGTTAATAACTGACTATTCTTCCGTTTGTTTTGAATATGCTTTATTAAACAAACCAATGCTTTTCTTTGCGTACGATGTAGAAGAGTATGTTCATAAAAGAGACTTTTATTTTGATTTCATTTCCTTTATTCCTGGGCCTCTTCTTAGGTCGACGGAGGGAATTGTCCAATCTATTAAGAAACAAGATTTTAAAATGGAGAAGATTCCTCCATTTGTGGAATACTTCTTTGATCATAGAGATGGGGAATCAAGCTCTAGGGTAATAGATGAACTCATCTTAGGCAAAAATGATATAGATGAGGGAAAAGAGTAGTCTTAAGTATTTAGTAGCCGGCTATATTAGCTGGCTGCTTATGCTTGTATGTTTATAATAAATTACTTGAAACCCCATGAGATGATGTAGTTTGTTAGGGTTACTAGAAGTGACATAAAAGCCTTTATACAAATTAAAAGGTCAATATCTATACAAATTAATGTCTATTTGTAAATGCTATCCGCTAGATATATAATAGTTTAAATAGCTTCTTATCATATTTCCGAAACTAAGGATGATATATATTGAGGAAAGTTTTAACATACGGAACGTTCGATTTACTTCATGTAGGTCATATTAATCTGTTTAGAAGGGCAAAAGCCTTAGGTGATATACTTGTTGTAGGTCTGTCAACAGATGGATTTAATAAAATTAAAAATAAAGAATCTTATCACAGCTATGAAGACAGAAAAATAATCTTAGAATCTATTAAGTATATAGATGAGGTCATACCAGAGTATAGTTGGGAACAAAAAATCAATGATGTAAAAGAACATAACATTGATGTTTTTGTTATGGGTAGTGACTGGGAAGGTCATTTTGACTTCTTAAAGGACTATTGCGAGGTCATTTATCTTCCAAGGACAGAAGGAATTTCTACTACTGTAATAAAAACTGATCTTAGTGGAGGGTAAAATGCTAAGAGAACTGATTATTACTATTTATCTCTTTTTAATCAAAGTGTTCTTTAGCCTATTCAAGCTCTTCCCACTAAAAGAACATGTGTTATTTATAGTAAGCTTTGGGGATAACAGTAAATATGTGTTAGATGAAATGAAAAGACAAAATATACAGCATAAAGTAATTGTGCACTGTAAAAAGTCAAGTGAAAGATATTTTCTAGAATATAAAGATGTGAGTTTGGTACCATTGAATTCAAAGAATCCATATTATTTTTTGGTTTCTATCTTTCATCTTGCTACTTCAAAGACTATATTTGTGGATAATTATTTTGGGTTTCTCTCTGCAACTAATTTTAAAAAAGATGTGGATTGTATACAGCTTTGGCATGCATCCGGAGCCATTAAAAAATTTGGTTTAATGGATGAATCCGTCAAGCATAGAAGTAAGAAAGCATTAGATCGATTTCAGCAAGTATATAGTAAATTCAATAAAGTTGTAGTAGGTTCGGATACTATGTCGGAAATATTTCAGATGGCATTTGGACTAACAAGTAAAAATATACTTAAAACGGGTATTCCAAGAACAGATTACTTTTATAAAAATAGTGCTGAAAAGGTAGAAATCCAGCAACTTAATAATAGACAAGTAATTTTATATGCTCCTACTTATAGGGATAAAGAGTTGGATGAGTTTAAGCTTAAATTGGATCTGGATCTTATGTATAAAGAATTGAGCAAAGACTATGTAGTAGCATTACGTTTGCATCCAGCTGTTAAAATCAATAGTGATATTACTGTTGAATATCCTAATTTTGTTTACGATTATTCAGGTTCTAAATATGATATAAATGAGCTATTACTGATTTCTGACTACTTGATTACAGATTATTCATCGATACTTTATGAATATTCCATACTAAATAGACCGATGATATTCTTTGCGTATGATTTAGAAGAATATATAAATGATAGAGGACTCTGGGAGGATTATGAGAAGATGGTTCCGGGTCCTGTGGTTAGAGAAACCTCTGAGATTATAAACTTCATTAGAGAAAAAAGCTTTAACATAGAAACGATTAAAGACTTCTCATTAAAGTGGAATAGATACTCTTTAGGTACTTCAAGTGAGAATGTAGTTAAGGCCGTTTTTGATACTCAAAGTAAGAAAACTAAACAATATCTTTAAATGCTTCGGAGCTAACTGTCTTCGGGGCTAAATTTTTTAACTTAAGGGTATATTTTTAACTGAGGAAGGATTTATACTATGAAGTCAATGCTTACTGTCATAAAGGAGCAAATTAGTTCTTTTTATTTAATAATCAGGCTTTCACTTTTTGAGGTTAAAAGTTCTAATAATAATAACTATTTAGGAATGCTCTGGGAGCTCATTAATCCAATGATTCAAATCGGGATTTACTGGTTTGTATTTGGATATGGGATTAGAGGCGGAGAGCCAGTAGGAGGTATTCCTTATATCCACTGGATGCTATCGGGGATAGCGGTATGGTTCTTTTTTAATCCAGCCATACTAGAAGCATCTAAGTCAATATATACTAGAATAAATTTTATTGCTAAAATGAATTTTCCAATGAGTGTTATACCGACTTATGTCATTTTCTCAAAACTATATCCTCATATAGTGCTTACTGCCATCATTGCTATAATACTTCAATTTGCAGGGTATACGATTTCGATTTATTATTTGCAGTTATTTTATTTTATGTTCGCTACTATCGCATTACTTTTAGCAGTCTCATTAATAACTTCAACTCTTGCTACGATAGTAAGGGATGTTCAAATGATTGTTCAGGCGGTAGTAAGGACATTAATATATTTATCACCATTATTATGGACACCAAAACATTCAGAAAAATTACCAGAGTTCGTCCAGTTAATCATGATGGTTAATCCACTGTACTATATAGTTGAGGGTTATCGTTCAGCATTATTAGGGACATCTTGGTTTATGATTGAAAATGTACAATACACTATTTATTTTTGGTCGCTTATTCTTGTTTTATTTACCATTGGGTCGTTTCTACATTTGAAATTTAGAAATCATTTTATTGACTACTTATAAAGTGGAAGTGAAAAAATGAAAGAAACTGTTATTGTAAAAAACGTTTTTAAAAAATATAAAATGCATAAAAAGCCTTCTGAAAAGCTGCTTGATATTATTCTGCCAGGTGGATATGGTGAGGACTTTTATGCACTCCAAGACATCAGCTTCACTGCCCAAAAGGGAGATGTTATTGGTATTATTGGCGTAAATGGATCGGGGAAATCAACACTTTCTAATATTATTGCTGGAGTGATTCCTCCGACATCTGGATCAGTGAAAACGACCGGCCAAACTTCTTTAATTGCCATTTCATCTGGCTTAAATAATCAATTATCTGGCAGAGAGAACATTGAACTTAAATGTCTAATGCTTGGATTTAATAAGAAGCAAATTAGAGAATTGGAACCTAAAATCATTGAATTTGCTGATATTGGCAAATTTATTGATCAGCCGGTAAAAAAATATTCAAGTGGTATGAAATCTAGATTAGGATTTGCTATATCAGTTACAGTTGACCCGGATATTTTAGTAATCGATGAAGCACTCTCAGTAGGAGATAAAGTTTTTGCTGAGAAGTCACGAGAGAAGATGGAAGAATTTAAAGAAAAAGGAAAGACCATTTTCTTTGTGAGTCACTCCTTAAGCCAGATTAAAGAATTCTGTGAAAAAGCACTATGGCTAGAATACGGGGAGGTTAGAGACTACGGAGAAATGGAGAGAGTCCTCCCAGAATATAAAAAGTTCCTAAAAATGTATAAAAGTATGTCAAAAGAAGAACGAAAAGAATTTAGGGAAAATGCGATTAAGAAGCAAGGTGGGGTTAGCCCTGCTTTGAAATCTAAATAACACTACTATAGTTGTAACTAGTTTAAAAAAACTAAATTCGGGGAACAATATTTTTGATTGCTTTCCTTTTGCTCTGTCTCTCTATTAGACAGAGTCTTTTTTATTTTTACTTTATAATTGTCATTTTAAATGGTACTGTTTAAAAATAAATAGCATTTTAAAACAAAGGAATTGTATATGAAAAATAAAATAATAAATGTATTAGATGTGCCATTTTATAATGTAACCTTCAATGAAATGGTAAACACTTTAACCAATAGAATTCAATCCAATCAAAAAACGTTTGTAGTAACAGCAAATCCTGAAATCGTGATGCATGCATATGAAAACGATGATTACATGCAAATGGTTAGACAAGCAGACTTCGTGACTCCTGATGGGGTTGGGATTTTAATCGGTGCAAAAATATTAAATAACTACATTAAAGAACGTGTAACGGGCTTTGATATGACAATGGAGCTTCTTAACCGAGCCAATGAGCATCAATGGAAGGTTTACCTTCTTGGTGGAAAAGAAGAAACGAACGAAAAAGCAGTTACGAATATAAAAATTCAGTTTCCCAACCTAAACTTAATCGGGCATCATCACGGTTATTTTAACTGGGAAGATAAGCAAATTCAAAAAGAAATCCAACAGCTCCAACCTGATATTGTTTTAGTGGCATTAGGTTTTCCTCGACAGGAAAAATGGATATATGAAAATCTAAACGAATTTACAAAAGGAATTTTTATTGGCGTTGGGGGAAGTATTGATGTATTAGCGGGTGAGGTTAAACGGGCACCAGCGTTTTGGCAGAAATTAAAGTTAGAATGGTTTTATCGACTGTTAAAACAACCTTCCAGATGGAGAAGGATGCTGGTGTTGCCAAGGTTCGTGATAGAGGTTTTAAAAGTGAAATTCTTAGGGCATAAATGAAACTTCTAAAAATAAAAAGTCGTCATATATATGAATAGTCCATTATTCCAAAAGGTTTGGTAAAGTTTGTAAAGATTTTATTTAGCAATGAAAACGTAACACTCAACAAAATGAAACTGTGTTATAATAGGCTCATTATGTAGAAAAACAAACTTTTTTGAATGATTTTGTTGTACTAAGCACGCTATTTGTAATTATATGCCGATTCTAATCTCATACTGAATAGGGCATGATATGTTCTAAGGAGGGTCTATATGTTTTACCTGACCTTAATATTATGTTTTATGTGCTCCTTGATTATCACACCTTTTGTTAAAAAGTTAGCCTTTAAAATAGGTGCTACGGATAAACCTAATAATAGGAAAGTACACCAAAAAATCATGCCACGCTTAGGCGGGTTAGCCATTTATATCAGTTTTCTTCTTGGTATTTTCATTTTTAGTCCATCTAAAGAAGTGCATCTAGCCATTATGTTAGGTAGTGTCATTATCATTATTACGGGAATACTTGATGATATTTTTGAGTTGTCAGCAAAAATTAAGTTATTCTTGCAAATTGTCGCTGCTTTAACTGTAGTCTTGTTGGGTGGGATTCAAGTACAAGTTGAATTTATTAATTTGCCTTTTGGTGGACAAATTTACTTTGGTTACTTTGCGATTCCATTTACGATTCTTTGGATTGTGGCCACTACAAATGCGATTAATTTAATTGATGGATTAGACGGACTAGCAGCTGGAGTATCCTCCATTGCTTTAATCACGATTTCAGTTATGGCGATTATTATGGGCAATACTTATGTGGTGGCGGTTTCCACATTAGTTCTAGTAAGTACATTAGGATTTATGTACTACAATTTCCATCCTGCAAAAATCTTCTTAGGAGACACTGGAGCCCTATTTTTAGGCTATATGATAGGGGTACTATCTCTATTAGGATTTAAAGGAGTAACAATGATTTCATTTGTTGTTCCTGTATTAATTCTAGGTGTTCCTCTTTCGGATACTTTTTTTGCGATTGTTAGAAGAATTGTGAACAAGCAACCGATATATGCACCAGATAAATCCCATTTGCATCATCGCTTATTAAATATGGGTTACTCACACCGTCAAACAGTTATCATGATTTATATGATTGCGGCGTTCTTTAGCTTAAATGCGATTATTTTCTCCCAAGCAAAAATTTTAGGATCGATTCTATTAATAGCTGTTCTATTATTCTTAATAGAACTATTTGTTGAAGTTATAGGGTTAGTAGGGAAGGATTACCAACCTCTACTGAAAATGTTTAGAAGACTTAATCCAACACCTGCTAAGAATAAATAAAATCCACCTACTCATTAGGTGGATTTTTACATATATTCATATATTAATAGCTATCTGATTGATTGCCTTCTTGAGCTGTTGTTGTACTTGTGTTTGTGTCCTCAGCAGATGCAACACCTAAATGAGTTTTTAATGTTGTTTGTAATGTTGCCAACTTCATTTGATCCACTTGATAATAGTACACTCGATTTCCTCTAGAATTTGTTGTCCAGAAGTCCTGACCTTCAAGAGATAATGTTTGAATATCCATTGAGGTGCCTGCAGCTGCATAATCAATGAATGACTTCATTTGATTAAAGGTTAAGTCTGTAGACATATTATTTCCAACTGCTTCAATAATATCCGCATGCTTTGTAAATGATCCTAATGAAACTGACTTAGTAATTAGGGCTTTTAATACTTCTTGCTGTCTCTTTCCTCGTTCGATATCATTATCGAATCTAGTACGAGAATAGGCAAGAGCTTGTTCGCCGTTCAAAGTTTGTAAACCTGGTTGTAAGTTAATAGCACCTTGACGATCTTGTGAGTCTTGCTCCGTGATGGCTTTTGCTACATTAATTTCAACACCACCAACCGCATCAACAATATCCATAAATGCGTTAAAGTTTACTTTTACATAAAAATCCACAGGGATATCTAGTAGCTCTTCTACTGTTTCAATAGTAGCTGCTGGACCCCCAAAGGCATGAGCGTGGTTGATTTTATCTTCATAGCCTACTTCGGGTATATAAACATATGAGTCTCGTGGAATGCTTACTAGTTTCACAGACTTAGCTTTTTCGTTAAAAGTAGCTAACATAAGAGCATCGGACCTACCGTGGCTATCAGTACCTCTTTTTTCACTTTCATCAACACCAATAATTAAAACGGATATATTATCTATTTGTGGATCCACTACGGTTTCTCGCTTAGAAGATTTACGCTCAATGGGATTATAAGATTTATCCATCACTGATTGTGCTTTATTATAAAGAAATGCACCATAGGCAGTTGCACTTAAAGCCAAAACTAGTATTGGGACAAAAATCCACATAAATACTTTTTTACGCTTAGACTTTTGCTTTTTTATATTATAAGAACGTCTAGTTGTAGACATTTCGCTTCTCCTTTTATCAATAAAATATACCGCAAATTTCTACAAAAAATGAACCTAAACTTTATTTTACAATTTTTTTGTCTAATAGTAAAATGTAATATTTGATAAAAACCATACAAATTTCCTAGATTTCTTTTTCTAAATATAGTTGCATTCCTTGAGAAATTTCACATTGACCATTTGTTAGCTCAATCATCCAGCTAGAGAAGGCTTCCGTTTCCGATTCTTCGACAAATGTTTCAACTTCTACTTTATCTAAATAATGAATCTCTCTTATAGTATAAATAGAAGACCTTAATTCATTTTCAAGTTTTCCAAGCCATGTATAGTCCACTTTTGTATGCATCACTCGCATCAATTTTCTCTCAACAATTCCAATGGCATTAAGCCCTTCTGATGTTGATTTACCATATGCACGAATTAGGCCACCTGCTCCTAATTTTATTCCTCCAAAGTACCTTGTTATGACTACTACCGTATCTTTTAATTTTCTTTTTTTCAAAACTTCTAAAATGGGTACTCCTGCTGTTCCGCTAGGCTCTCCATCATCATTCGCTTTTTGAATATGGTCGTTCTCTCCAATTAAATAGGCTGAACAGTTATGAGTGGCATTCCAGTGCTTCTTTTTAATGGTTTGTATAAACTCTTGAGCTTCTTCCTCTGTTTTCGCTCTTGATATATGGGCAATAAACCGTGATTTTTCGATTACAATCTCGTGTTCACCGTATTCTTTTACCGTTAAGTAACTAGGTAGCATCGTTTTTGCTCCTTCCAAAATGGTTAAAATCTATCTTTTAGAATAATTTTGTAAAATTTTTGTCGTATCATGTCATCTTCTATTATAAATCGACTTCTTTCATTACACCAAATGACATCGTAATGTAAATAAACTTTAATATAGAGTCATTTTTTTACATGCTATAATGAATCCAGACCTAAGATAGGTTCGATTGTTATATCAAAATAGTATCTATATCAATATAATGACATGTTAAGAAAGTATGAATAAATTTGTTTTTAAAGTACAAAAATAGGATATAGGACTTATTGGGAAAATTCAATTCTCCACCTTTTTACCGATTTTTGTGTAACTTCCATCTGTTTTCCTCTTATAAATATAGTAAGTTTGATGAATTCACGCTAAAATATTTACAAATGCAAAAGGGTTTTTGTCACCCATGGAGGAATAATGATAGATGAAGAAAAAGTTTGACACAAAAACCTTAGATCTTATTTTATCAAAAATGGTGGATACTGTAGGGAATAGTAAGGATGAGATTTTTCGTATTGGAGAACAATGTCGTCGTGACTATGAAACTTTGACGGATGAATTAAAAGATGTCAAACGAATGGTTATCCAGATCATTGATGAAGGGGATAAGCTAGAAACCCAATCTCGTTTTGCAAGAAAGCGACTTTCTGAAGTGAGTATGCATTTTAAAGACTACACTGAATCAGAAGTTCGTGAAGCCTATGAAAAGGCCCATCAGCTGCAGATGGACCTTACGATGAATCGCCAAATTGAAAAACAATTACGTGATCGAAGAGATGATATAGAAAGACGATTAAACGGGCTAACCGAAACGATTGATCGAGCTGAGCATCTTGTCTCTCAAATTACGGTGGTTATGAACTATTTGATGAGTGACCTGAAACAAATGGGTGAAGTTTTAGAGGATGCAAAGCTAAAGGCCGATTTTGGATTGAAAATTATCGAAGCCCAAGAGGAAGAAAGAAAGCGATTATCTAGAGAAATTCACGATGGTCCTGCCCAAATGATGGCGAATGTCATGATGCGCTCTGATTTAATTGAGAGAGTATATAAACAAAACGGTGCAGAAGAGGCAATTGGAGAAGTGAAGAGCCTGAAAAAAATGGTTCGTAACGCTCTCTATGAGGTTCGTAGGATTATTTATGACTTACGTCCAATGGCACTAGACGATTTAGGTTTAGTTCCTACCCTCAGAAAATACCTACAAACCATCGAAGAATATCATACACCTACTAAAATTAGCTATGCGACCATTGGTGAGGAAAGAAGACTTCCATCTAAGTATGAAGTAGCATTATTTAGATTAGTTCAAGAGTCTGTCCAAAATGCTTTAAAGCACGCAAAATCTAAAGAAATTAAAGTGAAACTAGAATTAACAAAAACTTACATTTCTATTGTTGTCAAAGATGATGGAGTAGGTTTTAACGTTAATGAGAAAAAGGCGGAATCATTTGGTATTCTAGGTATGAGAGAAAGAATTGAGCTTTTAGGTGGGCAACTGACCATCGATTCCAAAATTGGAACCGGAACAGTCGTACTGATTCAAGTTCCTTTAGAGAATTAATATAAATATAAAAACTAACATTCTATGCTAAATAGTAATAGAGATACAGGGAGGCGAATGGATTGACTACTAAGATTGTCATTATAGACGACCATCAATTATTTAGAGAAGGCGTAAAACGTATACTAGATTTTGAAAAATCTTTTGATGTAGTGGCAGAAGGTGATGACGGAAATGAAGCTCTACCATTAGTAGAGGAACATAATCCAGATGTTGTCATTATGGATATTAACATGCCTGACATGAATGGTGTAGAAGCAACTCGTCAATTGATTGATAAATATCCAGAGACTAAAGTTATTATCCTTTCTATCCATGACGATGAGAACTATGTAACACATGCACTTAAAACAGGTGCTAGCGGTTACTTATTAAAAGAAATGGATGCAGATGCTCTAATTGAAGCGGTTAAGGTCGTTGCTGACGGTGGTTCTTACTTACACCCGAAAGTAACCCATAATCTTGTGAAAGAATACCGTCGCTTAGCTGCTGAAGAAGCTGGTGAAAATGGTGGCTACACACAAACGGTTGAAATTCGCCGCCCACTTCACTTACTAACTCGTCGTGAGTGTGAAGTTCTTCAATTATTAGCTGATGGTAAAAGTAACCGTGGCATTGGAGAAGCACTATTCATCAGTGAAAAAACGGTTAAAAACCATGTAAGTAATATTTTACAAAAAATGAATGTAAATGACCGTACACAAGCTGTAGTTGTTGCTATTAAAAACGGCTGGGTGGAAGTACGATAACAAAAACACGTCCTCGGGCGTGTTTTTTTCATTTAATTACAAAACCATTAAAGGTGACAGGCACCTTTAATGGTTTTGTAATGACAATGTAACATTGGGAAATATTAGACTTTTCCGAATGTTTGAACATATAATGACAAATTACCTAATTTTGTTTACAAAATATGACACTTGAATGATAATATTAGCAAAAAGATATTAGGTTTGGAGGGGACCACTATATCCGCCATTATGAACCTCTCAGATGAAGACTTATTGGAAGTCTATACTAAGGCTTTAAAATTTCAACTAGATATAGATTTTATAATGTTAATTAGTGATGAACTGGAGAGAAGAAGGTTATTAGAAACTGCTTTGAAGTGTGTAGAGTAAAACTATATCCTAATGCTTTATTTTTGAAAGCACTTAGTTAACTAATCCCATAGATTATTTAATAAGGGCTTTACACTCTAATTTATTTAGTAAAAAGTTTTTGAGACGCGGCTTTGTTGCGTCTCTTTAATATAGTATGAATAAAATCCATACTATATCTTGTCTATCGGTTAGTGTTATGGAGTGCCAATTTCCATAAAATGCAATAATGTCTACTTTTGTCGAAACTATAGCGAGAATAGTCATATTTTCATATAGTTTAATATGGTAGAGGTTACCTTTAGGCTATATGAAAATACTTATATTTATTTTTATTAATATTTAATCTTATATTGTTCTACTTAGTTTTATTAGGAATAAGTATATGTATGAATGTAATCATTTGGTATTCAAATTAGCTAAGGTGATTTTTTAAAATATTTTACTATAATTTGTGAGATGAAATGAGGACGTGTAATGAAGTTTTGTACTAACTGCGGTCAAAAAATTTCTGCAGCTGACAAGTTTTGTTTCTCCTGTGGTACCAGTGTTCTCCAAACAGAAGAAACGTCAGCATCTTTAGAAGTAACGCCCCAGCCACCTAGAAAAAGTCTATTTTCGAAAAAATGGGTTTTAATAACCTCGATATTAGCAATTTTCATTATAAGTGGCTCAGTTGTCTTTGGATTCTTTATCCAAAAGAATCCAAAAGAGTTATATATGCTAGCAGAATTAAAATCATTAAAACAAACAGCTGATGACTTGAATGAAAAATATGGAGAAGATATTGAATTTCAAGAAAAGTTGTTAGAAAATCCATCAAGTTCAGAAATTAAACTATCTGGGAATTTAGAAATTGATTCGCAAAATATTGGAAGCGAAGTGGAGATTATGCAAGAATTATTGAGCAAATCTGCACTCATTATAAAATCCAACCAAGATCCAACGAAAAAAGCTAGTCATACGACACTTGAAGTGGAGATGGATGGTGCTACTGCTGCTGACCTAGAAGTTTATCAATCAGATAGTCAGGTTGGGCTAAAAATCCCAATGCTGTATGACCAGTTTTTTTATTTGAACTTTGATCAATACGGACAGTTTATGAGAATGATTGATCCGTATTATGAAGGTCCGGAAACGTTAGAATTAACCGATTTAGAGTTAGAAGAATTGAAATTGAGTGATAAGGAAATTGCAAAACTAACAAAGAGATATGCGACGTTCTTTCTGAAGGAACTAAAAGAAGAGAACTTCACCTTAGAGAAGGGTGTAAAGTATGAACATGACGGAGAAACACTAAAAGTGAGAGAATTAACCTTCAAACTTTCTCCGAAGGAAACAGAAAGATTGGTTATGGGATTCATGGATCTCTTAATTGAAGATGAAGATTTACATAGCATCATCGCAGAAAGAGTAACGAAGGTTGCAGAAAAAGTAAATCAAGGGTACGAAGAGGATCTGGTTGAAACATCTGAAATTAAAGAAGAGTTAAAAGATGGTCTGGAAGATATGAAGAGCCAAATGGAATCGTTACAATATCCTAAAGGCTTAGAATCAGTTATTCTTATCGACAGTGAAGAACAAATTATAGATCGTAAAATTAAGTTTATGCTTGCTGAAGATGGTGGAGATATTCAATTTTTGCTAGAAACAAAGGATGTGCCTCTTGAAAAGGATAATAGATATAAAGAATTCAAGTTTGAAGTAGCACCAAAAGACAAAGAGCAAGGTAAGCTTGTCTTAACCTACACAAATGACGTTTCAGAGAAAAAGAAAGTAAGAGTAGAAGATGCCAAATATGTCTTTTACTTTGAAGACTACGGAACAGTTGAAGCTGATATTGAGTTCGGCATAAAGTCGGAGTTTAAAGGGGAGAACTCAGGTAAACAAAGTATAAATCGAGATTTCGAACTCCGATTAGGTGGAGATGAGTTTTACGATGTTCCAGTTATAAATGGGTCCATTAAACAGAGTAAAGATATTAGTGTGAAAGAAAAATATTCAATTCAAAATTTTGATATTGAACTCAATGTAGAGGATGAATATGAGTCAGGAACTATCTTTTTATCTTTAGATACAAAAACTAACCTTAAGGAAAAAGTTAAACTTCCTGAGTTGAATACTGCCGAGGGAAGAAATATTGCGGAACTGTCCGAGTATGATGTGTATGAGATATCTGAGGATATACAATATCGTTTAGAGGAAATTTTTAGTGATTATGGACTTGGTTATTATTAACTCTCGGTGAATCAGATGGAACAATTGATTAACTTTACATTTTTTCAGCTTAGGTCACTGTTATATTCTTGGAAGGCAACACTTATTTTAATAATCACTCCTCTGTTAATGATTACAGGTATTGGAATGATCATTCTTCAAATAGTAGAAAAAGATAACTTCATAGAACGCTTTAAAATTGCGATTGTTGATAACGATCAAACGATGGAAACGAGGTATGTTACGGAGCAGTTACTCAATAGTGAGCATTTAACGAAGGTGACAGAGGTTCTCAGAGTGGATGAGAAAACCGCTAGAACCTTGATTAAGGCAAATGAAATAGCAGCAATCATCATATTACCGCAGGGATTCAGCAAGGACATAAAAAAAGGAATCAATACTCCAGTAAAGGTCATTGGCAATGCTCAACGACCTTTACAGTCGGAGTTAGTAAAACACTTGATGGAAAGTGCAGCTAAATTTACATCAGCGGCCCAAAGTGGGATTAATACTATCTATCATTTTCTATATGAAGATCAAGTAACGAGTAAAGAGTTAAGTAGTCTAGTTAAGAAGAGTATTATTTCATTCTCTCTTCATGTTATAGGAAGGGGGGCTATATATGAGATAATAGAAAAAAATAGCCTTTTTCAACAGGATAATCTTCAGTACTATATCCTTTCATTTTACCTTCTCCTATTAATGATTTGGAGTTTTGGAATATTTGTTTTATTGAAAAAGAACACAAATCACTCCCTTCGTATGCGCCTTTTATCTAGGGGACATACAGAGTTGATAGAGAAATTTTCCACGCTCCTAACCGTTGTTTCAACATTAATCATTTTTGAGATTTTAATATGTATCCCTTTACTATTTACTTTTGAAAGCGAAATAATAGATTTTAAGTTTATTGTCTTTACTCTCTTCACTGTTTTTATGTTTGTAACCTTTTTCTTAATGATTGAAACACTTCTTAAAGGTGAAAAAGCATATTTAATCATTGGATTATGTTTTATAATTGTAGGTACTATCGCAGGTGGTCATATTTTGCCGACTGTTTATTTTCCGACTTGGCTAGAAAAAATCGGACAATTGACAATCAATTATTGGTTACTAAAGTTATTTATAACTCAGTCTTATATAGTTGTAATAAAAGTATTGGGGTTATTACCTCTACTCTTTCTTTTTACGATTTATATAAAGTTACAACTGGATAAAAGAAGGTGCTGAATGTGAACTTAGGAATATTTTTTGTGAAGTTTATGAGAATCATAAAAAGTCCGTTCTCTCTTCTGAATTTGGTTGTAGTCCCAATTGGTGCAACGTTAGGGCTTGGCTTTTTATTAGAAAAAGGTCAGCAAGATTTAGTGATTCCGGTAGCTTTCGTGGACGAAGATCAATCAGGATTTTCTGAAACGGTAAAAACTAGATTGCAAAACCAGCCCAAAATTCAACTTTATTTTCCTTCAAGGAAAGAAGCAGAAAGAATGATTTTACGCAAAGAAGTAGACAGCGTGTTTGTTATTAAAGAGGGTTTTGAAGATAGCCTTCTAATAGAAAAGCGAGAAGAATCTGTGGAAGTATGGATCACTTCATCTTCATTGGCAGAAGGTATTGTGAGGGAGCTTATTGCTAGTGAAGTCTTAAGAATGACAAGCAATATTAAGGCTGCCGAGTTTATCGTTAAACATTATAAAAAGCAAAATAAAAGTTCTTTTGAGCTTAACTACCTTTGGCAAGAAGCATTCAATTATTCCGATAAACAGTGGGAGCCAGCACCTCTCATGACCATTGACTATGAAACATTTAGAGATGAAAATTCAGTTAAAGACCTTGGAAAAAGTACTTATTCACCCTTTTTAGGCTTGTGGACATTTTTTTCCTTATTCAGTTGTTTTCTATCTATCGGCTGGATTGTGGGGGAACGCTCATTGATCTTTCCAAGGATAAAAAGTACATACAAAGGTCTTTTTTCGTATATTGCTCAAAGTGTTGGGGTCCTATTTATTTTTCAATGTATCCAGGTTATTTTAAGTGTTTTCTTGTTAAGTAGAATCAAGGCTATTGAAATTAACTTGGATATAATTGTAAGTATGATTTTATTTATTTTTATTGGATTAGCCTTAAGTGTATTACTAGCAAGTGTTTCAACAAGAGAAAAAAATTATTATTTAGTAAGTTCGTTATTGGTCTTATTGATAGGGATAGTAGGAGGAAGTTTCTTTCCTTTACAAGAGCTCTCAAACAAATTGAGTTCCTTATCATTCCTATTTCCTCAAGCCCTTCTATTAGATAATAGTTATAGTACTTTAACTATTGATGAAATATTTTATATTAGCGTGATTAGTTGTATAACTCTATTAGCCATTCGGAGGTTGCACATAAAATAATGATCATTATTGAAGGGTTAAATAAATTCTATGGAAAAAAGCAGTCTCTAAAGGATGTTTCACTAAAGATTAATGCTGGTGATATATATGGGTTACTGGGGCCAAATGGTGCAGGTAAATCTACTTTATTATCTATTTTAGCCCTAACCTCATCTCCTGGCTCGGGTAATGTCGAAATGGACGGAATTCCTATAAAAAAAAGAAAACAGATTAGCGAGCTAATTGGTTATGTGCCTCAAGATCTAGCACTATGGGAGAACTTATCGGTTAAAGAAAACTTTAAATTTTGGAACAATTTTTCAAAAACTAGGTTAACGGATGAGCAGCTACATGAACTGTGTCAAAAGGTAAAATTAGAAGATAAGTGGATGGTAAAAGTGTCCCATCTATCAGGAGGGATGAAGCGTAAGCTAAATATTGCGGTTGCGTTAATTCACAATCCTAAAATACTTTTAATGGATGAACCCACAGTAGGAATAGACCTACAATCCAAATTAGAAATCAACCACTATTTAAGAGAGCTAGCGGCTACTGGTAAAACCATTGTTTATATCACCCATGACATAACGGAGATCCTTACCTTATGTGATAGAGTCGGAATATTAAAAGAGGGTAGCTTACAATTTTCAGGAACAATTAAAGAGGCACAACAGATGTTGAGGGAGAAGGGGAATATTCTTAAGAATGATGAAGAAACCATTTATAAGTTGTTGACAAACTAATTAAAGGTGACATTAAAGGTGACAATTAAAGGTGACAGGCACCTGCAATGTTATTGTAATAATTGAGTGTAATTAGTTGTATCGCAACGAGTAAGTAAAAACTTCCTAATGGATGAACCTAACCAAAGTGACTTTGTCATAACAAAAGGATAACAGTAGTATTTCAACTATGTTTCAGGTGCCTGTCACCAATCTTAAGAAATTGTTAAGATTTGATGCTGCCTTCTTTTATCTCTACTTAATGCATTCCTAAATGTTTTCATATAAAATATAGTTTAGACATATAGTAGAGAAAAAAGATTAAGGAAGGTAACTATATGAAAACAGCAGTAGTTACAGATAGTACAGCTTATATCCCAAAGGAAATGCGGGATAAGCTTAATATTCATATGATTCCACTGAATGTGATTTTCGGAAATGAATCATACAGAGAAGAAATGGAGATTACCGCATCTGAGTTTTATGAAGAGGTTAAGCATAAAAATCTTCCTACAACATCACAGCCAGCTGTTGGAGAGTTTGTTGAGCTATTTGAAGGATTGGCAAAAGAATACGATGCAGTGATTAGTATTCACTTATCAAGTGGAATTAGTGGAACTTACCAGGGAGCAGTCACAGCTGGACAAATGGTAGAAGGAATTAAGGTTTTTGCGTTTGATTCAGAAATTAGCTGTATGGTCCAAGGGTTTTATGTAACAGAAGCAGCTGAAATGGCAGCGGAAGGAAAAGGACCGGAAGAAATTCTAGCACGTTTAGAAGAAATGAGAAAAACATTAAAGGCCTACTTTATGGTAGACGATCTTTCTAACCTGCAACGTGGTGGTCGCTTATCAAGTGCCCAAGCCCTAATTGGAAGCTTATTGCAAGTAAAACCACTCCTTCACTTTGAAGACAAAATGATTGTCCCATTTGAAAAAATCCGTACTCGTAAAAAAGCAATGAAACGTATTGTTGATTTGCTATCTGATGCTGTAAAAAGCGGGGAAGATTACAAAGCAGTCATCATTCACGCTAACCGTGAAGAGGAAGCAAAAGAATGGAAGGCAGAGCTTGAAGCAGAACTTCCAAATGTAGAATTTATGATTAGCTATTTCGGGCCTGTTATTGGAACTCACTTAGGTGAGGGCGCTATGGGTCTTGGTTGGGTAAAAAAATAACGCAGATTGAACTTATACTTATTTTTTATTTGGCACCATTCTGACTTTTTATCTTTGTTGGGGTGGTGTTTTATTATATTTTTGAAAGGATGACTTATTTGGAAAAAATTTTAGAAAACCCGGATTACTCCGAACTTCAATCATTACTCATTGGGAAACAACTCCTTCTTGAAGACCTTCCTAAAGAAATTCAGTTTTACAAGGATAAAGGTTATCTGCTCTTTCGTAAGGGTTTAGTTTTTGAAAAGGGTAAGCCGTTTTGTGTTCGTTGTGGGAATAAGGATGGTAGCCTTTTTGCTAGTTTTCCTTGTGCTAGGTGTGGCAGTGAGAATTGTGCATATTGTAGAAAATGTATCATTATGGGGAGGGTGAGTTCTTGCACATCGTTAATCAGTTGGTGTGGTCCACCTTTAGCTATGAACATTGATTCAGCACTAGAATGGTCGGGTTCTCTATCGCCAGGGCAAAAAGTAGCTTCAAGCAAAGTGGTTGAAGCGGTGGTGAGTAACAAAGAAATTTTAGTTTGGGCAGTGTGTGGAGCAGGAAAGACGGAGGTCTTATTTGAAGGTATTCACAAAGCATTAGCTTCAAATAAGAGAGTTTGTATCGCAACTCCACGAACCGACGTCGTCCTGGAACTCGCTCCCCGTCTACAAGCTGTCTTTCCAAACATAGAAGTGTCCGCCCTTTACGGTGGCTCAGAGGACCGTCATAAATACTCTCCCCTAACCATTTCCACCACACATCAACTTCTCCGTTTTTATCAAGCATTTGACACCTTGATCTTAGATGAAGTAGATGCATTCCCTTACACAGTCGACGCTATGCTTCAATATGCAGTCCAGCAAGCTCGGAAAAAAGAATCCAGTATGATCTATCTTACCGCAACTCCAAACTCCAAGTGGCAGAAAGAGTGTCAAACAGGAAAAAGAGAATATGTTACGATACCAGCTCGGTTTCATCGATATTCCTTACCTGTACCGAAGTTCGTTTGGTGTGGAAATTGGCAAAAGCTTTTGAAAAAGAAAAAACTTCCTCAAACTGTACTGAGTTGGTTAAAGGAACGGCTAGAGCAAAACAAGCAAGCATTACTCTTTATGCCGAACATTCTTCTTATGGAAAAAATTCTCCCAATCGTTCAACAACTTCATCCTGATATACAATCTGTCCACGCGGAAGATCCAAAGCGAAAAGAAAAAGTCCAGACTATGAGAAACAAAGAAATTCCTCTTCTCTTAACTACCACCATTCTAGAACGTGGGGTTACTTTTCCAAATATAGATGTTGCTGTTCTAGGAGCAGAAGACCGAATTTTTACCGAAAGTGCTCTTGTGCAAATAGCAGGAAGGGTTGGACGCAGTGCTCAGCATCCAAAAGGAGATATAACTTTTTTTCATTATGGAAAAACGGTACAAATGGTCAAAGCTAGAAAGCAAATCATGAATATGAATGAGGAAGCTAAGAAAAAGGGGTTGATCGGTGAGTGAATTGTCTTTATTGTCATAAAGAAGTTCTTATAGAAGTTAGTTGGACATCCTTATTTTCAAAAAGTAAACCAGCTTTTCTTTGTTCAGAATGTGAGAAACAATTAAAACCAATCTCAGGCGTCATTTGCAGAACTTGTAACAGGCCACTACAAAGTTTGGAAAGCAGCTACATTAAAGACAGTCAATGTTTTGACTGTGTGCGATGGAAAGAGGACGAGGAGTGGAGTGGTTTCCTTGATAGAAATTACTCCATTTATGAGTATAATGAGTTCCTTAAAGAATTCATTGCACGATATAAGTATAGAGGTGACTACGTACTTGCCAAAGTTTTTTCCGAAACAGTGATAGAGAAACTAAGAACAATTAAATATGACCTGATATCTTATATTCCCCTCAGTCAAGAAAGGCTCCACGAGAGAGGGTTTAATCAATCAGAGGCCATAATTAAAGAGGCAGGAAAAACTCCCTCGGGATTACTTCAAAGAACCCACTCAGAGAAACAATCCAAAAAATCTCGCCAAGACCGAATCCATCTTCCACAAGTTTTTCAGGTAAAGCGAGACTTAGATTTAACTAATAAAAAAATCCTCCTAGTTGATGATATATACACAACCGGTTCAACATTAAGGCATGCAGCTAAGGTGCTGAAACAATCCGGAGCCATTTCAATTTCCTCTTTAACTATTGCACGATGAATATTAGTGCTCCGTTTCAAATTGTAGTATCATAGTTTAAGATACGAAGGAGTGTGAAAAAGATGAAAATCATAAAATTTCTAATAGTTCCTCTCGTCATACTTGGCATCATTGGATATGGGATTTATTTCTACGGAACAAGCCTCGCTTCTGAGAAGTTGATGAATGAAGTAAGTACTGAACTTGAAAACAGTGGAGAGATGGAAGCTATTAAGCAATCCATTGAAAACGATCCTGAGTTAAAAGCTTTTATAGAGGGAGCAGAGAATGTAGATGAAAGTAAGCTTCCTTTCACAACAAAAGAGGATGCAACAAGAGTATTAATTAATAAAATCGGTATATCCGAGATTCTTGATATAAAATCAAAAGCAGAAACAGGGAATATTTCAAAGGAAGAGGTTCTTCAAGAGTTACAAAATAAACTCACAGAAGAAGAAATTCTCGCTTTAAAGGTAATAGCATATAAAGAAGTTTATGGTAAGTAAAATAGGGGGCTGAGGCTCTCTTTTTTTATACCAATAATTAATAGAATAACTGTCTATTAATTTTCATACCTTTCCGACATTTTTCAAGCTATAATAGAAAAAAACAACATTCGGAGAGGGGATTTCCGTGTTATGGCTGAATTAATGAATTGCCCTAAATGTGATGAAATATTTGTCAAAAATCAATTCCGAGATATATGCCAAAAGTGTTGGAAAGAAGAAGAAAAAGATTATGAGACGGTTTATCAGTTTCTAAGAAAAAGAGAAAACCGTGCTGCTACTATGGAACAGGTTGTGGAAGAGACAGGAGTAGAAGAAGACATAATTTTAAAATTTATTCGACAAGGTCGATTAAAAGTGACTTCCTTTCCTAATTTAGGATACCCATGTCAAAAATGCGGTAAAATTATTCAAAGGGAAAAGGTTTGCCCGCCTTGTGCTGAGCAACTAAGAAAAGAACTAGAATTACACAAAAATGAAGAAGAACGAAAGAGAGAAATTGAAAAAAGAGACAAACAAGCTACTTATTTCTCTGTTGATGAAGACTTTCGAAAACATCGTTAAGCCGGATGCCATAGCATTCGGTTTTTCTTTTTGCCTAAATGTTGCAATTAATATTATGACCAACTATCCGATAAAACTAATATAGTGATATGTTCGGGAGTGGATTATAACATGCAGATAAATAACCATCTTTTAAATAGGTCAATACCAGCTACGGACACACCTCTTGAATTGAAGCAAGGGGAAATTTATAGTGCTCAAATTAAAGAACGAGTTTCGGACACAGAGGCTGTCATACAGATTAGAGGAAAAGAGATAACAGCACGCTTTGATGGGGCGGTTCCAACTGGAGATCGTGTAGCTGTACAGATAACAGGCCAGCAGAACCAAACCGTTACACTTAAAACCATTGAAAGTGAAGTAACGACTACAAGATCACCTCAATCGAATGAAGCTAAAGTATTTCAAAGTCTAGGTCTGTCAGAAAATGACAGCCTAGAATTAAAGCAAGCTGTAAAAATCCTATTCGAAAAAGGAGCACCTTTGTCAAAAGAAGTCGTGAACGAACTAAAGACATTTTTTGATAAAGCGGATGGTACACCTGAAGCTAAAGTTGATACGGTTAGAGCACTAGCAAACAAAAAACTAGAAGTCACCCAAACACACCTACGTGCGGTCCATGAAGCATTAAATGGAAAGCCATTAAATGAAGTATTAACTTCCATTGCGAAGGAAATAGATCCGAATTTTGAAATAAAACCAGTAGAAACTAGTCGTGTACAGACAACAAACTCTCAACCAAGCGCGACACCTATTGAGACAAAACAAGATGAAACTATTAATAAATCAGTAGTCTCGAAAGAAAACCAGCTAAGTAATTTAGTAGCAACTGTAAGAAAAGCTATAGAAAATGAACCAGATTTACAAAAGGCAATTGCGAAAGTTAAAGAAGAGATTGTTAATAACCCTAAAATAGATCGTGAACTAGCTGGAAAAATAGAAAAGGTAAGTTTAGAAGCAGAAAAGCTACAGACCATTGGAAAAGAAAGATTAGTTCAAGCGCTTAAAACGGCAGAAGAGCAACTAGTGAAAAAAGAGCAGCAAGTTAGTCAACCGCTACCTTCAGCTGAGACAAAAATAGCTCCAACAAGTGAAAATCGAACTCCTAGTGAAGTATTAAAATCGTTAAAAGAAGAAGTAGTGGGAAGTCCTAACCTTCAAAAGTCATTAGATAAAGTATATGCAGAACTATCAAAGATGACAGAACTACCCAAGGAAACGATTGCAAAAGTTGAAAAAGCTCTCCAAGAAGCAAGAGATTTGTTAAGACAAGGAAGAGTGACTGCGGGGAAAGAAGTCCTTAGTAAGGTGCTTGCGGAAGTAGAAGTTGAGGCCAATAAACCGGGTTTTAGTAATAAACCTGCAATTGAAGTAGTAAAACAAGTCAAAGAGGCTGTACAACAAGAATCAAAGTTACAAAATGCAGTCGACCAAGTCCGTGAACAGGTTGTTAATAATCCGAAAGTTGACCGTGAAGTTGCGCAAAAGATAGAGAAAGCTGTTCAAGAAGTCATTCAACTCCAACAACAAGGAAAAGAAGCAGCTGGCCGTGAGAGATTAGTGCAAGCACTAGTTCAAGCAGAAGTAGAGTTGAATGAAGTAGAAACAAAAGCACAACGGACTCAACCGGAACCACGCCCAAGTGAAGCGGTAAAACAAGTCAAAGAGGTTGTACAACAAGAGCCAAAGCTGCAAAAAGCAGTAGAGCAAGTTCGTGACCAAATTATCAACAATCCAAAAATTGACCGTGAAATCGCTCAGAAAATAGAGAAAGCGGTACAAGAAGCCGTTCAACTCCAACAACAAGGAAAAGAAGCAGCTGGCCGTGAGAGATTAGCACATGCATTGTCTCAAGCAGAAGTAGAGTTGAATGAAGTAGAAACAAAAGCACAACGGACTCAACCGGAATCACGCCCAAGTGAAGCGGTAAAACAAGTCAAAGAGGTTGTACAACAAGAGCCAAAGCTGCAAAAAGCAGTAGAGCAAGTTCGTGACCAAATTATCAACAATCCAAAAATTGACCGTGAATTTGTACAAAAAATAGAGAAAGCGGTTCAAGAAGCTACCCAACTGCAACGGCAAGGAAAAGAAGCAGTAGGCCGCGAGCGGTTAGTGCAGGCACTAGCTCAAGCAGAAGTAGAGTTGAACGAAGTAGAAACAAAAGTACACCGAAATCAAAATGAACCACGCCCAAGTGAAGTGGTTAAGCAGGTCAAAGAGGTTGTACAACAAGAGCCAAAGCTGCAAAAAGCAGCAGAACAAGTGCGCGACCAAATTATTAATAATCCTAAAATTGATCGAGAAGTGGCACAAAAGATAGAGAGAGCAGTCCAAGAAGCTGTACAGCTACAACAACAAGGAAAAGAAGCGGTAGGCCGCGAAAGGTTAGTACAAGCATTAGCTCAAGCTGAAGTAGAGTTAAATGAAGCAGAAACAAAAGCACCACGTACTCAAACAGAACTACGCCCAAGTGAAGTGGTAAAACAAGTCAGAGAGGTTGTACAACAAGAACCGAAGCTACAAAAAGCCGTAGAACAAGTCCGTGAACAAATTGTTAATAATCCTAAAGTTGATAGAGAAGTGGCACAAAAGATAGAAAAAGCCGTTCAAGAAGCTGTACAACTACAACAGCAAGGAAAAGAGAATGCCATCCGCGAGAGGTTAGTACAAGCACTATCTCAAGCGGAAGTAGAGTTGAGCGAAGCCGAAACAAAAGTACAAAGTACTCAAACAGAACCACGTCCAAATGAAGTGGTTAAACAAGTCAAAGAGGCTGTCCAGCAAGAACCAAAACTTCAAAAAGCAGTAGAACAAGTGCGTGACCAAATTGTTAATAATCCTAAAGTTGATCGAGAAGTGGCACAAAAGATAGAGAGAGCAGTCCAAGAAGCCATCCAACTGCAACAACAAGGAAAAGAACTAGCCGGCCGTGAAAGACTAGTTCAAGCACTTAATCAAGCAGAAGTAGAATTGGATAGTTCCCGAAAAGGAAAGCAGCAATCTTCAGAAAACGTAACTCAAGGTAACAATAAAACTTCAGAAGTTAATACCAGTCCTAAAGAAGCTATTAAACAGCTTAGAGAACAAATACAACAAGAACCAAGTATCAAGAAAGTAATGCAAAAAGTCCAAGAGCAACTATTAAACAATAAAACAATGGATTCAGAAACAATTAAAAACCTAAATAGACTAGCAAACCAGGCCGATCAACTAGATCAAGCTGGCCGTGAACGTTTAGTAAAAATGTTACAGCAAGTTGAATTAGAATTGAAAATCACAGAAATCAAACAGACTAAGGTTCCAGATGTTCAAACAACTAACCAAGGTACTAATAGTCTAAATAGTCAAACTCAACAACCTTCAAATAATTCGAACATGGAGGAAATGAGTCCAATCCAAGCAAAGCCCAGCGAAACAATTAAACAAGCATTAAAAATGTTCCAATCAGAACCTAATTTAGAAGAGGCACTGAACCTAGTTCGAAAAGAAGTATCTAGCAATCTAAATATAAACTTAAACCATTTATCTCGGGCAGAAGAGGCAATTAATCACGCACAACAATTAAAAGATAAAGGCCGAGAGATTGCAGCGCGACAGCACATTAATAAAGAACTAACAGAACTAGAGCAAACACTAAAAAGCACAGAACCACAAATAAATTCCCTACAGAAAGCAGATAATGGAGCTCAGTATGACCTAAATGAATTACTCCAGCCGTTACAACTGCAATCAAAAGACATTTTAGTTACTAAAGTTACTCAGAGACTAGCAAATGCAACAAATGAATTTAGTGAACTAAAAAGAGATATTTCAAGAAACCTAGATTCAGTTCAAAGATTAATTGACACTTACAAGAAAAATGCTTTCCCACAGGCAAAGCAAATGCTAGAGACGACTATTAGTAAGCTAGATAATGCCATTTTAAAAAGTGACATGATGTTATTTACGGATATGAGAACGGAAAAACAGCTTCTTCAAGCTAGTTCGCAATTGGCAGATGCAAAAAAGCTATTAGCAAAAGGAGAATTCTCGGAGGCTTCAAAACTAGTAGGGCAAGTAAAAGAGTTAATAGATAAAATCATCTACAAACCAACTGAACAAAAAATTATGCATTTTGTTGGAAAAGAGAGTCTTGCAATGGAAGGGCGTTCTACTTCTCAACAGCTATTAGGTCAGTTCGAACAAGCAGCTCGTGGTTTTGTTCAACAAGAACCATCTGCACGATCAATGTTTGAAGCTGTCCGTTCAATGGGACTAAACCACGATAGTGAGTTAGCTAATTCATTAGTTTTCAAAAATGGTGATCAATCACAGCAAGAACAAAATCAGCAACATCAACAAAACCTAAAAGCAATTCTAATGAAGTTGCAAGGCGAAGAGGCGGGAACACGTGTAGCCCAACAAGCGGAACAGGCTTTAAATAATTTAACAGGGCAGCAGCTTTTAAGTAAATCAGACTCATCAGGCACAATGCAAAGTATGCTGTTAAATCTACCAATGATGTTAGGTGGAAAACCTGAGAATATTCAAGTGTACGTAAACTCGAAAAACGAAGGGCAACAAGTTGATTGGGAAAATTGTAGTTTATACTTCCTACTAGAAACAAAGAGACTTGGTGATGTAGGCATCATGCTATCTTCAACAGATCGAAACTTATCAATCACTATTAAAAACGATAAACCTGGATTTAAAGAAAAAATGGAACCTATTGCAGGTTTAGCAAAAGAGAAATTAAAAGAAGTTGGATATAACGTGGGTAGCATTAATTTTACAAGAATGACACCAATTAACTCCGTTCCAGCAAACGAAACTCAACCAACGAACGAGTCAAAACCACAACGACCTGTATTTACAGAGAAAGGAATGGACTTCAAAATATGATGGTTTCAAAGTTTTATAACCAAAAAAGACGAAGAGAATTAAACGGTCCTTCTGCGGCAGTCATTAAATATGATGAAGAAACAGGCAAAGCACCAACAGTGGTAGCTCAAGGTAAAGGACAAGTAGCTAAGCAAATCATAGAGCTAGCTAAACAAAATAATATTCATATGCAAGAGGACTCTTCACTAGTGGCAAACCTACTAGATATGGACTTGGGGGATAATATTCCCCCTCAGTTATACTCAGTTATGGCAGAGGTTTTACTACTAATTGAGGAAATGGAAAAAAACTATTAACAACTACTAAACTTGTCGAAATCTGAACCGATAAAAAATGTAGATAACCTTTGGAGGTGCACATAAGTGACCAGTATTTTTACAGAGTCCGCTATCCATCAAAAATCACCTCAAGAAATAACAGAGCTGCTGTATGAAGTCTGCTTAACTAACTTAGAGGAAGCTATAAAAGATATAAACAATAGAGATTATGTAATAGCCAATAAGAAGTTACAAAAAGCTAATGATATTCTGTATCGCCTTGGTGCAGGCTTAAATTATGAGGCAGGTATAATAGCTGACCAATTAGATGCTTTGTACAACCATATGGCAGATCGGATAATTGAAGCTAATTATAAAAAAGATATTGAAATAATCAAACATGTAATTAAAGTGTTAGAGCCTATAGCTCAGGCATGGAATGATGCTGTTAAGAAAAAACCTTCTCAGCTCACAACAGGAGTTAGACAGAAAACTATGGCATATGAACAAAACATTCTTACTGAAGAAAAACTAAAATAGAAGGAGATTTCACATGAGAATAAATCATAATATTCAAGCCTTAAATGCATACCGTAACCTTTACCAAAATCAATTTCAAACTTCAAAAAACCTAGAAAGGCTATCATCCGGTTTACGTATCAATCGGGCAGCTGACGATGCAGCTGGACTAGCTATCTCCGAAAAAATGAGATCTCAAATTCGTGGGCTAAAGCAAGCAGAAAGAAACTCTATGGATGGAATCTCTTTAATGCAAACTACTGAAGGCGCAATGACTGAAGTCCATGCTATGTTACAACGTATGCGTGAACTATCAGTACAAGGTGCAAATGACACTAACACTGATGCTGATCGTAGAGAAATCCAAAAAGAAGTTGATCAATTATTATTAGAGATTGATAGCATTGCTGAAAAAACAGAATTTAACACTAGGAAATTATTAAATGGTGAGAGTGCTGTTCTGTCTGTAATTAATTCAAATAAAACAGGACTAGTAAAGTCTCCGGAGATCATTGACCCTAGTTTAAAATCAGGTAATTACGAGTTATCGGTGGAGTATAATCCAACAACTGATATTAGCTATAATGTAACACAACCTGCTGGAGGGCTTAAAGCAGGAGATATTAAATTAGACACTTCAGTTCCGAATCAAAAGTTCGGTGAATATACTATTAATATTAGAGATTACAACAATGATGGTTCAAATGTAAGTGCAAAGATACAAGTAATTGGCCCAGATGGGTTACCAATAAATCAAACTCCTCTTTCAGTAGAAGTAGGAAGTCATCTGCAAGGTGGAGCTAGTCAATTTGTAACCGTAGGTGGATTAAAGATTGATGCAAGTAAAATCGAGCATGCAGGGTCAGTTAAAATTAACATTGAAGCAAAAGTTACTTTAACATTATCATACGATCAAAATTTAGGCGCCAACTCTATCAAAGAAGCGAAGGTGTTCGGTGAAACTGTTAAAGTGCCTAGTTATAATACAAGCGACACAAAATCTACAGTTGGAAATTTATTAAGCTCACCAGCAACAATAGGCTTACCTAATGCTGGCTTAACGGGTGGTTTCCCTACAGGAGTTAGCCCAGTTGCTGTTTTGACAGGAATCCCGATTACATCAGATTCAAACAATGCCGATGGAACACCTATTTTAACCAGTTTAAAAGCATCGGCAGAGTCTGTTAATTTTGTTGACTATGCTAACACAACGCCTTGGTCTACTGCTTTAAATACAGATATGGGTGCAGTAGTTCCGCCGGTTCCAGGTGCTTCAGAAGTTGCGGCGGCAGATCATAAAAATGATTTAATAGCTATTGGGATAGCTGCCGGGGTTAAAGTAGCCAAGGAAACTGCTTTAACTGGTGTAACAACGTCACAATTGACAGACCAAATAAAAGTTGCAGCTGAACAGGCAATAAAAGAAGCTGCAATTGCAAGATCAATACCTGAAAATAAAGCAGCTACATATGCAGGAGCTCTAGCTGCCGCATTAGTAGCTGCTCACGATGGGGGCACCCCACAGAGAACCATTGCGGAAGATTTAACCCAGGAGAATAATGTAGTAGCAGCAGCAGCAAGTACTTCCGGTTTGGAGAATCAGGGAGGGAAATACTATTTTTCTGTTGAAACAAACGCAGGTACAAAATTATTTAGATTAGCAGCTCAAGATCTAGGAACTAGTAATACAAAACCATTAGTTAATGAGTCAACTGGTGTAATTACATTCAACAGTAATTCCGGTGCAAATGTCTCACTAAAGGATATACAAGAATCTTTACTTGGTGCAGGTTTTACAAACGTTAAGGCCTGGGAAGTTGCTTCAGCTGGTACTGAAATCAAAGACCAGATGCTAGTAGTTACAAATAATACAAATAACCCTGGATCTCCTATTGCTAGAAACGCATACACTTTAAGCACAACAGATTACCAACCAGTTGATTTCCGCAAAACAGTAACAACTGTAAATGGAAAAGTTGTACATGGCGGGGCTGAATTCAGCTTTAATAGTAGCCTTAAACAAGGTTTTAGTGAGTTCTCAGTTACGAATAACTCATTAGCGTTCCAAATTGGACCTAATACAAATCAAAATGTTAATATTGATGTTCCACAGCTTAACACAGTTGAGTTGGGTGTTGAGCATATCGATGTTACTTCACAAACAGGTGCAAATAAAGCAATTTTTGATCTTGATCAAGCAATTCAGAAGGTTTCTTCTATTCGTGCAAAACTAGGAGCTACTCAAAATCGTTTGGAACATACTATTAGTAATATCCAAACGACTCATGAGAACTTAACAGCATCTGAGTCTCGTATCCGTGATGCTGATATGGCGCTAGAGATGACTCAGTTTACGAAAAATAATATTTTAAATCAGTCTGCTCAAGCCATGCTTGCACAGGCAAATCAATTACCTCAAGGTGTTCTACAATTACTTCAAGGATAATATTAACATAGAGAGGAAAGCTCAGTTTTTCAATGAGCCCCTCTCTTTTTTATTAACTACATGTTAGAATATAGATATTATTTAATTCAAAGGCGGGAATACTATGGATGTTCAAAAGGTTGGCAAAGTTGGTCTAGAACAAATTAAAACAAAAAGTAATATGTCAATAGAGAGTATTTCTTTTCAAGAAGTGATGGGTAAAAATCGTCAGCAGACTATTTATGATAAATTTACAAAAATGGTTGATGAAATTGAGCAACAAGGGAAAACTTTGGCTGAAAATAGGACTGTAGATGAACTTCGAAAATATAAAAAGTTAGTGAAAAAATTCATGGAAGAAGCCGTTCAAAACGGGTTGCAGCTTGAGGAACAAAGAGGTTTTAACCGAAGAGGAAGGACAAAGGTTTATAAAATTGTTAAAGAGGTAGATAGGAAATTAATTGACCTAACAAATACTGTACTAGATAAGGAGAAAAATGGATTAGATATTTTGAATATGGTTGGTGAAGTTAAAGGGTTATTAATAAATATGTATACTTAAGGACTACTAGAGATGGCTAGTGGTTCTTTTATTTATAGGTCAGTGTTATCAATTTAGTAAGAAAATGTGTATTTTCCTTTAAATTTATTTATATTAGTCGATATTAAAACTATCGGAACACGTTTCCAGCTTAAGTGCGGTTTAAATGATTTTTTATAACATAATTTAATTAATATTTAGTTAGGAGAGGTGACTACGTTGAAAATTAATAATATAGGTCGGTTAAATGTAAATCCTTACAATAAGCAAATTGAAAAAAGTGAAACAGTTCAAAAATCGGGGCGTAAAGATAAAATTGAAATATCTAATGAAGCTTTAGAACTTCAGAAGATAGGACAGATTGAAATTGAACGTGAGGCTAAAGTTAAAGAAATCAAAGAGAAGATTAGCTCTGGAGAATATGAAGTTAATAATATGGAAACAGCAAAAAAACTTTATGATTTCTGGAATAATAGGTTCTAGGAGTTGAAGGGATTGACTGTTAAAAATATTGTCCAAGCATTGGAGAAACTGATTCTTCTTCATAAAAGTTTGATTCAAATATCTAAGAATAAGACTGGAGTAATTATAAAGGGAAGTGCAGAAGAACTACAGTCAATATTAAAGGAAGAAAATAAACATATACAAGCGATAAAAAAACTTGAGTCAGATATGCTACTAAATGCAAAAGATTTTTTATTATCAAACAATTTTACCGGAGAGCCTACAATAACAGCTACTATTAACTTAGCCAATAAACAAGATAAAGAGACACTCAGCATATTGAAAATAGAGCTAGAGTCTCTAATTAAAGATTTACAAGAACAAAATCAACTAAATCAAGAGTTGTTAGAACAGTCTTTATACTTTGTAAATTTATCACTAGATTTATTAAACCCTAATATAGATTCTTTCAACTATGGACGACAGGAAGAGGAAAAAGACTTAGATTTAGCTACAAAAGGTCGTTCACTTTTCGACTCGAAGGTATAACGGAGGTTAATTAAATGATTTCAACTTTTCACGGCTTAGAAGTTGCTCGAAAAGGGATGATGACTCAACAAGCAGCACTTCATACAACCGGTCATAACATTGCAAATGCCAACACACCAGGCTATTCAAGGCAGAGGGTTAACTTTGCTCAAACTAATCCATTTCCTTCACCTGGATTAAATCGACCTCAAATACCAGGACAAATAGGTACGGGTGTTAAAGCTTCAGATATTCAAAGAATTCGTGATAGTTTTGTTGATATGCAATTTAGAAGTGAAAGTAGTAAATTGGGATACTGGCAGGCAAAAGCAGAACAACTTTCTCAAATGGAAGATATAATGAATGAACCTTCTGACGTTGGGTTAGCCAAATCACTTGACCAATTTTGGAATGCTCTTCAAGATTTGGCTACTCAGCCACAAAATGATGGTGCTAGAAGGGTTGTACGTGAGAGAGGTATATCCTTAGCTAACACTTTTAATTATATGTCTAACTCACTAAAAGCAATTCAAAAGGATTATAGAAATGAGATTGACGTAACTCAGCAAAGAGTAAATTCATTATTGCGACAAGTTAATCAAATTAATAAACAAATTGGCTCAATTGAACCACATGGTTACTTACCGAATGACTTATATGATGAGAGGGATCGCATTATTGATGAATTGTCCTCTATTGTTAATATCAAAATTGATGTAAGACCTAGTGGAGGATTAGCATCTACTAATGCTGAAGGTCTCTATGATATCTACTTAGCAGACCCAAAAGGGGATACGTTAAGAGACTCAGCTAATAAGCCCATTAAGTTAGTTGATTCACTCTCTGGAAAGGCAAATGGCTTTCATATTCAATATGAAAACCGCGCGGAGTTAGACAGTCCTGTGTCTCAAATTAAATTCTTTGAGCTAAAGGAGAATGAAGAAGGCTTCGTTGGTATTAAACACAGTATAGAAGCTGACACTGCTACCAACTCTATATATAATTTAATTGAATTCTCAGCCTTTAGTTCAAATGGTAAATTAAAAGGGAATATTGAAGGATACGGATATGTTGATAAGTCAGGCCTCACACCTGTTACTAAAGGACTCTATAATCAAATGTTAGCTGATTTGGATCAAATGGCTTTTACTTTCGCTAGCCATTTTAACCAAGTTCATCAATCTGGATGGAGCTTAAATGAAATTAGAAATGGTAGCAAATCCGGGATGGATTTCTTTTCGTTTAATGGTGGTGTACCAACGGAAGCTAACCCAAAAGGGGCAGCTGCGATTATAAAAATCTCACAGTCTATCTTAGATGATCCCCAGAATATAGCAGCTGCTGCAGAAGGTAATGTCTTAGCTGGGGGGATGATTAGGACATCAAGTGTAAATACAGCAACTGTAGGAAACCCTTCATTTACAGGAATCTATGATTCAACAAATTTACCTGACTCCTTTAAGAGTTTCAGTTCAGATATAGCAGAAATGAAAATAAACATGAAATTTACATTTGATAGTACTACAAATACAGGTTCTTGGGCCCACCAGTTAACTGCCTATGATAAAGATGGTAAAGAATTGGGTGTTGCAGATTGGAAAGGCTTCACTGAAAAAGAGGTTAGTGTAGCTGGAGTAAAAATAAATACATCACTTGTTTCAAAACCTAATAGCGGGGATGAATGGACAATTACGTTCCCTGCACAAGGAGTAAAATCAAGTGATGAAGCCTTTATTGGTAATGGTTCAAATGCTCTTAAACTCTCAAATGTTAAGGATGCAATCATAAATTATGGTGGAACGTTAACAAATGTTCACTCCTTTTATCAAGGTATGATTGGTAGATTAGGAGATAATGCAGGAGAAGCAAATAAAATGACTCAAACAGCAGGAGTTTTGAAAGATTCTGTTGAACAAAGACGCATGTCTATTAGTAGTGTATCGTTAGATGAAGAAATGACCAATATGATTAAATTCCAGCATGCCTATAACGCTGCGGCAAGGAATATTACTATGGTTGATGAAATGTTAGATAAAATAATAAACGGTATGGGCGTTGTAGGAAGATAGGTAGGTGAATTAATATGCGTGTGACACAATCTATGTTAACGAACAGCAACTTAAAATATTTAAGTCAAAATTACAATAGGCTTGGGAAAATCCAAGATCAAATCATGTCGGGTAAGAAGATTACAAAACCTTCAGATGACCCTGTGGTAGCGATGAAGGGAATGCGTTACCGTAGCCAGGTTGTAGAGGTCGAACAGTTTAAGAGGAACTTAGGTGAGGGGTTTAACTGGCTTGAAAATGCAGATGCTTCATTAGATGAGACAGGCTCAGTACTCCAAAGAATTCGTGAACTAACAGTCCAAGCATCTAATGATAGTTACGACCCAACTGCACGAAAAAATATAACAGCTGAAATATCGAGATTACAAGAACACATAGTGGCTCTCGCTAATACTAGAGTAGGAGATAACTATATTTTTAATGGTACAAACACAGCTTCTCAACCTATTAATGAAAATAGATTTAATTTAGGATATGAAAAATTTCAAGAGGGTTTAAGTGATTCAACGCTCAAAGCTGAAGATTATGTAGTTAGTTATAAAGGCCTTTCTTATCAGTATGATAGTATTGAAAAAGTATATAAATCGGCTAATGGGGACTCAATATCTATCAGTGGGGCAAACGGTGAAATTGTTCGTAAATATTCTGAAGAACAAAAATATCTTGATGGACAGAAAATGGAATTGCGTGAGGAAATAAATGCTTCAGATATTGTTATATCGAATAAATTTTCGGTCTCTACTAATACAGAAGATGTTAGGATTGAGATCATGAAAGGCGTTACTATTCCTATAAACGTTAGACCACAAGGTGTTTATTCAACTGAACTTTTTGGTAGCTTAGAATCCCTAAAGAAAATGCTGAATGACCCGTCTACAAAAGGGGCAGAATTAACTAAGGTATTAGACAACTTAGATGGTTTTATGAACAGTATAGTCTCTACTAGAGCTGAACTAGGAGCTCAGATGAACCGTGCTGAAATGGTTCAAGATAGACTTCTTCAACAAGAAGTCATTGCAAACAAAACGGTATCTGACAATGAAGATATCGATTTCGAAAAAGCAATCATTGATCTTACTATCCAAGAAAGTCTTCATCGTGCTTCACTAGCTGCAGGTGCTCGAATTATTCAACCAACACTAATGGACTTCTTAAGGTAAGCTATTCCTATTGGGATAGCTTTTTTTCTTAAGATATTTTCGATACAATACAATATATAAAAAGAACTCGAAATGGAGGTTCGTATGAAACTACCAGAGTTACAAATAACCAAAACAATGATGAAAATTGGCATTAATCAGAGTAGAGGTCACATCGAGTTAAGACAGCCAATGGCTGAAATTGAATATAACCAACCACAACCAGAAGTAAAAATGACTAAAACAAAAAGTAAGTTAGAAATTGACCAATCAGAGGCCTTTGCTGATGCAAATTTGAAAAACCCTTTTAGGGTGATAAAAGAATGGGCGTCAGAAGCAAAGAAGAGAGTCCTTCTAGACATTGCAAAGGAAATCAGTCAAGGTAATAGAATGATGACTATTGAACACCAGGATAAGTCAATAATACCCCAACTCGCTAAAGAAGATAGTCAACCAGCTCCAAAGCAGTTTAACATAGGTTTCATGCCAGAAACAGCTGAAAAGGTTCACTTTAAATATACACCTTCCAAAATTACAATGGATGTAGATCTTGAAAATTTCAAATTAAAAGCAAAAATCAATAAACCACAAATTAACTTTCAGCGAGGTCATGTCTCAATATATACGAAACAAAAAGCCTCTATAGACATACAAGCTATTGGTATAAATATGGATATCATAAAATAATAGAAAGTGGTGAAAAAAATGAAGATATTAACCAAATATCATGGGGAAGTTGAGATAGAAGAAAGTCAAATTATTCATTTTAGGCAAGGATTACCAGGTTTCTTAGATAAAACTGAATTTACAATTGTTCCTTTCCACGAAGAGGGACCTTTCATGATTATGCAATCTATTCAGACACCGGCACTTGCTTTTGTTATGATTAGCCCTTTTGATTTTTTCGAAGGTTATTCTGTAAAACTAACTGATCAACTATTAGAGACGTTGGAAATAAAAGAAAAAGAAGATATTGCACTTTTCGTTATCCTTACAGTTAAAGAACCGTTTGAAGATACAACAGCCAATTTGCAAGGGCCAATCGTTATAAACACTAAAAAGAAATTAGGAAAACAATTTATCTTAAGTGATGCAAGTTATAAAACAAAACATTATCTAACAAATCAACTAACCTCTTCAGTTAAGGAGGGTTAATCATGCTAGTTCTCACAAGGAAGATAAATCAATCTATTCAAATTGGACAAGATATTGAAATCAAAATATTAGCTGTTGAAGGGGAACAAATAAAAATAGGTATTGAAGCACCAAAACACGTTGAAATCCACCGAAAAGAAATCTACCTTTCAATACAAGAAGAAAATAATAAAGCAACGAACACATCTATAGACCTACTAAGACAATTCACAAATCAAATAAAAAAATAAATTTTCTAGCAAAAAACTACTAAATAAACTAAAAATCATGTCGATATTAACATTGTAATCGGACGAGTAATTGAGACGGCCGCTTAATTACTCTCTCTGACAACCACAAGGATGTGGGACAAACATATTCAAGGAGGAAATATCACATGATTATTAACAATAATCTACCTGCAATTAACTCGTTTAATAAAATGGGTACGAACCAAACAAATGCATCTAAGTCAATGGAGAAGTTATCTTCAGGTCTTCGTATTAACCGTGCTGGTGATGACGCTGCTGGTCTAGCAATCTCTGAAAAAATGCGTGGACAAGTACGTGGGTTAAATCAAGCCCAACGTAACTCTCAAGACGCTATTTCTTTAATTCAAACAGCAGAAGGTGCGTTAAACGAAACACATTCAATCCTTCAACGTATGCGTGAACTAGCTACTCAGGCATCAAACGATACAAATACTGATCAAGATCGTAGTGAGCTGCAAAAAGAGCTTAATCAGTTAACTTCTGAAATAAATCGTATTGGTAATAATACTGAGTTTAACCAAAAGAAATTGTTAAATGGTTCACAACGTTTAAGTAGTGGTTTTGTAGCCGATGCTGGATCAACTGCTAGTGGAAATGGTCTTAAAATGCAAGTTGGTGCTAACTCTGCACAGAATTTCACAGTAGATATTTTTGATATGCGTTCTGAGGCACTAGGTATTGCGGGTTCTAGTGGAGCAAATGCAAATATCGGTTCCGGAACATATTCTAATTCTACTGTTTCAGCAAATAAGAATGCATCTGGCGGAGTGAATGAAACTTACTTTAAAGCTGATGGATCTAAAGATTCTGGTGCCCAATTCATCTCTGAAAATGGTACTATTGTATCTTCAGAATTAGTTGCTAAGTCATCGGGTGCTACTTTTGCAAAAGGTGCAAACAATGAGCTAACAGATAAAGGAAATGTTTCTGGTGATAAAGTACATGCTTTAAATATTTCACATCATGAATCAGCAACTGCTGCAATCTCAGTTATTGATGCTGCTATTAATCAAGTATCCGCAGAACGTTCGAAACTTGGAGCATTCCAAAACCGTTTAGAGCATACCATTAGTAATTTAGGTAATGCTTCTGAAAACTTACAAGCTGCTGAATCTCGTATTCGTGATGTAGACATGGCAAAAGAGATGATGAACTTTACAAAGAACAATATTCTTTCACAAGCATCACAAGCTATGCTTGCTCAAGCGAATCAGAGACCACAATCAGTTTTACAGTTGTTACAATAATTAATTTAAGTGAAGAAACCATATTTCTTTTCTGGAAGACTAAAAAGTATATAGATTTATCCACCACAGTGTACTGCACTGTGGTTTTTTGTGCCGTGAAAAATGATGCTTTAAATCAAATATCCTGCAAAATACATAGTCGTTTTAAAGTATTTTGGGGGGATCTAACCAACTATAAAAGAAAAAGTAGAGAGGTTTGGTGGAAACGAAATATAGTATTAAACTTTTTGTTTGTGGAAGGTTGTCAAGGAGTTAGAAGAGCTCCATATCGGTGAAAGGTAGATTTGTTAACCTTATCGATTCTGTTCCAGCAAAAAAGTACATAGAAAGGTTAGTTATGGTTGTACTATTTTAAGAATTATTATTATTCGCCTAGCTTAAGATATATGGACTTAGCGTATATAAAAGTTATTTTCTAATAATAATTGTATACTTTAATATTTTAATAATATGTCGATAATAAATATAAGCACAAAATAATGGGGGATTTCTAAATGAAGATTAGACTTTTAAATAATACTAAGTATTTGAATAAATCAAATGATATTTACGATGAAATAGAAGTTTTTATAAACGATATACTATTAGATGGAGAGTTATATTTTAGTCATATGATCATAGATGGTGTTGAAGTATATGATAATTATGAGATCTATATTGAAGAAAACCTTTTAAGAATAGAGAACATAATAGTTGAGGTAAAAACTGTTTTGCAATTTTTTACTAGCATAATATTATCAATAAACGAGTACTCTTCTAATGCAATCCCTGAGTTAAAACAACTATCTACTGCCTTTTATAATTCTTCTAGCTCGGAATCTTGGAAAAAGTTAACGGATTTTTTAGAAGCATTACAATGGATTAATGAAGCAATTGTTTCTATTAATAGTAAGGAAATAAAACCAAATCATGGGGATAAGTACCTGGGAATAACTGCTTCTTTTGAGAATGTATTTCCTAATTTACTGGAGGCATTAGAAGGGCAAGATAATATATTTATCGCTGATATTCTCAACTATGAGATTATACCTTTACTTCAGGATCTAATTACATGCACGACACAGTTTTTAGAGGAGAATAATACTCATGCTGAAGGAAAACATTAAATTTATTAAAAAATTTGATGAGGAATTATTTCAGAAGTTAATCAACACTAAACATATTGAAGGGGAAATAGAATCAGTCCTTACCAAATGTGGACTACCAACCTTGCAAGTTTTAAAAGATAGTCGATTATTGGTGCTTCATAGTAAGTATAATCCTCTTAAGGAAGCAGAAATAATAGTTGATAATTTAGGCAATATTGACAAGTATGAGCACATTTTTTTTTATGGTTTAGGATTAGGCTACCATGTGGAAGAGCTATTAAAGAGATATCCAAATAAGAAATTTACATTAATAGAACCTGAAATTAGAGTTTTCAAGCGATATATGGAACTACGTGACTTAACTAAATTACCTATTGAAGACTTGTTTTTTTTGAAAGTAGGTCAGTCTGAGTTTGAAACAAGGAAGTTTATAAAAGAGTTTGTTGATGTTGTTAGAGAAAAGACACTGTTAGTTACTTTGCCTAGCTATGAAAGATTAATTCCTGAGGAATATCAAATGTTCATTACTGACTTTAAAAAAACAGTTGAAGAGAATCGGCAAGGAATACTTGTGAATTACTCATTTCAAAAGAGATGGACTTTAAATAGTTGGATTAATCTCCCAGAAACATTAAGAACACCTAATATCTTACATGATGTTAAAAGAGACTTTTTTATAGATAAGCCCGCCATTATTGTTGCCGCTGGTCCCTCGTTGGATGAGGAGATTGAAAACTTAAAATTTATTAAAATAAATCAATTAGCATATATATTTTCAGTAGGATCGGCTATAAATACATTAATAGAAAATGGTATCTATCCGGATGCAATGTGCACTTATGACCCCACGCAGTTAAATCAGAAGGTCTTTGAAAAAGTCATTCAAAGGAAAATAGATACTATCCCTATGATTTATGGTACTAGTGTTGGGTATGAGACAATAAAAAATTTTCACGGTAAAAAGATTCATATGGTTACAAGTCAAGATACAATCTCGAATTACTATATTGAACTTAATAGTAATAATAAAACAAATAAAGTACATGATGCTCCTTCAATTGCAATCGTTACAATGGAACTGTTAGATAAACTTGGCTCAAATCCTATTATTTTAGTAGGTCAAAATTTAGCCTACAAAGATAATAAGACTTATTCAAAAGATATGGGATACGAGCATGCTTCAGATGAAATAACAGAAGATGATATAAATAATGCAATTATTGTAAAAAGTGTTGAAGGAAACGAAATATTTACAGATTCTTCATTTAACAGAATGAGGTCTCAATTAGAATATTATATAGCAAATCATATGAAAAACAAGGAAATAATTAACACTACCAAAAATGGGGCACATATTAATGGGACTGTTTACATCGAGTTATCAACTCTAATTAACGAGCGATTAGAGCATACAAAAATTGGAAGAGAGTGGTTCGAAACTGCAGAAAACAGCTATAATCTCCAGTATGTTGAACAAAAAAAAGTAGAAATGGAGTTGAATTTTATTGAACTATTAGAGACGCTAAGAATTGTCAAAAAAACATTTAATAAGATGGAACAACTAATAGTAGAAAAGAAAATTGCTAAGTTAGAAAGAATGTTTACTAAGTTTGACGATGTGATGAAGAAATTTGTAACTAATGATTTCTATGTAACCTTTCTACAACCAATGTCCAGGGTGGAATTTGATTTGCTATCAAGAGAAATTAATTCTTTAAGGTATGATAAGGATATACTCTCAAAAGCAAAAAAAACAATCAAGAGCTTCAAAAGGTTTATAAATAGCTGTGAGTTTGATATTAAAAATATGAAGTCTATCTTTGAAGATGTTAACTCAGAAATAAATGAATTATTATTACAACAAGTAAAGGGTGTTAAGGATGGGAAATAAAAGGATACTTATAACTGGTTCAGATGGTTTTATCGGTTCTCACCTTACAGAGGAATTAGTACGACAGGGATACAATGTGAAGGCGTTTGTTTTTTATAATTCTTTTAACTCCTGGGGTTGGCTAGATTCATCTCCGAAGGACATAAAAAAGGAGATTGAAGTTTTCGCGGGAGATATAAGGGATCCACATGGCGTAAAGGAATCGATGAAGGGTTGTGAAGTAGTATTACACTTAGCATCGTTAATTGCTATACCATACTCTTATTATTCTCCAGATACTTATGTAGATACAAATATTAAGGGGACATTAAATATACTTCAATCAGCAAGAGAGTTAGGTATTACCAAGGTTGTTCACACATCAACAAGTGAGGTTTACGGAACAGCTAAGTATGTTCCAATAAATGAAGATCACCCCTTACAAGGTCAGTCTCCTTACTCCGCATCAAAAATTGGTGCTGATCAAATGGCGATGTCCTTTTATCGTTCATTTGAAACTCCGGTTTCTATTATCCGTCCTTTTAACACATATGGACCTAGACAATCAGCCAGAGCAGTAATTCCAACAATTATTACTCAGCTAGCTGCTGGGAAGAAGAAAGTAAGATTAGGTGCTGTAAGACCGACACGTGATTTTAATTATGTTAAGGATACTGTTAGTGGTTTTATCTCGGTAATGAATAGCACTAGATCCATTGGGGAAGCAATTAATATAGGTAGCAACTTCGAAGTTTCAATTGAGGAAACTGCTAAGCTAATAGCGGAGATTATGGATATAGATCTTGACATTGAAACCGATGAGATTCGTATTCGTCCTAGTAATAGTGAGGTTGAAAGATTATGGGCGGATAATACGAAAGCTAAGGCTTTATTGGGGTGGGAACCAAAATACTCAGGAATTGAGGGGCTCAAAAAAGGACTTAGTGAAACTATAGATTGGTTTACTATAAAAGAAAATTTAGCAAAATTTAAGACTGAAAACTATAATATCTAAATAGGGGAATATGGATATGAAATATTGCACAAAGTGTGTTATGCCAAACACTAGGCCAGGGATATATTTTGATGAAGAAGGTATTTGTCAGGCTTGTAGAGCAGAGGAACAGAAGGGCTTTACTAATTGGGAAGAAAGAGCAATGGAACTGAAAGATCTTTGTGAGAAATACAGAAACAAAGGGAACAATTATGATTGTATCATTGCCGTTAGTGGAGGAAAGGATAGTCATTTTCAGGTTTACATTATGAAAGAAGTATTAGGAATGAATCCCTTACTTGTATCAGTCGAGGATAATTTCACAATGACAGAAGCCGGAAAACATAATATTCGTAACATTTCTGAGAGGTTTGGTTGTGACATAATAAGCCTTAAACCAAATATTAAATTACAAAAGAAATTGATGAGAAAAACCTTTGAAAAGTATGGTAAGCCTACCTGGTACATTGATCGGTTAATATATACCTATCCTTTACATATGTCTTTGAAATTTAATATTCCTCTGGTAGTGTATGGTGAAAATATAAGTTATGAGTACGGTGGTACACAAAGGGTTGAAACATACAGTGCTAAGGATCAGCTTTCAAATGGTGTTGCTGCAGACATTGATTGGGATGAACTTCTGGATGAAGATATAAATATTAAGGATTTAAGTCTATGTTTTGCTCCTTCAGTAGAAGATTTGAGTTCTATAGAACCAATTTATATTAGTTATTTTTATAGATGGAACAGTTATAATAATTACTTGTTTGCAAAGAAAAATGGATTTAAAGATTTAGAGCATGAGTGGAAAAGAGAGCACCATGTAGAAAATTTTGACCAAGTCGATAGTTATGCCTACCTAGTGCATCCATGGATGAAGTATCCTAAGTTTGGGCATGCTTCAGCTACTGATTATTCTTCAAAGTTTATTAGATATGGATTAATTAGCAGAGAACAAGGTATTGAATTAGTTAAGAAACATGATGATAAGCTTGATTCAAAAGCAGTAGAGGACTTTTGTAATTTTACTGGATACTCCATTCAAGAGTTTTACAGTATAGTAGATCGCTTCTATAATGATGATTTATTTTATAAAAATGAGTATAACTATTGGACTTTAAAAAAGCCAATTTGGGAACAATAAATCATTACATTATTCCATAACAAAATTAGGTGTATTTATTTCATATAAAATAGGGAAATCCTGGGTGTAAAAATTATTTTGTATAATCAATAAAATTTCAAAGGCAGATGTCAGAGTGAATGAATACAGAATGGATTGAAATAGCTAGAAAAATTAAAAATCTATATCCTTCAAAGGGATTTTTACCACTTCACGAACCTACATTTGTTGGGAATGAGTTAAAATATATTTCCGAATGTTTAGAAACAGGATGGGTTTCTTCAGTTGGTAAGTATGTAGATAAATTTGAGTCAATGCTAGCTGAATATATAGGAGTTAAGAGGGTGGTTGCAGTAGTAAACGGTACTGCTGCTCTACACATAGCTCTAAAAGTAGCTGGAGTTCAACCAAATGACGAAGTTATTATACCTTCCTTAACGTTTGTAGCTACAGGGAATGCGGTTAGTTATTGTGGCGCAGTACCACATTTTGTTGATATTTCACAAAAAACTCTAGGAATAGATCCTACGAAGCTTGATCAATACTTACGTGAAATCTCTACTCAAAAAAATAAACAATGCATAAATAAATTTTCAGGAAAGATAATTAGAGCAGTTGTACCTATGCATACATTTGGTCATCCAGTTGATATGGATCATCTCTTAGAAGTATGTAGCAAATATAATATTATTGTAGTTGAGGATGCTGCTGAGTCACTAGGTTCATACTATAAAGGTAAGCATACTGGAACTTTTGGTAAGGTTTCAGCAATGAGTTTCAATGGAAATAAAATAATAACTACTGGGGGAGGGGGAGCTATACTCACAAATGATGTACACCTTGCAGAGTATGCAAAGCACCTAACTACTACTGCGAAAATAAACCATGCATGGAAATACGAGCACAATGAAGTAGGTTATAATTATAGGATGCCGAATATTAATGCAGCATTGGGTTGTGCACAAATTGAGAGAATTAATGATTATCTAGTAAGTAAAAATAACTTAGTTTCTTTATACAAAGATATATTATATAAATATAAAGGCATAGAATTATTTCTAGAGCCTCCATTTGCGAAGAGTAATTACTGGCTTCAAACGCTAATTGTTGATGATAGAGTATATGATATAGAGAAAGTGCTTAGTATATTGAATAATCAGGGAGTCATGGCGAGGCCAATATGGACCCCTTTACATGAATTAGTACCTTTTTCTGGCTCACCAAAATCAGATCTATCAGAAACGGAAAAATTTAAAATGAAAATTATTAATGTTCCAAGTAGTCCTTACCTAGGTGAAAAATGATGAAGAAAAAAATTTGTGTTTTTACAGGGTCAAGAGCAGATTACGGCTTGTTGTACTGGATAATGAAAGTGATTCAAGAGGATAGTGATTTAGAATTACAAATTATTGTAGCAGGGATGCATCTATCGGCAGAATTTGGAAATACATATACTCAAATTGAAAATGACGGATTTTTTATAAGTGAAAAAGTTGAGATGTTACTAACAGCTGATACACCAACTTCAGTGGCAAAATCTATCGGTTTAGGAACAATTGGTTTTGCAGACTCATTAGGCCGTTTAAAGCCAGACTTGCTCATTATTTTAGGTGACCGTTTTGAAGCTTTGGCTATTGCACAAACAGCACTTGTTCTGAATATACCAATAGCTCATATACATGGCGGGGAAGTATCTTTTGGTGCATATGATGATTCAATTAGACATGCTATTACAAAAATGAGCTATCTTCATTTTGTAGCTACTGAAGATTATCGCAAAAGAGTAATTAGATTAGGTGAAAACCCTGAAAGAGTGTTTAATGTGGGTGCTCCGGGAATTGAGAATATTTTCAAATTAAAGCTATACTCTAAGAGAGAACTTGAGAGTGAATTACAAATGTCATTAACAAGTCCATTATTTCTAGTGACTCATCATCCAACCACCTTAAGTGATAATCCAATTGAAGGAACGTTAGAACTTCTGGAAGCGCTAGAGTATTTTAACGATGCAACTATTATTTTTACTAAGTCTAACGCCGATAATTATGGGAGGACAATTAATAATTTGGTTACTGATTTTGTTAATAGAAATAAATTCAGAACAAAATTTTATGATTCCTTGGGGCAAACAAGGTATTTAAGCCTAATTAAAGAGGCGAATGTTGTAATAGGTAACTCTTCGAGTGGTTTATTGGAGGTGCCTTATCTCCAAACACCAACTGTGAATATTGGTAGCCGTCAAAAAGGCAGATTGAGTCCGGAATCAGTTTTTAATTCTAAACCTGATGTGATCGACATTAAAGAAAACATTCAGAGAGCACTGGATTTTAAATTTCAGAATAACACTAATTATAAACTTTTCGGTGATGGGAACACCTCTACTAAAATAATTTCAATTATTAAAGAGAATTTAAATTTTACAACTATAAAAGAGTTTTATGATGGAGATATACGATGAAAAAGACGTTTATTATAGCTGAAGCAGGTGTTAATCATAACGGATCCCTTAAGTTAGCTATGAGACTTGTTGATGCAGCGGTGCAAGCTGGGGCAGATGCAATAAAGTTTCAAACCTACAAAACCGAGAATTTAGTGACTAGGAGTGCAAGACAGGCAATCTATCAGAAGAAAAATATTGGCAAACATTCTACTCAGTTTGAAATGTTAAAGGAATTAGAATTGGACTACAGCCAATTTTTAATTCTAAAAAAATACTGTGATAAACAAAATATATTATTTATGTCAACTCCTTTTGATTTGGTCAGTGTAGATTTTTTAATTAAAGATTTAAGCTTAAAAATGATTAAAGTTCCGTCCGGAGAAATAACCAATGCTCCTTACTTATATAGAATAGCATCACTTGGTGTCAAAAATATAATTCTATCTACTGGAATGTCAACAATAGAGGAAATTCATAATGCATTAGCTTTCTTGGCATATGGATTCAGCCTTAAAAGTAATCCTACGTATAGCAAAGTGAAAGAGTTCTATCAAACTAATGAAGCGAAAGAAATATTAAAAAACAGAATAAGCATCCTTCATTGTACAACTGAATACCCAGCACCTTTTAACGAAATAAACCTCGGTGCAATAGATGTAATAAGGGATACATTTAACTTAGAAGTAGGTCTTTCGGATCACTCTGAAGGTATATTAGTACCTATTGCTGCTGTATCAAAGGGTTCTACAATTATTGAGAAGCATTTCACTCTAGATAAGTCATTGCCAGGTCCAGATCATAAGGCGTCTTTAAACCCCGAAGAATTAAAAGAAATGATTGATTCTATTCGTATAATTGAAGTGGCAATTGGAAAAAAAGTTAAACAACCAACAAAAACAGAGAGCAAAAATAAAGAAATTGTTAGAAAGAGTTTAGTGGCTGCTAAAAAAATAAAAAAAGGGGAACTCTTTACTTTTGATAATTTAACAGTTAAGCGCCCTGGGTTTGGTAAAGAACCATATTACTTTTGGGATTATATTGGTAGAGCAGCAGAGAAAGATTATGAAGAAGATGAGGTAATATAAGATGACTAATAAACCAGTTATAATAATTGGTAATGGTGGACATGCTAGGGTATTAAATGAAATTCTTTTTACTAAGGATATAAAAGTGTTAGGTTACACTGCGCCTGAGGAGGGGATAAATTACTATAATCTCCCCTATCTTGGTGATGATTCTACCATATGTACATATTCTCAAGACTCAGTATTGTTAGTCAATGGAATTGGATCTGTCTCAGACACAAGCCTTAGAGCTAAACTTTTCAATGAGTTTAAGTCTCAAGGCTATTTTTTTTTATCTTTAATCCATTCCTCAGCAATAATTTCAAGTTTGGCAGAATTAGGTGAAGGGGTCCAAATTTTGGCAGGAGTTGTCATTCAACCATTTGCAAAAATTGACGATAATACAATTATAAATACTTCTTCGGTTATTGAACATGATTGTACAGTAGGGAAGCATTGTCATATTGCACCTGGCTCGGTTCTATCCGGAAATGCATACATTGCACAAGGCTCTCATATTGGTACAGGCTCTATAATTATCCAAAACATTAAGATAGGGAATAATTCTTTAGTTGGTGCAGGTTCTTTAGTTATAAAAGATGTATTGGATAATAAAGTAGTCTACGGAATTCCTGCTAAGGAAGTGAAGAAATGAAAGGCTTAGAAGAGATATTAGTTTCAGCTGATACAAAGATTATTGAAACAATGAAAAATATAGACCAAACAGGTAATCAAATAGCACTAGTAGTCGATAATCATCTCAGGCTGTTAGGAACAGTGACTGATGGGGATATTCGTAGAGGTATTCTTAATGGTTTTGATCTTGAAGAACCGATAATAAATATTATGAATGGCAAACCAATTGTTATAAAGCAGGGTATATCAAAACAAGAAATAAGAAGATTATTTCAAAGGAAACAGCTACGCCAAATTCCGGTTGTTGATAATGAAAATCGTGTAACTGATATCATTTTTTCAGATGCTTTATTAGATAATTCAACCTTAGATAATTGGGTAGTTTTAATGGCAGGGGGGCTAGGTACACGATTGCGACCATTAACAGACACAATCCCTAAGCCAATGTTAGCAGTTGGAACTAAACCTATTATACAAACTATATTAGAAAGCTTTGTTGAACTTGGATTTCACCAATTTTACTTCTCTGTAAATTATAAAAAGGAGCTAATAAAAGAACACTTTGGAAATGGGGTTAAATGGGGAGTAAGTATTAACTATATTGATGAAGTGCAAAGGCTAGGTACGGCTGGAGCTTTATCACTTCTCAGAAGTAAACCTACTCAACCTCTAATAGTGATGAATGGGGATATATTAACAAAAGTTAACTTTCACCAACTATTAGATTTTCATGAGACGAATAATGCTGCTGCTACGATGTGTGTTATAGAGTACAATTATCAGGTTCCCTATGGAGTAGTAAGAACAGATGGTATTACGCTTTGCTCAATTGAAGAAAAACCAATAGAAAAATACTTTGTTAATGCTGGCATTTATGTCTTAAATCCCGAGATACTAGATTTAATCCCGGAAGGTGTGTTTTATGATATGCCAACTTTATTTGCAGAATTAGTTGAAAAGAATTTAAAAACATTGGTATTTCCGATTCGTGAATATTGGATGGATATCGGAAGGATAAATGATTTTGAAAGGGCAAATAATGAATTTTCGGAGGTTTTTAAGTGATAAATGAAAAAAAAGTACTAGCTGTCATACCTGCTCGTGGTGGTTCAAAAGGCGTACCGAAGAAGAATATTAAATTACTTAATAGTAAACCATTAATTGCTTGGACAATTGAAGAGGCTAGAAGATCACAATATATTGATAAGTTAATAGTTTCCTCAGATGATGACGAGATTATTAGAATTTCAGAGGAATGGGGCGCGGAAGCCCCATTTAAGAGACCTCTAGAACTCGCACAAGATAAAACACCTGGTATGTCCCCTGTCTTGCATGCCATAGAAAAATTACCTGGTTATGACTATATCGTTTTATTACAGCCTACATCCCCCCTAAGGTTATGTCAGGACATTGATGGAGCTATTGAGCTACTTGAATTAAGCGGTGTGGACTCTTGTGTTTCCGTTACTGAAACGTCTATCCCCCCTCAATGGCTGTATAGCATCGATAAAGAGGGATTTATGGAATCTATTTTTAATTCCATAGACTTTCCATTTCAGCGGCAAGCTGGACAAGCATTTTATGAATTAAATGGAGCAGTTTATGTAGCAACTATGAAATCAATTTTAACATATAAGAAATTTTTACAAGAGAAAACAATACCTTTTGTCATGCCAAAAAATAGGTCTGTAGATATTGATAACTTGGAAGATTTCCACTATTGTGAGTTTTTGTTAAAAAGACACAAATGCTAATTCAGGTCAATTAAAACTATTGTTTTAACTTGATAGATAAATCTATACCACATAATTTAAGGTCTCTATATTTTAGTGCGCTTAGATAAACGCTTAGATAAATTTCAATTATGGGAGAAACATGTGATATTTTAAAATTATTTCTTTACAAGAAGTTAATGGTCTTCTTAAACCAACCGGTTATCTTTTCGAGACTAACTTAATGAAATTTTGTTACTTGGTTTAACAAACATAAATGGTGGAAATCTCAAAACAAAGTTGTTAGGGGAATTTTATGAAATTTTTAATAAATTTATTTTCAACAGACCTTAATCAGCAAGATTTTGTTAGTTTATCTGAGCCTTTCGATAGTGAAGGTTATTCAATTTATAATTTTCAATTCTCTAGTGAAGAATACAGTATAGATTTATTGGATACTTTAATTAATTATCTTAGCTTTGAACATAATATCTCACCTTATGAGACTAAAATAGTATTACAGTCCAATATAAATAATTTATTAATAGCATGGTATCGTATATATAATGATATAATTGATGACTTTATACTTATTGATAATTCTGTTACATCTATTGAGTTGAAAAACCCAATTGAACAAATATTTATTGATCAACTATCTGCCTTTGCGGCAATTGAAGATGAAAGCTGTCATACTCGATTGTATTATCGAAATAGTAGCTTACTGTCTCCACAAATTCTAAAACCATTTATGGAGGCTTATCAATATGACTTATTAAAGCCCTTTAATGAGCACTCAGTACACTCTGTTGTTCACAAGAAAAGGGAAAAAAAAGAATATAAAATTAAACAATATAGTTACCTCAGAAGCACAACATTAGAAGATAAAAGTAAAATAATTGATTTAACAAGACAAAGAACATTTCAAAAAAATATTCTAATAGATGAGATAAATGAGGCTTCTGGCTTCTACCTGGTATTTCAGTATATTCTTAGTTTACAGATAGCAGACGATCAAAAGGCTAGAGCAGTCCATATGTTTCAACAAAGAATGAACACTGAACAGAAAAAGCTTGTAACAGAGTATATCAAAGATTATTTAGAAGAAAGAGTAAATATTCTACCTTTTAAAGAGGTTATTAATTATTATTCTTTCCTAGTCATGCTTGGCACGGATAAGACAATTATCAAACAAATGTTAGAATATATTAAAAATGATGATAAACACTTCGACGATCATTATGCTCCCTTTACTAATGTATTGTTTTATGTTACTAATGCAAGCCAAAAAGAGTATGAAACTTATTTTCTAGATCGAATAGATATAATGCGTCAGTTAAAGTCTTATTATAAAGAAAAATTAAAAATACAAATGCCAAAAAGTGAAGATAATCATTTAGTTATTGTATGTGGTCAGTTGCTCAGTTACAATCATGCTCCGACAAAAGTGACAATTGATTATGCTAATAACTTAATTAAATATTATCCAAATCTTAAAATTAAAATTGTAGTAGAGGATATGTTTAACTATTCACCAAATGAATTATTTTTTGTATATCCTTTTTGTTCAGTAGATTCAAAATCTTTAAATGGGTTGCATAAAGAGTTGCTCGATCCGTCTATTGAGATACACTATTCAAATTGCCGACTTTCTCGTATTCATCGTCTTCAGGAAGATATAAATGCCATTAAAGATTTTAAACCACAGTGGATATTTAAAATTGGAGCTCCAGATAGTCTAGCTGTGGATCTGTTGTTTGACTATTACCCGATTACAAGTCTTTCAATGGGTGGTGCTGAGTATTCTGAATGGGTTGATGTAGCTCTTGCAGGTTATACTAAGGATAGTATTTTATTAGAATTGAAGGAGAAAGGGCTTGAATTTCTAAGGTATCATTATTCCCAGTATATCCCAGGTTTAGAGTTTGCAAAATCTAAAAATAAGGTCAGTAGGTCAGAGTTTTCATTTGGTACAACAGATTTTGTGATTGTAACAGTGGGTAATCGGTTAGAAATTGATATGGACCAAACTTTTATCATGGAAATGAGAACCATTCTCTTAAAAAATAAGCAAGTAAAATGGCTAATAATTGGACTTGAGGAACATTCATTAGTGCATAATGCATTCGGTGTATTAAATAAGCAGGTAAGCTTTCTGAAATATGCTAATGATTTAGCGGCAGTTTACACTATTTGTGATCTTTATGCTAATCCTTTTAGAAAAGGAGGAGGATTTAGTGTAGCGATGGCTATTGATGCAGGAATACCTGTGGCTAATCTTGAAGGACCAAACGATGCAAATGGATTCGTGCCGAAAGGTAAAGCATTACGTCGTTCCGAATACTTTAATTATATACAAAGGTTAATCAATGATAATGAGTATTACAAAAATGAACAAGCGTGTTTTAAAGGAACAATAGAAAAAAGGTTTGGTTTTAAAAACGCTACGAAACGTGTTATGGATTTATTACATAAATCAGAGGAAATAGCATTAAAGAGGTATCATTCTAAGGGTGGTAATGTGAAGACGAGTATAAGTCTATAAAAAAGAATTACTTTAGAAAGGTATGAGGTAGTGGGACAAAAAAAGAAAAAATTACTCATCGTAGGTGGGGGCTATGCAGATATACCATTGATACAGTCAGCAAAAAAGTTAGGCTTTTACGTAATAACGACAGGTAATAGGCCTGAAGATTTGGGACATAGATATTCAGACGAATATAGAAACGTGGACTTCTCTGATTGTGAAGCTATCTATACATTAGCTAAAAATTTAGATGTTTCTGCCATTTGCCCATCCTGTAACGATTTTGCAGCCCTTTCCGCTACATATAGTGCAGAAAAATTAGGGATACCAGGACATGATACATATCAAACCTCCAAAATCCTACATCATAAAGATGAGTTTAGGAGATTCGCTATGGCTAATAATATCCCTAGTCCAAAAGCTATAGGTTTTGATAATATAAAACTTGCTCTTGAATATTCTGACCTACCGACTTTTCCAGTTATTGTTAAGCCGATAGATCTAACAGGAGGTAAGGGCATTTCAGTTGTTAATAGAAAAGATGAATTAATAGAAGCTGTTGAAAAGGCATTCGCTGTCTCAAAAAATAAAAGAATTGTAATTGAGGAATTTATTAGTGGAAGTAGACATGGTTTTTCAGCTTTTTTATATAAGGGGAAAGTAGGCTTTTATTTTTCGGACAATGAGCATTATTACTTAAATCCTTATATGGTATCTGCTACATCAACTCCAATAATACCATCAAGGCGTGTAGATGAGAAATTAATTAATATCACAGAAAGAATCGCTTCTCTATTGTCACTGACGGACGGTATATTTCATGTTCAGTATATATTAAAAGACAATGAGCCAATAATAATTGAAATATGTCGAAGACCTCCAGGTGATTTATATATAAAGTTTGTGGAGTACGCTACAAAAGTTGACTATTCTACTTGGATTGTAAAGGCTTTCACAGGGGATGACTGTGGAGAGATTGAGCATTCGGATACACAGGGTTTTTTTACGAGACATTGTATAATGAGCTCTAAACCTGGGAGAATTAAAGATATTTCTTTTGATCAGTCGATTCAAAAAAACATTATCAATAAATTTACGTGGTATAAAAAAGGTGACATAATTGAAAACGTAATGATAAATAAATTCGGTATTGTATTCCTTGAATTTGAGAAACATGAGGAAATGATGGATAAAACAAATAATTTAAATGAATTAATTAGAGTTGAAGTAGATTTGGAAAATAAATAAGAATTTGGGGATGAAAAATGGAAAAGTTAAGATTAGGATTTATTGGAGGGGGGATAAATTCTGCTGTTGGAAATACACACAGAATTGCATCCCAGATGGATAATCGGTGGTGTCTAGAATCAGGATGTTTTAGTCAAAACGATTTCATTAATAAAGATACGGCTAAAGAATATGGGATTGCTAATAATCGTATTTACAGTAATTGGAGAGAGTTTTTGGAAAATGAGAGAAATAGGCTTGATGCTGTATGTATTTTAACTCCCACGAATATTCACTCAGAAATGGTTATTGAAGCTTTAGACTTAGGATATGCGGTAATATGCGAAAAATCATTAGCTTCAACTTATCAACAGGTTAAAAGAATTAGAGATGTAGCTTTGAAAAACAAATCTTTTCTTGCGGTAACTTATAATTATACAGGATACCCTATGTTAAGAGAGTTACGGAGTATGATAAGTGAGGGTATGTTGGGTAGAATAAATCAAGTTAATATTGAAATGCCACAGGAAGGTTTTCTACGCCTAAATAAATATGGACAGGTACAACAACCACAAAATTGGCGTTTGATAGATGAAAAAATACCTACTATTTCCCTGGATTTAGGGGTGCATCTACATAACATTATATACTTCCTTACAGGAGAGAAACCGCAAGAAGTTGTAGCTGATCAAGATACTTTTGGTCATTTTGATGATGTAATAGACAATGTTATGTGTTTAGCTCGCTACACTGGGGGACTGAGGAGTCAGATTTGGTTCAGCAAGGCTTCATTAGGAAATAGAAATGGACTGAAGATAAGGGTTTACGGTCAAAAAGGAAGTGCAGAATGGTTTCAAATGGAACCAGAAAAATTGAAATTCAACAATATTCAAGGTGAAACGAAAATACTAGATCGATCAAATTCTACCTATATTGACGAATCGAGATACAATAGATTTAAGGTAGGGCATCCAGCAGGATTTATAGAAGCTTTTGCAAATCATTATTATGATATTGCAGATTGTTTGATTGAGTATAAAGAACGAGGAAGTTACATTTCCCCTTTTGTATTTAACGAAAATATTGCATTAGAAGGATTGAAAATGATGGAGGCTATATCACAATCATCAGTGGATCGTACGTGGATAAATATCCCTGCTGAATAGTTAATATATCTTTTAAGGAGCTTTTAATATGAAAAAAATTGAAAGATTGTTAGATCAGTATGAGCAAGGTACAATGGATTACAGTAAATCAAAATTAAAAAATATAGACAATAATAAACAAATAATTCTATTTGGAGCAGGGGGACTTGGGAAAAACCTTTATAAAGTTTTAAAGGAAAGTGACATAGAAGTGGTATGTTTCATGGACACGGTACAGTGTGCTGACCATGATAGTGAAAAGCGCGTTACTATAGATAAGTACGAAGTATCCATAGTACATCCTGAAAATAATTTATTAAAAGAGTACTTTAATACTAGCTATGTTATTTTATCCGCATTATTCTCATTAAAGGATCAAAGTAGAATTAAAAATGAATTATCTTCTATAGGATTTAAAAATATTTTTTCGTTGACTGAGATCAACTTTAGTAATAATGAATTGTTTTACAAGCTTTTTAATGTTTCTTACAAAGCTAATAATTCAATAGAAGTTAATAGAGATAGAATACTTGAGGCGTACGCTTTATTAGAAGATGAAAAAGATAAAAACCTATATGTCCAACACATTAGAGCACATCTCATTAAAGATTTTAGTGAGAACGAAGAACCTGATGACTTAAGCTTACAATATTTAGCCCATGATATACCAATAAACCTAGACTACAGCAGTTTTATAGATTGTGGAGGGTACGATGGAGATACCATCCGAAATTTATTATTAAATGGTAAGGTAATAAATAATTTGGCAGTATTCGAACCTCAAATAGATCTATACAATAAGATAACAGAGTACGTTACAAAAAATGAAAAGCAATTTAATGCGGTTAGTATATATCCTTGTGGTGTTCATTCGAGCACTGACAAATTTCGATTCACAATATCTGAATCGGTTCCTGCCTCTTCCGGAATTGATGTTGAGGGCAAAGACATTATTCAATGTGTTGCTATCGATCACGCACTTCATGGCTTTAATCCTACTTTTATTAAGATGGATATTGAAGGTGCGGAAATTGAAGCTCTTAAGGGAGCCAGGAACACAATTATCAGAAGTCGCCCACAATTGGCTATCTGTGTTTACCATTCACTCTCGCACATTTGGGAGATACCACTGTTAATTAAAAGTTATTATGAGGGATATCGATTCTATCTAAGGAACTATAATTTTATGGGATTAGAAACTGTGTTATATGCAGTTCCAGTGGTCGAATAAGCATTCATTTTTTAATAAATCTACCTATAAAAAGAGTATAATTATTTAATTCTATTGTTATTAACTGGAAGGTAGTAGGTATTATGAGTATATTAGTTACTGGTGGACTGGGTTTTATAGGATTAAATTTTATAAAAGAAATTTTAAGACAAAATTTCAATATTATTAACCTTGATTTGCAAACTTATGCTGCAAATATTAATTACATCAATGAGCTAAAGGAATTAAAAAACTTAATACTATTAAAAGGAAATATATGTGATTTGACTTTACTTGAAAAGATTTTTAAAGAGAATAATATACAAGGAGTTATTCACTTTGCTGCAGAAACGCACGTAGATAATTCAATTTCAGGTCCTTCAGCATTCATTGAGACAAACATTACCGGGACTTTTAATCTACTAGAGGCTGCACGTACACATTGGATGAATAGCCCCTTTAATTACAAGGATGGATATGAGAACAGACGATTTTTACACATTTCAACTGATGAGGTTTATGGATCACTAGGGGAAAGTGGTTACTTTACAGAAGAATCTTCCTATGCTCCTAACAGTCCGTATAGTGCCAGCAAAGCTTCTTCTGACATGCTTGTTAGAAGTTATCATCACACATATGGATTGAATACCATTATTACAAATTGTTCTAACAACTTTGGTCCATATCAACATGATGAAAAATTGATTCCAACTGTGATCCGTGCTGCTCTAAATCTCCAACTTATCCCGGTATATGGGGATGGGAGCAATGTACGAGATTGGTTATATGTTGGGGATCATTGCAATGCTTTGAAGGTTATCTTTGAAGAAGCAAAACCAGGATCTCATTATAATATTGGCGGAAATAATGAGAAAAGTAATCTTGAAATAGTAGAAATAATATGTAATTTGCTTGATATTCTGATTCCTTCCTCAAAGTTAACATCATATAAGGAATTAATTACATTTGTAAAAGATCGCCCAGGTCATGATCAACGTTATGCGATTGACGCTTCCAAACTAAAAAGGGAATTAGGTTGGAAGCCTTCAGATAATTTTGAGGTAAATTTAATGAAGACGATTCGATGGTATATCAATAAATATGGATTTACACCGGTGTGTTAGCCAGAAAGGATAATAATAATGATACCTTTTAATATCCCTCTTCATGTTGAGAAAGAGTTTACCTATTTACAACAGGTGATAAGGAATAAAAAGGTTTCTGGGGATGGAGAGTTTACAAAGCGGTGCCATAGATGGTTGGAAACAAAATTTCATGTTAAAAAAGTGTTATTGACAACCTCATGTACACATGCCCTAGAAATGGCAGCAATACTCTTAAATATACAAGAAGATGATGAAGTGATTATGCCTTCATATACTTTTGTTTCTACGGCTAATGCCTTTGTTTTACGTGGGGCAAAAATAGTATTTGTAGATATTCGCCCAGACACAATGAATATTGATGAGAATAAAATTGAAGCTGCTATTACAGAACGGACAAAAGTAATTGTACCTGTTCATTACGCGGGAGTTGCCTGTGAAATGGACACGATATTAGAAATAGCAGAAAGGTATAAACTATATGTCGTTGAGGATGCTGCTCAAGGTGTAATGAGTACATATAAAGGCAAAGCACTTGGTACAATAGGTCACTTAGGAACTTACAGTTTTCACGAGACTAAAAATTATTCGTGTGGTGAAGGTGGCGCCATATTAATTAATGATAGTAGGTTTAATGAAAGAGCAGAAATAATTCGAGAAAAGGGAACTGACAGATCAAAATTTTTCCGAGGTGAAGTTGACAAATATACCTGGGTTAATGTAGGTTCCTCCTATTTACCGTCTGAATTAAACTCTGCAGTGCTTTTAGCCCAACTAGAGCAGGCAAATGAGGTGAATGCTCATCGTAATCGGTTATGGGGGAAGTACTATGAACTTTTAGTTGGCTTAAAAATTGGCTTGCCGCATATCCCTAATGGCTGTGTACATAACTCTCATATGTTTTATATCAAAACTGCTGACATTGATGAAAGAACAAGACTGATTGATTATTTAAGACGTCACGGGATCCACTCTGTTTTCCATTACTCACCATTGCATTCTTCGGAAGCTGGAAAAACATATAGCAGATTCTCTGGTATTGATGAAATTACCACAAAAGAAAGTGAGAGACTAGTTCGATTACCATTATATTATTCTTTATCTATACATGATGTCGAACGCATTTGTAAATTAATTCGCTGTTTTTATAAGGGAGAGACTACATGAAGGGAATTATCTTAGCTGGTGGAAGTGGGTCAAGGTTATATCCATTAACACGAGTAATGTCCAAGCAACTTCTACCTGTTTATAACAAGCCTATGATTTATTATCCCCTTTCCGTATTAATGCTAGCAGGAATCCGAGATATATTAATTATTTCAACATCAACTGATATTGAAAGATATCAACAGTTGTTTAAGGATGGTTCTCATCTTGGCTTACGATTGGAATATAAGGTACAGGTAGAACCAAAGGGATTAGCTGAGGCCTTTCTAATTGGCGAATCTTTTATCGATGACAGTCCTGTAGCTTTAATATTAGGTGATAATATTTTTTACGGACATGGATTGACTAGTATGGTAGAGTCAGCAGCAAAGTCAGGAGATGGAGCTACTGTTTTTGCTTATGCGGTTAAAGATCCTTCCCGTTTTGGTATCGTTGAAGTGGACCAAGATGGAAAAGCACTCTCATTGGAAGAGAAACCACTGAATCCTAAATCCAATCTTGCTGTAACAGGTCTGTATTTTTATGATAATACGGTTGTTGAAATTGCAAAACAATTAAAACCTTCTGAACGTAATGAACTAGAAATTACTGATTTGAATAAAGTGTATTTACAAAATGAAAACTTACAAGTGAAATTATTGGGGCGAGGGTATGCTTGGTTAGATGCTGGTACACATGAATCATTGTTACAAGCTTCAACTTTTATAGAAGCAGTTGAAAATAGGCAAAGTCTGATGGTAGGTTGTATTGAAGAAATTGCTTGGAGAAAAGGATATATTACTGAAAATGAGCTTATTTCTTTATCGTTAGACTATAAGAACAGTCAATATGGGGATTATTTGAAAAAGGTTGTTAATACCTTGTAACTATAGGAAAAGGATCATTATAGCAATTGAGATTTTAATAGCCTCAAAACGAAGTGGCATATTAAAATTACAATATAGGAGGAGTTTTTTTGTATTTAACACTTGGCTCAGATAATTTTAATAATGTTCTTGCAGAAGAGTCAGAATGTATAGGTTTTATTAAGATGGATTCAAAAATAATAAACCAAAGAGGTTATGGAGTAAATGAAATACCTCATGAATGTAATAAAATTGTAATAGAACATTCGATAGATTTTATGAATTATTTTCTTTTCTATCAGCATAATATTGATATTCTCAGTAAGTATGAAGTTACTATAAGTAATCTAAATGCACCTGGTATTGAGACCCCTTTTTGGACTCTTTTTTCAGATTATAACCGTATTGCAGAATTGACTCAAGGTTATTTAACTCTCGGAGATGTATCGGGAATAATTACGCTAGTACTTGAAGGAATTAATAGGAATAAATTAGAAAATATTAGAGCACTTGAAATTGGAAGCTGGACGGGCTTTTCAAGTTATTTTATCTCTAAAACGATAAACACTTATTCTGTAAATAACAAATTAACATGTGTGGATACTTGGGGGGATGTTTCCGGTTCGGCTCCTAGGGGAAGTTACGCAGATTATGTCGATGTATTACATTTATTTCGTTCGGTATCTAAGGGATTGAATACCAGCAATTTAATTAGATCTATGGCAATGACAAGCTTTGAAGCGCTAAACGTTTTACGTGATGATATTTATAATTTTATATTTATTGATGGAGATCATCGATATCAAGCTACCTACTATGAAATTCTATATAGTATATTAAAAGCAAAAATTGGAGCAGTAATTTTCGGACATGATTATCGTCATTATAATAATGCTTTGTTAAAGCCTGATAAGGAAATTATCGAACTAAATAAGAATGAACACATTACATATATAGATGGAAGAGAGTTTGAAATGGGTGTAATTGCGGCTGTAGATGAAATATTTGAAGGCAATGCAAAGTTAGTGACACATTCTAGTGTTTGGTATAAGGAGATCACTCAAGAAGACAAAGACAGAGCTAAGTTCTTAATCAGTCAATTGGAGAATGATCCTATAAAGCAAATCGGATAAGCACAATTAATGTAGATATTGCTACTGGGATGGCTTGTTGATAAAACCACTATCATCATAGGGCAAAGATTTCGTCTCTTTGAAGTATAGGAGCGAAACAATAATTAATGTCATGAGATTTACTAGTATCTCAGTTCAATCTCAATCTGTTTTAAATCTTTTAAAATGATGATTAGCAACCAATTCAAACTTGGTTGCTTTTTTGTGTGCCGGGCATGTTCACTAGATAGGCGTTGAAAGTAAGCTATGGGCGTTGGAATAAGGAACGATTAGTCGAAGACAAAGGTGTCCATGTAACGCGGAATCTGAGGGATGCCCTAGGAAATCATTGGTCTGAGGTATACGAATCACATTGGAGGTTCTTATTTCAGGGGGAGGTTGCAAAACAAAACGAAATCCTAAAAACCCCGGATGGAGTAAGATTAATGTAGTAGATAGATGAGGAGAAAGCGAGTGAACTTACCCCAGGATGTCTCTTGAATAACCCGATGGGAACCTATTTAGCGATATATATAGCTGAATAAAGAGAAGTCAGCAGAAGTCATAGTACTAAACCAAGGTTTGAGAAGGGCGGAACGAAAGGAGCGACCATGTTAAAGTCAGTGATAAGGAAAAACAGCCAACGAAAGCTATATAGGAAAAGATGGTGTGGAAAGCCGGAGATTCTATATAATACAAGTTTCACATTCATTACTAGCCCAAGCCTATGTTCAACCTCAACGGTTTTAAATCTATTAAAATAATATTCAGCATCAATTCAAATTTGGTTGCTATTTTTCTATCTAGCATTTAAAAACGATCTTTAAATGCCGATATAAACTTTAGGATAATAATAGGGAGTTGTTCATATGAAGATTAATAGTTTGGCTTCCTCTACAAGTTCTATTGAAAATACTACTGATTATTCAAAAAAACAAGTGCAGGAAAGTACAATTATCGAACAACAACAAGAAATACACCAAGAACAGAAAAAGTTGGAACTAGAAGAAAAGCGTACAAAAGGCTTGTCTAAAGAAGAGGCGGAACACATTGTTAATGGTATTAATGAATTTTTACAACCGAAATATACCAATCTTAGCTTCAAACTTCATGACAAACTAGATAAATTCTACGTTGAAGTGGTTGATCAGGAGACGAAGAAGGTTATTCGAGAAATACCAGATAGAGAATTGTTAGATGTGTATGCAAAAATGACTGAGTTCTTAGGGTTATTTATTGATAAAAAATTATAGTAAGGAGGAGGAAATTTGAATAGTATTCGATTTTCAGGATTAGCAAGTGGACTTGATACACAATCCATAGTTGATTCCATGATGAAGGCAGAAAGATTGCCACTCGACCGAATTAAGCAGAAAAAGCAAGTAGTAGAATGGCAGCGCGATAACTATCGAGACATGAATAAGTTATTAAAAGAATTTGACACTTTTATCTTTGATAACATTTATAAACAATCCAAAATGTTAAAAAGAACTGTAACTTCATCTAATACAGAGTTTGTTACAGCTACCGCTTCTGCTGAAGCAGGTAATGTTTCATATAGTATTAGCAATGTTACACTTGCAACTGCTGCGAGAAGACAAAGTAGTACTGGAATTTCAAAAGTAGAGGGAACACCGCCGTCACCAGTTAAGATTGATTCAACGAAAAGTTTATGGTCTCAGAAAAATAATTTTGCATCATTACAACAGGATCCACCAGTCTTAATTCCTTGGAAACAGACTGAGGTTATTACAAATAACTTCTCCTCTCCGACAAATGGGGCTAATGAATTTCAATTAACAAAAGGTGCAGTTTCAGATATTACCTTCCCTATTGCAATAAAAAATGGCGCGACAGAAGTTAAAGCTTACCAAAGTACTGATGTTATTATAGGCGAGATCCCTACTACTCGTGCAGCAGGAAAAGTATATATAGATGATAGTTCAGGAAAAATTGTTTTTGGGGATATAATTGAAGAAGGACATACATTTGAAGTCAAATTCAAGCACAATTATATTGATTTTGAAGTGAAGACATATAATGAGGCTGGTCAGTCACAGTATAAAAATTTCTCTATTGATGGATCGACCTCTTTAATTAATATGTTCTCTACTATTAATCGATCCAACGCTGGTATAAATATCTTTTATGATAGTAGTTCTGATAAAGTTGTAGCTAATAGAACTGACACAGGAAACTTTAATACAACTGGCGATGGTAGTGAGATTAATTTTGTTAATGTAACACGTGATGCTAATGGAGCTATTACATCAGAAACAAATAATTCATTCTTTACTAGTGTCTTAAGATTGTCAGCAGATGTTCCTGGTACAGGAACAGATGCTAGATTTACTATAAATGGATTAGAAACTACCCGAAAGTCCAATACGTTTACTATGAATGATGTTACTTTTACATTAAAGAAGAATTCTACAGGTTCAGAAATTTCAACCATCAATATTAAAAGTGACACAGATGAAATTGTAAAAAATATAAAAGACTTCTTTGATAAGTATAATGAGTTAGTGGGAAAAATTAACGGCAAGATTAAGGAAGAACGCTTTACTACCTTTACTCCATTAACTGATGAACAAAGAGCTGGAATGAAAGAAAAAGAAATAGAACAATGGGAAGAAAAAGCTAAGAGTGGCCTTTTAAGACGTGATTCCTTACTTACTAGTGGACTTTCAAAGTTGCGTATGGATATGTACGCAGAGGTTACTGCAAATGCTACTACCAGAACAAATAGTAAATATAATCAACTTACTGAACTTGGTATTAAAACAACGAAGGATTATTTAGATGGCGGAAAACTTGAGATTGATGAGGAAAAATTAAAAGCGGCACTTGAAGCTGATCCCGAAGCAGTCTACCAGCTATTTATGGCAGATGGACCTAATTATCAGCAACAAGGTTTGGCACGTCGACTACGTTCTTCAATATCTGATACGATGAAGAAGATAGAAGAAAAGGCAGGAAATTCCTTTAAAACTGACCATGGTTACTCCATGGGTAAAGATTTGCTAAGAATGAAAAGTAGTATTGATAGTTTTGAAGACCGCTTAAGAAATAAAGAAAAGCGCTACTGGGAACAATACACTTCCATGGAAAAAGCTATGCAAAAAATGAATGATCAATCTTCCCAGCTTATGGCACAACTTGGATCCATGATGGGATCTAAATAACTCAACCCATGATTAACTAACATCAAGAATACTAAAAATTTAAATTAAGAAGGGTGAGTAATGAATGAGTGTAAATCAACCATATCAAGCATATAAACAGAATTCTGTTAATACCGCATCACCAGGTGAACTAACTCTTTTGTTATATAACGGTTGTTTAAAGTTTATAAAGCTAGCTAAAAAAGCTATTGATGAAAGAAACATCGAACAGAGAAATGTAAATTTAGTAAAAGCTCAAGATGTTGTTCAAGAGCTTATGCTTACTTTAAATATGGACGTTGAAATTTCAAAAAGTATGTTACAAATGTATGATTATATTCATCATAGATTAATAGATGCAAATACAAAAAATAGTTTAGAGATTCTTGATGAAGTAGAGGGCTATGTTACTGAATTCCGTAACACTTGGAAAGAGGTTATTCAGCTTTCTAAGAAAAACCAACATGTTGAAAGTGGTCAAGCCTAGTGAATGAACTAGTTTCCTTTATTCAAAAAACAAAAGAACTTGAGGCGCATCTTAATAAAGCTTTTCCTATAGAGGGAAGAGAAACGTATATTGAGGAAGTTTTTAAATTGTTAGAAGAGCGACAAGTAATTTTGAATCAACTTCCTGATTTGTCAAAGGTACTTGAAGAGAGGGTTAAGGAAGATTTAATTCAGCTAGAAAGCAGAATTAGCACTTTGTTAGCTGAGAAAATGACATTTGTTAAGGATGATCTTAGGATCCTACAACAAAGAAAAAACACAAATAATCAATATGAAAACCCATATGGAAACATTTCAGCAGATGGAATGTTCCTGGATAAAAAGAAGTAATAAATTAATCCGACCTACTTAGCTGAAGGTCGTTTTTTTTTTTTTTTAGAAGTAGGAAATAAGTGATATTCACCAATTCGACAATCTTTTCAAACTTTTTCACTGTTTTTGAAGGAGTTTTATAGGGTAAAATAGAAGTATAATACATAGTCTTAATAAAGGGTGTTTTTAACAAAAAATAACATCCTTTCACTATTAAGACTTTGGGCATACTTTTATAGGTATTTCTATAAAAGAGCCGAATTGTAATGAAGGAGGAGTTCGTTTATGAAGTACAACGTTCGTGGTGAAAACATTGAGGTAACTCCAGCAATCAGAGAGTATGTAGAGAAGAAGATTGCTAAGTTGGAAAGATATTTTACTGAAACTCCTGATGCTAATGTACATGTAAATTTAAAAGTGTATAATGACAAACAAGCGAAAGTGGAAGTGACAATTCCGATGCCGCATTTAGTGTTACGTGCTGAGGAGACTCATCATGACATGTATGCTGCAATCGATTTAATCACTGATAAATTAGAACGACAAATTCGTAAACATAAAACTAAAGTTAACCGTAAGTTCCGTGAAAAAGGAAATGTGAATGCATTCTTTGCTACTTTTGAAGATCAAGGTGCTGTAGCGGTTGAAGAAGATACTGATTTAGAAGTAGTTCGCCAAAAGAGCTTTGACTTAAAGCCAATGGATAGCGAAGAGGCGATTCTTCAAATGAACCTATTAGGACATAATTTCTACGTGTTCATGAATGCTGAATCTAACCGTACTAACGTGGTTTATAAGCGTAAAGATGGACGCTATGGATTAATTGAGGCACAATAATAATTAGATTCTAACCCGTAATCTTTTGATTACGGGTTTACTTATGCTCTTATTCTTTATTAAATACCAATAATCGGCTAAATATAGTTTCTAAATCTATTTTAATACATGAGAATAATTCAGATTGAATGGTATCTTTGTTCCCGTAGGTATGAGCAAGTAGGTATTTATTATCAGTTAGTACAAACTGGTCTACATATAGATGAGTAGGGTCAGCTATCCAATATTCTTTCACACCAAATCTTTCATAGACTGCTTTTTTTCGTATTTTATCGTTATTACTGGTACTTGGTGAGAGAATTTCAATAATAATATCTGGAGCACCCATGATTTTTTTCTCAGTAACAATGTGAAGATTTTCGTTGGTGATATAAATGATATCTGGTTGACATTCATTTTCCTTATCAAACATTACATCAATTGGGGAGGTAAGGACTAGCCCATCTGGTGCACATGTATCTTCAAATTTTTTACACAGGTACATTACTAATTGTTGATGTCTAATTGTAGGAGCTGCTTGCATGTCATACCTAACTCCCTCAATCAGTTCGAACCGTTCCTCTTTAAATTCATAAGAACCTTGTTTTTCCTTTACGTTAGGTTTCTTAGAAGACATTTATATCAACCTCCTTCATTATCCTACATAAATTATACAACTTCTAAAATCATTTTTCCTCTTGTCTAAAAACAAACATTTTCCATAAAAAATAAGAAGGATTATTTTATTCGAACCTCGAAATAATAGAAAACTATTATTCTTGGGAGGAATACAAATGACTTTCTCAATCGTAGGCTACTGTCCAAAGGAAAAAGAATGGGGCATAGCAGTTCAATCTAAATTTCTAGGTGTTGGTGCGGTTGTTCCATTTGCAAAGGCAGGAGTAGGAGCTGTTGCTACACAATCATATGCCAACACAGCGTATGGTCCGCAAGCTTTAGAACTGTTTGCACAAGGAAAATCGGCACAAGATGTTATTGAATTAATTACTAAGGACGACCCTGATAGAGAGCTAAGACAAGTAGGAATCATTGATGCGAATGGAAATGCAGCTACTTTTACGGGTGAGAAGTGCTATGATTGGGCTGGTGGAATTGCTGGTGAGCATTTTGCGGCTCAAGGAAATATTTTAGTAGATGAGAGAACGGTTCAGGCAATGGCTCAGACGTTCAAAAATACTGAAGGTACATTAGCTGAACGATTGTTAGCCGCACTTGATGCAGGTCAAGATGCTGGTGGAGATAGCCGTGGTCAGCAATCAGCAGCTCTTTTAGTAGTAAAAGAGAAAGGTGGTTACGCGGGCTTTAATGACCGCTATATTGATCTTCGTGTCGATGATCATCCTCAACCGATTAAGGAACTGATTCGTATCTATCACCTTCAACAACTATACTTTGCGCCTCCCAAACAAGAGCGAATTGCAGCGATTGAAGGGGAACTAAAGGAAGAATTAGTAACTCATTTAAAAAGATTAAACTATCTTAAAGAAAACAACTCAGAAGAGTCTCTATATGAAGCATTAACAACATACATTCACACAGAAAACTTTGAAGCTCGTGAGCTAGAGAAGGGTAAAATTGACTTAGATATTTTGGATTACATGAAGAAGCAAGGTTAACAAGAAAGTAGCTGCCTCTAGTAGGTAGCTACTTTTTTGTGTTTGACTTAACATCTGTATAATTTATAATATGAAATTGTGAACAGGCTAGAGTCAACTAAAATACTTTTATCCAAATCTCTACTAAATAAGACAAATAGTGAGAACAGAAACTGACAAATTTCTAGCAAAAATACTTATATAATAGGGCAATACAATTTAATAGGGCTAGTTCTAGTATTTATAAAGCAGTAAAAGAAAGTAGGTTTTAAAATGGCAATAAAGCAAAAAAGAAATGAACCCTGCCTATGCGGTAGCGGAAAAAAGTATAAAAAATGTTGTGGAGCCAATGAGTCGGTCTCTATTACTTCCATATTAGAGAATGAAATCATGGATCTACAAGGGGATATCATTAGATATGGATTAGATGAATATGACTTTGAAATCGACGCTGATTTCGATTATGTATTCGGAGATCCAGAAAACATCGAAGAACCCTTAATGGAATTTTTAGTTCTCACGCATACCATTTGGTTTAGCATCTTTAAACCTCTTAATGACGGCGAAACCATTTTACAAAAGTATATAAAACAAAGAGGAAAAATGATTCAGCGTCCGATGCTTAGGGAGATTTTAAACTCTTGGACGGAAGCGAAACCAATTGTAGGGAAAATTATTTCTTACTCCGCGCAGGAAATGGTTGTTCAGGATAGTCTAACAGGGGACACTGAAATTGTTAAAGTATTAGACAACAGTGAGGAACCAATTAGTAATTTCTTATTCGGAATCTTGGTACCTTTCAACGACGAGCAAGTCTTCTTCCCTGATTTCTTTGATTTTGATTTGAGTGCAAACTCAGACAATATTGAAATGTATTTTAAACAAACGTTTGATGAATCTCCATATGAAGATCCGAAAGAATTTTTAAAGGAGCAGCTGCTTCTGTCTATCTTTAACTTACAATATGAGGCTTTAGAGGTGTCAGCGAACGATCTGGATTGGGAAAATCCCATGCACTCAAAGGTTGCATTAAAGTTTGAGGAAGTTATGAATGAATTAAATGCACCAGAAGAGTTTATTAGTGCAGGAATTATCCTCTGGCACCAATTCTGTGTTCGTAAACCAAAGCGAATTGTGAAGGCAGATTTATATGTTGCTGCAACGGAATATGTTGTGATGTCTATTAATCCATTTATAGAAATCACAATGAAAGAAATTGCAACTAGATATGAAATCTCAGAGTCTAGCCTGAAAAAAATCGTGAGTGAGATGAAAGATGAGCTAGCTGAACCATTGAGGGATTTAGAATATGCAATGGTTAAGGAATATGCAGAAACTAGCGGTATCCTGTAGTAGTTCAATATTTGTTTCTACCTTTAAGCTGGCCCCTTTTGCCAGCTTTTTCTGTCGAATCCAGCACATTTTCTCTGCAAGTTGTCACTCTATAGCGGAAGTGGTAATATTAGTAGGGAATACATCGAATATTTTAAAAAGGATTCTGCGTAAAAAAGGCGAATCTTTTTTTCATAGTGATATTAATAACAGTGTTCTTTTTACTAACTAAAAGAGCGATTTCATATACAAGGGAGCGTTTTGGATGCTTGGAATTTTAAATAAAGTCTTTGACCCGAATAAACGCGAGTTGAAAAAATTAACGAGACTTAGTGAGCAGATTGATGCTCTTGCTTCAAAAATGGAAGCTTTAAGTGATGACGAGCTTCGCGGGAAAACCGAAGAATTTAAAGCACGTTACCAAAAAGGTGAAACATTAGATGATCTTTTAGTAGAGGCATTTGCGGTTGTTCGTGAGGGAGCAAAGCGCGTTCTTGGTTTGTATCCATATCCAGTTCAGTTAATGGGGGGAGCGACTCTTCATGACGGAAACATCGCGGAGATGAAAACAGGGGAAGGGAAAACATTAACTTCGACGATGCCTGTTTATTTAAACGCGCTTTCTGGAAAAGGTGTTCACGTTGTTACGGTCAATGAATACTTAGCAAGTCGTGACGCGACTGAAATGGGTCAGCTTTATACTTTCCTAGGTTTAACAGTTGGTTTGAATACGAATGGTTTATCAAAAGAAGAAAAGCAAGCTGCTTACGCATGCGATATTACGTATAGCACGAACAATGAGCTAGGCTTTGACTACCTTCGTGATAACATGGTGCTTTATAAAGAGCAAAAGGTACAACGTCCTCTTTTTTATGCTGTAATTGATGAGGTTGACTCCATTTTAATCGACGAAGCACGTACTCCGTTAATTATTTCTGGTACGGCTCAGAAATCAACCGTCCTATATATCCAAGCAAATGCATTTGTACGTACGATGAAAAAAGATGAAGATTTTACGTACGATGAAAAAACAAAAGGTGTTCAGTTAACAGAAGAAGGGATTACGAAAGCGGAAAAAGCCTTCGGAATCGAAAACCTTTTTGATATTAGTCATGTTTCATTAAATCATCATATTAATCAAGCGTTAAAAGCACATGTAAGTATGCATAAAGATGTTGATTATGTGGTCCAAGAAGAAGAGATTGTGATTGTTGACCAATTTACTGGTCGTCTAATGAAAGGTCGTCGTTATAGTGACGGACTTCACCAAGCGATTGAAGCAAAAGAAGGTCTTGAAGTTCAAAACGAAAGTATGACTCTTGCGACGATTACGTTCCAAAACTACTTCCGTATGTATGAAAAGCTTTCAGGTATGACGGGTACAGCGAAAACAGAAGAAGAGGAGTTCCGCAACATCTACAATATGAATGTTGTTGTGATTCCAACAAACAGAGACATTGTTCGTGATGACCGTCCGGATTTAATTTATGCTTCCATGGACGGGAAGTTCCGTGCTGTTTGTGAAGATATTGCTGAACGTCATCAACAAGGCCAACCAGTTCTTGTTGGTACAGTTGCGATTGAAACTTCCGAGTTAATTTCTAGATACTTAACGAAAAAAGGCATCAAGCATAATGTTTTAAATGCGAAAAACCATGAGCGTGAAGCGGAAATTATCGCGGAAGCGGGTCATAGAGGTGCGGTAACAATCGCTACCAACATGGCAGGTCGTGGTACGGACATTAAGCTTGGCGAAGGTGTTAAGGAGATTGGCGGATTAGCAGTAATCGGTACAGAGCGTCATGAATCTCGTCGTATTGATAACCAGCTACGTGGACGTTCTGGTCGTCAAGGAGACCCAGGGGTAACTCAATTCTATCTTTCAATGGAAGATGAGTTAATGCGCCGCTTCGGTTCTGACAATATGAAAGCGATGATGACTCGTCTAGGTATGGACGATTCTCAGCCAATCCAAAGTAAAATGGTATCAAGAGCAGTTGAATCAGCGCAAAAACGCGTTGAGGGTAATAACTTTGATGCTCGTAAGCAACTATTATCTTACGACGACGTTCTTCGTCAACAACGTGAGATCCTATATACTCAACGTAACGAAGTATTGGAATCAGAAAACCTTCGTGAAATCGTTGAAAAAATGATTATGACTTCTCTAAGCCGAAATGTAGGGGCATTTACACCTGGTCATGAAGATCCGGAAAACTGGAACCTACAAGGTTTAATTGATTATGTGAATGGTAATCTTCTACATGAAGGTGACATCACTGTAAACGATATCCGAGGTAAAGAGTCAGATGAGATTACTGATTTAATCTTTGCTAAGATTAAAGAACGATACAATGAAAAAGAAGAGCAGCTTTCTGAAGAGCAAATGCGCGAATTTGAAAAGGTTGTTGTTCTACGTGCCGTTGACTCTAAGTGGATTGACCATATCGATGCAATGGATCAGCTTCGTCAAGGGATTCACCTACGCGCATACGGTCAAACCGATCCGTTACGTGAATACAACCATGAAGGCTTCGCAATGTTTGAGCACATGATTGCTTCTATTGAAGAAGATGTAGCTAAATACGTGATGAAAGCGGAAATCCGCAACAACCTAGAGCGTGAAGAGGTAGCTAAAGGCCAAGCGGTGAATCCGAAAGAAGACGGCGAAAAGGTTAAGAAAAAACCTGTCGTGAAGCAGCTTGATGTGGGCCGTAACAACCCATGTATTTGTGGAAGCGGCAAGAAATATAAAAACTGCTGTGGGCAGATTGGATAATTTGCATCATTTTTAAAATAAGGAGGGCCAGTAGAGTTGTTTTTATACTGCTTTGCTGACTCTCCTTTTCTGGCTAAACTATTTTTATAAAAATAAACATAGAGGTGAAGAACATTGGAATTAGCAGAAATTCGTAATGAACTTGAAAAAACAGCTAAGAAATTAGCAGACTTTAGGGGGTCTCTTTGACTTAGATAACAAAGAGGCTCGTATCGCACAGCTTGAAGACGAAATGCTTCATCCGAACTTCTGGGATAACCAACAAGCTGCACAAGTGGTCATTTCAGAATCGAATGCATTGAAAGATCAAGTACACGTATTTCATGAGATGTACGAGACATATGAAAATCTAGAGTTAACCTACGAGCTTGTAAGAGAAGAAGATGACCAAGAACTAAGAGAAGAGTTAGTTAGTGAACTAAAGGAACTGACTAGCCGTCTTGCTGATTTTGAACTTCAACTACTATTAAGCGAACCTTATGATAAAAATAATGCCATCCTTGAGCTTCACCCAGGTGCTGGTGGAACGGAGTCACAAGACTGGGGCTCTATGCTGCTACGTATGTATACACGCTGGGCAGAGAAGCGTGGCTTTAAGGTTGAAACACTCGATTACCTTCCTGGTGATGAAGCGGGAATTAAGAGTGTAACTTTAGCGATTAAGGGCCATAACGCATACGGTTACTTGAAGGCTGAAAAAGGAGTACACCGCCTTGTAAGGATCTCTCCATTTGATTCTTCAGGCCGTCGTCATACGTCGTTCGTTTCTTGTGAGGTTATGCCGGAATTCAACGATGAAATTGAAATCGATATCCGTACGGAAGATTTAAAAATTGATACTTACCGCGCGAGTGGAGCCGGTGGGCAGCATATCAATACAACGGACTCAGCCGTTCGTATTACCCACTTACCAACAAACGTAGTGGTGAGCTGTCAAACGGAGCGTTCACAGATCAAAAACCGTGAGCAAGCCATGAAAATGCTAAAAGCAAAACTTTATCAAAAGAAAATTGAAGAAAAAGAAGAGCAACTAGCAGAGATTCGCGGAGAGCAAAAGGAAATCGGCTGGGGAAGCCAAATTCGCTCTTACGTTTTCCACCCATATTCCATGGTAAAAGACCACCGTACGAGTACGGAGGTTGGAAACGTTCAAGCGGTTATGGACGGAGATTTGGATAATTTCATTAATGCATACTTGCGTTCTAAGCTTAGTTTAGAGCAGTAAACTAAGGATCTTATCATTTGTGATTAACAGGTTCTCTTTAAGGGGACAAAATAAAATATAGCATATAAATACTTACACCTACTAGCAGAGTTATAGTAGGTGTTTTTTATAGATCTAAAGTAATTTGAAGAAAAATGTTCACACCATTTTTTTATAAGCGTGTTATAATCTATGAAAAAAAGGAGTGATTAAGATGGAAGAAACTTTGAACCAACTACTCCTAGAATTTCAAAAAGTTAATCATCGTTTAGATAATATAGAAAAAGGTCAAGACCGATTAACAACAGATGTATTGGATCTAAAAGCAGGACAAAATCAATTAACAAAAGATGTAACAAATCTAAAGTCAGGCCAAGATCGATTAACAACAGATGTATCGGATCTAAAAACAGGACAACATCGATTAACAACAGATGTAATGGATGTAAAATCAGGCCAAGATCGATTAACAACAGATGTAATGGATGTAAAATCAGGCCAAGACCGATTAACGACAGAAGTAACGGATCTAAGATTAGGCCAAGACCGATTAACAACAGAAGTAACGGATCTTAAAACTGGCCAAGAGCAATTAAGTAATGATGTAAAGGGCTTAAAGTCAGATGTCAAAGATCTCAAAACAGATGTAAAGGGCTTAAAGTCAGGTGTCAAAGATCTCAAAACAGATGTAAAGGGCTTAAAGTCAGATGTCAAATACCTCAAATCAGATGTAGAGGATCTTAAAATTGGCCAAGACCAGTTAAAAGATAACCTTATTAATGGACTTGGACCGTACTTCGAGCAAATCGAGAAGCATATTGATGCAAAAGCAGATGAGTTGAAAGATGTGCTAGAAGGACAACAAAAGGTCATTGATATTTTATCGGCTCGTTCTATTAAGCATGAAAGTGAAATAAATGACTTTAAACGTATACTGAAAAATCAGTAGTAGTGATAATATAATTGTAAAACCACGATTTTTTATCGAATTCGTGGTTTTTTTGCGGTTTCAATGCTAGAGCAGTGTTAATTAATTCTTTGTCCCCCAGAAGAACACGTTACATAAGAAAATGTACTTTTGAAATAAAAGTAAAATGGATATGTTTGTGCTTTTAATGAAATTTCAGGTATGTTTCAATAACTATTGAAAAAAATATTCAAAATGAATAGAATAAAGTTCTATGAAATAAAAAGTGGTAATACCACTAACTGAATGCCAATAGCAACACTATTTTAGGGATATAGCCGTAACACATTTTACTCTTGTGCTAAATTGTAAATAAATGTTCAATAAAGAGTATGTTGGAAGCTTTTCTATTATCTAGAACAGCTAGATTGATATAATAATAGTTTTTTTGGTGGAAACCTCTTAGAACAATCCTGAAAGGGAGATAGTGGAGATGATTAAAGAATCTAACTCGAATGAGCATTTAATATTGGTTAAAAATCAGTATTATAAAAATTACCTTCAAAAAGAATTGGATCGATATAAATATATAAAGGTACCTACAAAGAAAATGTCCTTAACAAACGAAGAGTTTGTTGACTGGGCTTTTGAGTTACTGTCACCAAAAGAACTTTCCCAATTGATTTCAATGATTGAAACGGCAAAAGGACGTTCCTCTAGTGTGAGGCCGATACTTGAGACGATTGCTATAGGAATTGTCCAAAAACAAACTTCTTAATGTAAAGGTGTTTAGAGTTTTAGCTCTAAATGCCTTTTTCTATTTTTAAACCTAATTCATAACTTCCTCATTTTTACACACCCTATATTTAACCCTTTAATACGGTGGTTTAATGGCATTTACACACTGAATAGTCCGTGCTATACTCACTTTCGGTTAGAATTAAAATAGGTTCAAAAGAACTTGTTTTTATATCTCATAACGAATAAGTGTTGCCATAAAATTACTCTTACCAAAATAAATTTGGATATGTATTTTTCAACACGGTTATAGCATAAAGGAGAAGGAAAGATGAAGAAAAAACGGACAAGTACATATAACCCCACCTTAGATAAAATACTAGAATACATATATATCCTTATTGGTTCCGGGATCGTAGCAGGATCTTTTAATGTTTTCTTACTGCCAAATAAAATCGCATCTGGTGGGGTCAGTGGGATTAGTACTATTCTATATTCCACCATTGGTTGGGAACCAGCTTATGTTCAATGGGCTTTTAATATCCCGCTTTTTATTGCAGGAGTGGTTTTACTAGGAAAACAATTCGGTATTAAGACATTAGTAGGAACCATTTTTCTTCCTTTTGTTGTTTTTCTAACAAAAGATGTTGAGCCTTGGACGATGGACCCATTGCTTGGTTCATTGTTTGGTGGACTTGGTGTAGGGCTTGGGCTTGGAATTGTTTTTCGGGGGAAAGCATCTACAGGTGGAACTGACTTAGCGGCACAAATTATTAATAAGTACACGGGGTTAACGCTAGGGACATGCGTAGTCATTATTGATGGAATGATTGTGTTAGCAGCAGCTTTATTATTTGATATCGAACGTGGTTTATACGCTTTAATCGCTCTTTATGTTACGAGTAAAACGATAGATTTAGTGCAGGTTGGTTGGAGTCGTTCCAAGACGGTTATGATTATTACTAGTAAACAAGATGAAATTCGTGATGGAATCTTGAATAAAATTGACCGTGGTGTGACAAAACTATCAGCGTACGGAGGATATACTGATTCTGAACGCCCGGTTTTAATGTGTGTGGTTGATCAAACAGAGTTCACAAAATTGAAACAACTGGTCAAAACCATTGATTCTACTGCATTTATCGTTGTTATGGATGCTGCAGAGGTGCTCGGCGAGGGTTTCAAAAGGGCATAGTACTGGTATAATGAAGTCGTATATTATGTATATTTTTCCTGAGGAGGAGTTCTTTTGAAAAAGAAGCTATTAGCTCTATTAATGGGTACTTCTTTAGTTCTAGCTGCTTGTGGCGGCGGTGGAGACGAAGCTGCTGATGGCGGTGGCGGAAGTGAAGAAACAACTGCTAGCGCAGGTAACGCTGAAAAGCTTTACAACAACAAATGCTCTAGCTGTCATGGTGCGGATCTAGCTGGTGGAGTTGGACCAAACATCACTAAGGTTGGTTCTAAGCTAGCTAAAGAAGACATCGAAAACATTATCATTAAAGGCCAAGGTGCAATGCCAGGCGGATTACTACAAGGTGGAGAAGCATCTGAAGTAGCTGAGTGGTTAGCTGCTAAGAAATAATGATGGGAGGAACGTTCTGGTAAGTCAGAACGTTTTTTTCTATCTATTCTAGCTTTTCTCCCTCTTTTATTGCCTCAGCGATTGACGATTCTAACCTCTCCTACCCACTTTCGAGAGAATACTTTGTTATTCGATGTTCATACTCTTGTTTCGGGAATATAACTGATCTTTCGAGGATATATCCAAGAATTTCACAAAATTAGAGAAAATCTTCTACAAACCAAGTCAGTAACACTCTAAATAGACAGGAATCAACAATACCCACAACTCTACTAACATCATCCGCATACTATCCACTTTTTAAGAATTTTGATAGTTCTATGACATTTAAACTGGAATATTTTGTAGAAAACCTCGCGAAAATGATAGAAAAAGAAGGAATTTATACCCTTTATGTAGTATATATTCTGGTAGTATTGCTCTAATAGAGGAAAATGGTTCTTCTATTGTGACATGGTTGAAAAGAAACTGTAATAATTTTATAAGTTTTTTTGTCAAATGTTGATGATATAATGAATGATGTGTAATTGTGAAATATTTTTTTGCGAAATTTGACATTCTAGTAAATGGATTTTTAAGACTATAAAAAATTTGTCGTTTTTTGTGGAAAATACGAGTGGATGTTTTATTTAATTTCAGCTTCCATCTTTGACCGTACTCCAGTGAATACTGCTTTGTAAGCAAGTTGTTTGGCCTCTGTATAAAGGCCTTTTTGTATCTAAATTCCAGTTTTAATTAAAAGGTACATACGCTCTTCCAACAAAAATAGACAAACTATTAGGTGATAAAAAATGATAGAAATGCAAGAAGTATATAAAAAGTACCCAAACGGTGTTACAGCCGCAAATGGGATAGACGTTAAAATTAAACAAGGTGAGTTTGTATATGTGGTTGGTCCAAGTGGGGCCGGCAAATCTACTTTTATAAAAATGATGTATCGAGAAGAAAAGCCTACAAAAGGCAACATTCTCATTAATGGAGTGAACATTGGAAGGCTTAAAGGAAGTAAAGTACCACTTCTACGCCGAAATATAGGGGTCGTTTTCCAAGACTTTAAACTCCTCCCAACACTAACGGTTTATGAAAATGTAGCATTTGCGTTAGAAGTTATTGAAGAGCAACCGAAATATATTAAAAAACGTGTAATGGAAACATTAGATTTAGTTGGATTAAAGCATAAAGCTCGTATGCTCCCAACCGAACTATCAGGTGGGGAACAACAAAGGGTATCGATTGCCCGTTCCATTGTGAACTCACCAAAGGTCATGATTGCCGATGAGCCTACAGGAAACTTAGATCCTGATACCTCATGGGAAATCATGAATATTTTTGAGGAAATTAATACTAGAGGCACTACCATTGTAATGGCCACTCACAATAAAGAAATTGTTAACACCATTAGACATCGAGTAATAGCAATTGAAGGTGGACAAATTGTTCGTGACGAACAGAGAGGTGATTACGGCTATGAAAATTAGAACCTTTAATCGTCACATTAGAGAAAGTGTAAAGAGCTTAGGTCGTAACGGATGGATGACGTTTGCCTCAGCCAGTGCCGTAACGGTTACGCTTTTATTAGTTGGTGTATTCTTCGTCATCATGATGAATTTAAATAAAGTTGCTACAACGATTGAAGAAGATGTTGAAATCCGCGTTCACATTGATGTAGCAGCGACAGAGCAGGATCAGAATTTACTCAAGGAAAAAATCGAGCGGATTGTTCAAGTGAAGAGTGTAACATACTCCTCTAAAGAGCAAGAGCTAGAAAACTTGATTGCTAGTTTAGGTGAAGAAGGGGAAGCTTTTAAAATGTTCGAACAGGACAATCCCCTAAATGATGTGTTTGTCATAAAAACGAAAGACCCATTAGATACGATGAAAGTAGCTAAACAAATTGAAAAATTTGAGTACGCATCTAAAGTAAAATATGGTCAAGGACAAATAGAAAAGCTATTTGAATTCCTTAAAGTGAGTAGAAATGTGGGAATTGCTCTTGTTGTTGGGTTACTTTTCACAGCAATGTTCTTAATCTCGAATACTATTAAAATTACGATTTTCTCTCGTCGAAGAGAAATTGAAATTATGAAATTAGTTGGTGCCACTAGTTGGTTTATCCGCTGGCCTTTCTTCCTTGAAGGCTTATGGTTAGGGTTACTAGGAGCGATTCTTCCGATTGCCTTGATTGCAACGGTTTATAACTATGCCTTTGATTTTATCCAACCGAAATTAGAAGGCCACTTCATTCAAGTACTAGAGTTTAACCCATTTATTTATCAAGTATCAGGAATTTTAATATTAATGGGAGCGTTCATTGGTATTTGGGGAAGTATGATGTCCATTAGAAAGTTCTTGAAAGTATAAACGTAAGGCAAAGAAGGGCCCCGGGGGGGATTGGGCAGCCCTTCTACCTTCAATCATATTAGACGGTTAAGAATTGGAAAAAGTTTCAATTTCGGTAAGGAAGTTTAAAAACATACTTAAGTAAAAACGATTTACCTGTACATATGGTTACATAGGAAAGGAGAAATCGGATTGAAAAAGAAAATAATTATTTTATCCGTAGTAGCAGCTATAGGTTTTGGAGGAACGGTAACCGATTTTCCTCTTGAAAAAGCATATGCTAATAATTTGAATTCTCTTAAAGAGAAGAAGAATGAAATAGAACAGAAGCGATCGAACGTAAACTCAAAGATTAGTGAAACAAACAAAGATCTTTCACAAAATAAAGAAGAGCAAGCGGAAGTAAATAATGAGATTAGAAGACTTGATTTAGCAATTGGTGATACAGAAACCAAGATTATGGATAAGCAAGAAGAGATTAAAGAAACTAAAGATGAAATTGAAAAGCTTCAAGACGAAATAAAAGTTCTAAAAGAACGAATTGATCGTCGAAATGAGTTATTAAAGAATCGTGCTCGTTCCTTCCAAGAGAATGGAAGTATGGTTAGTTATATAGATGTGTTAATGGGTGCGAAGAGCTTTGGTGACTTTATCGATCGCCTTGGTGCTGTGGCAACCATTGTAGAAGCGGATCAGGATATTCTTCGTGAGCACAAGTTGGACAAAGAAATGCTAGAAGAAAAGCAAACAGAAGTAGAAGCAGAACTTGCTAAATTAGAAGGTATGTTAGTAGAACTTGAAACGATGAAGAAAAGCTTAAAATCTCAGAAGTCTGAGAAAGACAAGCTTATGGCGAAGCTAAAACGAAAAGAAGAGCAAATGCATGCAGATAAAATGGAGCTAGAAGAAGAAAGTAAATTACTAGCTGCTCAACAACAAGCGATGCAAAAAGCGATTCAATTGGAGCAAAACCGTATCGCAGAGCAACGTCGTTTAGAAGAACAAAGAAGAAAACAAAATAATGGTGGCGGTGGGGGTTCCGTTAGCGCTCCACCAGTTTCTGATGGTACATTTACAAAACCAGCTGCAGGTTATGTTTCTTCTGGTTATGGCCATCGTTGGGGCAGTCTACACGCAGGTGTGGATATCGCAGCAAAGGGAACCGTTCCAATTGTAGCGGCAGCTGACGGTGTTGTTATCCAGTCATACTACTCAACAAGCTACGGAAATGTTGTATTCCTATCTCATTCCATTGATGGGCAAATTTATACAACTGTATATGCGCATATGAGAAGTCGATCGGTAGGCCAAGGAGAAGTGGTTTCTAAAGGACAGCAGTTAGGGTACATGGGTAATACTGGTCAATCCTTTGGTCAACATTTACACTTTGAACTCCATAAAGGCCCTTGGAACAGCAGAAAATCGAATTCAATCGATCCTAGAGGAATCGTTCCACTTTAAAACTAGTATTCTATTAATAGAATACCCAATTATTCAGATGATAAAACAGCCTGTGGAGAGAATCCACAGGCTGTTTTTTAATATTTAAATATTGGTAAAATCAAGTCGTCAAAATAAGTGAACAAGAATTGATTTTTCAAGTTTTTATAATAAATATCTAGAGCTGACATCTCTATACTGTTTGCTTGGTTCATCTTACTAATATGATAGTAAATTTCTGCCTTTAAGAAGCTTTCATCTTCTTGACCAAGTGTTGAAAGAGCCAACTCAAAGAAGGTTGAAGCCTCCTGTTTTTTTCCAAACTTTAGGTGGTATTTTCCTTCCAAAAATAAGTTGCGCGCTTGTATACTTCGTTGTTCAATACCCTCATACAAGTCGCCGGCTAATTTAAATAGATACTCAGTATATTCTTTATCATCTACTTGTTCTAATTGTAGATAAATTCCAAGCTGAATAATAGAGAGCTTTAATTCTTTTAATGGGCTGTTATCATTTTCAAGGTAGTAAAGAAATTCATGTCTTAAATTTTTTGCTATGTCTGACTGAAGACCATACGATTGAACAGCTAATAATGTAGATATAGCCCATCCTCTAATAATAAACTCTTGATTTTTACTCGCTTGCCAGCTCTGACGCAATGAAAGGAGAGACTCTTTTACATCATTAATATGTTCGTCTTGAAGAATGGTAACGAGTAATTTAATGTAATCGATTTCACTTTTTTCTATCACGTGATTTTGAATTTGATTAATGAAGCGGAATGCATTTAAGTAATCACCTGTGTATAAATGATAAATCGAAAAATTATAGTATAGTAATTCTTTCTCTTCCTTCGTAATAGTAGGATTATCCTTAGAAAGATCCTGGCCAAGGTTCAGAAAATGTAAACACCTTGATAGTTTTTTCTGGCTGAAATAACCACTAGCAATGGCGTTATAAGTTTTAATTTTTAGTCGGATTGTATATGGGTTATGATTATCTTCTAAAAGAATGTGAGAGAAATCTTGCTCTGCTTTTACAATTTGCCCGAGCTTTAAATGTAGCATCCCAGAAAGGTAGTAATAATCAATCAGTCGGCTAGGAATCTGATATTGTTGAACCTTCTCTTTAAACATTTCAATATTTTTTTCTGTATAGCTCCACTCTTTTAACGCCATTAATTCAATAATGTGCTGTTTGGCGAAATCAAGCTCCGTTAGCTTGTCCCCTATTTCAGGATCAACAAAATAGCTCATGGGAACTTCTAACTTTTTACTAATCTTCTGTAGCTCATCTTCCTTTACGGGCTGGCGTCCATTCTCAATGTTGCTCATTTTCCCTAAAGAGCAAATTCCTTCTGCCAACTCTTCTAGAGTCATTTTTTTCTTTTTTCTAATGTTTCTAATCTTTTCCCCGATTTGATTATGCCTAGGTAACACTTTATCCATTATAGAAACCCCTAATTTTTATTATATATGAATTATTTTACAGTAATGTTATAGGTTTTCCTACCTTTAACGGGTTAATGTGAGAAAATAGCCTTAATTATGCACAAGTTTACCGTTGATTTCTTCATAACTTGTCCTCTAACATCATATAGTGAACCATAGGATGATTAGGACAGCTTTTGATATAAGCAACTATTGGTTACGAGGAGGAAGAAAATGAACAGAAAAATAGTGGCACTTTTGATGACAGGGTCCCTGTTAACAGGTGCAGGCGGTACATATGCTGTTTTGCAGTTGACGAATATAAAGGAAGATACAAGAAAAGAACAATTACAAGGAGCGAATTCAGCTTCGGAAACGGAAAAAATTGATTTTAAAGAATTAGATAAAGTAGGGAAGGCATACGAACTTATTTTAAGTAGTTATGTGGAAAAAGTAGATGAGGAAAAGCTGGTTGAAGGGGCAATTCAGGGGATGTTGACGACCCTTGAGGACCCTTACTCGGTTTATATGGACAAAGAAACCGCTAAGCAGTTCAATGAAACGCTGGAATCTTCTTTTGAAGGAATTGGAGCCGAAGTGAGTATGGTGGACGGGAAAATTGTCATTGTTGCTCCGTTCAAGGATTCTCCAGCGGAAAAAGCGGGATTAAAGCCAAATGATCAAATTTTATCAGTAGATGGTGAGAGTGTAGAGGGACTAGATCTATACGAAGCCACACTTAAAATTCGTGGGGAAAAAGGAACAAAAGTAAAAATTGAGATTGCTAGAAAAGGATTAAAGGATCCTTTAGTCGTCGAAGTGAAACGTGATGAGATTCCACAAATAACGGTTTATGGAGATGTTAAGCAGCAAGGTAGTAAAAAAATCGGTTACTTGCAAATTCGATCGTTTTCAGAAGATACTTCTAAAGAATTCAAACAACAACTAACCGACATGGAGAAGCAAGGAATTCAAGGGCTAGTGATTGATGTTCGTGGAAATCCAGGTGGGCTTCTTGATAGTGTACAAGAAATATTAAAAGAGTTTGTGTCTAAGGAAAAACCGTTTGTGCAGATTGAAAAAAGAAATGGAGAAAAACTTCGCTATTTCTCTTCGCTGGAGAAAGAAAAGCCTTATAAAGTAGCTGTATTGATCGACCAAGGTAGTGCCTCAGCTTCGGAAATTTTAGCAGGTGCTTTAAAAGAAGCCGAAAATTACACCTTGATTGGTGAGAGAACGTTCGGTAAAGGAACAGTACAGCAAGCCGTACCAATGGGTGATGGTAGTAATATTAAATTAACTCTATATAAATGGCTAACTCCAGATGGAAACTGGATTCATAAAGAGGGCATCAAGCCGAATATGGAAGTGAAGCAACCGGCCATCTATCACACCCACCCATTACAAGTTGAAAAGCCGTTAGAAAAGGATATGAACAGTGAACAAGTTCAAAATGCACAGCAAATGCTGTCAGGATTAGGCTTTGCTCCTGGTAGGGAAGATGGATACTTTAGTGAAGTAACTGAAACAGCGGTTAAGGCATTCCAGCAAAAAGCGGGTCTATCTGTGAGTGGTAAAATTGATAGTGAAACGGCAGGAGCGCTTGAACAGGCGGTAGTAGCTGAGATGAAAAAAGAAGAAAATGACATACAATTGCAAACGGCACTGAGGTTTATTGCTCGATAAAAAATATAAATGGTGACAAATAAAAAAGGTGACAGGCACCTGTAATGGTCCTGTCATCTTTTATTTTGATTAGAATAACTTTTCTTTTTCAACTATTACAATAATGTTTCAGGTGCCTGTCACCAATAATGTTCCACAATCCAAAATATTACAAAAATATTTCAGGTGCCTGTCACCAACCTCTTTTGGTAGAATAGAAGTATTAGGTAAAAATCTAGCAAAGATTTTATCGCGAGGTTGGTGAGGAGCTTGGCTCAAGATTGGCTAATTGAATTGCTAAAAGGAACAGGAAAGTTCTTTTTACACCCAATATTTTATTATTTGTTATTTATGGCTGCGGTTCTAGGAGTTTCTCGTGTTAAAAGAGAGCGTAGCAATTTTCATATTCGAGCAGAAAATGCATATTTTGAACTAAGACAGTTACTACCTATTGGCATATTAATAGGGTTAGGCCTTTCAGTATTAACCATTGGTGTAGGTCTCGTTGTACCCATGGCGGCTGTTATATTTGTAGCATTTTTTACTGTGCTATGGAGCTTAACTACTAAAGTAAGGTTGCTGTCACCTGGGTATACAATCGGTTTTGCCTTCTTTGTGACTCTTCTTGCAGGAAGTCGAGAGTGGTCTATTCCGTTTTTTTCAGACATTTTAAATGCTTTGGACGGGGAAATCTATCCTTCCATTGCGGCTTTGTTAGCTCTTCTTGTGATTGGTGAGGGAATTTTAATTTTAAAAAATGGCTCAAAAGGATCGTCCCCAAAATTAATAAAAAGTAAGCGTGGACAAAGAGTTGGAGTTCATGAAGTAAAGAGAGTATGGATGCTCCCTGTATTTTTGTTGATACCTGGATCAGCTATTCAAATCCCTTTCGAATGGTGGCCGGTATTCAATGTAGGCGACCAAGCTTACTCACTATTATTGGTACCTTTTGCAGTAGGGTTTCACCAACAAGTACAAGGAATGCTTCCAAAAGAAGCTATTTCAATCCTGGGAAAAAGGGTGATAGCACTCGGTATTTTTCTAGTACTATTTTCTGTAGGAAGCTATTGGATACCTACACTATCGATAGCGGTGGTAGCGTTAGCTATTATTGGGCGAGAGCTTTTAACATTGAGTCAAAGACTATCAGAGGAGAATCTACCATTTTACTTTTCAAAGAGAAACCATGGTGTGATGATTTTAGGTATCATTCCAGATTCACCTGCTTTTAAAATGGCATTAGGGGTCGGTGAGTTAGTTACTAAAGTGAATGGAACTCATGTTCATGATGAGCAAGGATTTTATGAAGCACTGCAACGGAATCGAGCTCATTGTAAACTAGAAGTAATTGATACAAATGGAGAAATCCGTTTTGTTCAAAGAGCGCTCTATGAAGGCGATCACCACGAATTAGGAATTTTATTTGTGCAAGAAGAGAAGAAATGGGATACGAAAGCGGTATAATCGCAAGAGAGGCAGAAGTGTCTCTCTTTTTTGTTATTTTAAAAGGGAAATTGAATATTAACACCATGGTTAAAATTAATTTATCAATAAATATTTATAGGTTTGTACATATTAAAAAGAAAAAAAGAACTCCCTTAATTTTTTTATGAAATGTTATTGACTTTGTTATGCTAGGATAGTAATATAGTAACTCTCGCTGATAACTTATCGCGAGAAAATAAAAGAGTTGTTGACATTAACAACTCAATTTGATATTATTTAGTTCTGCCGCTGATGCGGTTAAGAAAATATCGAAATTAGTAATTGACTTTAAGAAATTGAGATGTTATGATAATGTCTCGTCTTAAAAAATAGTTCTTTGAAAACTAAACAAAACAGAAACGTCAACGTTTAAACTTATTATTTATTTTAAGAGCTAAATCTTACTCTTTATTGGAGAGTTTGATCCTGGCTCAGGACGAACGCTGGCGGCGTGCCTAATACATGCAAGTCGAGCGAAGTTTTAAAAGCTTGCTTTTGAAACTTAGCGGCGGACGGGTGAGTAACACGTGGGCAACCTGCCTATAAGACTGGGATAACTTCGGGAAACCGGAGCTAATACCGGATAATATATTTCTTCTCATGAAGGAACATTGAAAGATGGCTTCGGCTATCACTTATAGATGGGCCCGCGGCGCATTAGCTAGTTGGTGAGGTAACGGCTCACCAAGGCGACGATGCGTAGCCGACCTGAGAGGGT